>DASSED010000270.1:0-23332 GCA_035695405.1 Gemmatimonadales bacterium
CGATTTCGAGATTGCCCAGGGTCGCGGAGAGTCCCCAGATGCGAAGCGATGGTCGCCAGCGACGGAGGCGGGCCAGGTTGAGCTCGACCTGCACTCCCCGCTTCGAGGACATGAGCTCGTGCCACTCGTCCACGACCACCAGCTCGAGATGCTCGAACACAGTGGCGGCGTCATCGCGAGTGAGAAGAAGTGAGAGGCTTTCGGGCGTCGTGACCAGTGCAGTCGGGAGCCGGGCTCGCTGGCGGTTTCGAATTCTGGCGGGAGTATCGCCGGTGCGAGATTCGACGGACCATGGGAGGCCGAGATCCTCTACGGGTGCCCTGAGCGCCGCCTCGGTATCAGCTGCGAGCGCTCGAAGAGGAGTAATCCAGAGGACGCGAAGCGGCGGCGTAGCAGGGCGGGCACCGGCTCGCGAGCGGAGACCGGAGGACAGGGGATAGTCAGTGAGCCACTCCAGCACCGGGCCCATCCAGGCCGCATACGTCTTTCCAGTACCAGTGGCCGCGTGGATCAGACCACTCTCACCCGCGAGATACGAATGCCAGACCTCCTCCTGGAAGTGGAAGGGCTTCCATCCTTCACTGGTGAACCACTCGCGGACACAGTCGATCGGCTCGCGACGGCCACAGAGGATCGTCGGCCCGCGCGGCGCACTCGGCGCGGGTGGCGGGTATGCCGCACGCTCCTGAGGCTGCTGAGCCCGACGGGCGCGCCGGAGATCAACCGCCAGTGCCGAGCCACGGTGCCGGGGTTTGTCGTTCACTCTATCGCTCGGATGTACCGCTCGGCGGAGCGGCGCAGCCCATCCTTGGCCCCCGAGATCACGTTGCGGCCGAACCAGCCGCCGTAAATGGCATCGAAGGGATACGGCTCGACTGCGGCGACGATGCGTCGCACGGTGACTGCATTAAGCGGGATAAAGTTGGGGAAGCTGTACATGAAGCTCAGTGACTTTCGGTCTTCGCCCACCTGAATGACGTCACCGGTAAGGAGCGCACCCTTTCCCCCGGATCCCCCCGCCCAGTGCAGCACGGACGCCCCGGGGAAATGTCCCCCGCAATGGATCAGGGTGAGACCCGGCGCAAGCTCACACGTCTGGCCCTCCCAAAAGACGATCGCATCATAGGGACGCATGACCCACTCACGATCGTCCGCATGGAGGTACACCGGCACGCCGCCCAGGGCGTGGCCCCACTCCACCAGGGAAGAGTAGAAGTGAGGGTGAGAGATAGCGATCGCAGAAACGCCGCCAAGTGCTTGCACCGCGGCAACACTGCGGTCATCAGTCAAGCTGATGCAATCCCACAACACGTTCTTCCCGCCGGCCCTGACATGCAAGGCTCGCTGTCCGATGGCGAATTTGGGTTCGCTGGCGATGCTGATGAGCTCGGGTCCCTCGACATCGAGCTGGTTCTTGTGGGTGCGCTGGAGCTCGGTGAGCGTGGTCCAGCGCTGGCCGGCCCAGCCGATGTACTGCCGCTCATCCTCGCAGATGCGACAGTGCTCCGGTGGCAGGACCGTGTCCGCGTATTGAACGCCACAGGTGGTGCAGATATAGCAGGGCATTTAGGTGGGCAGCGGTGGGCGGTAAGCAGTGAGCGGGATGTTCCCAGGTACCGGGGGACACCCTGAGAACTTCGGGATATTCTTCATGCTCAATATGCGAAGGTTCTTGAGACGCCGTATTGTCTTGGCCTGCTTACCGCTCACCGCTTACCGTCTTCAATAACCCGCGAACCATCTCGATCGTATCCGCCTCTTCTGCCTTCTTGTCGGTTCTCCATCGGGCCATCCGGGGAAAGCGCACCGCAATCCCGCTCTTGTGCCGGCTCGAGGATTGAATCCCTTCGAAGTGGAGCTCGAAGACCAGCTCCGGCTTGACCGTGCGGACCGGACCGAACTTCTCCAGCGTGTTTCGACGAACGAATTGGTCCACCTTCCGAATCTCTTCGTCAGTGAGGCCGGAGTATGCCTTGGCTACCGGCACGAGATGATCCCCTTCCCAAATACCGAAGGTGTAGTCGGTGAAGAGGCCGGCGCGCTTCCCGCTTCCCGGCTGGGCGTAGATCAGGACCGCATCCATGGCGAACGGAGTGACCTTCCACTTCCACCAGTCTCCCCGCCGGCGTCCCACCCCGTACTCACTGCTGAGCCGCTTGAGCATCAGGCCCTCGGCTCCAACGTCCCGGGCGCCGCGACGGGCGTCACTGGCCGATACCCAGTCCGACAGGGGGATGACCGGTGACAACACGATGCGATCTCGGGGGAGCCATTGCAGCAGGGTTTCGAGCCGATGGCGGCGCTCCACCAGGGGCAACTGCCGGATGTCGGTGCCCGAATGCTCCAGGAGGTCGTAGGCCACGAGCACCACCGGCACTTGGCCCAGCATCTTTTGGTCGAGGTTCTTGCGCCCGATTCGCCGCTGGAGTTGAGAGAAAGGAAGAGGTCGGCCGTCGGACCATGGTAACAGCTCTCCGTCAATGGCGGTCCCCTCGGGGAGGAGGGTCCCGATGGCCTCCAGCTCGGGGAAACGTCCGGAGAGCAGCTCCTCACCGCGAGACCAGAGAAAAGTCCGACCACCGCGGCGGATCAGCTGGGCCCGGATGCCATCCCACTTCCACTCGACGAGCCAATCGCTGGTGACGCCCAACGAATCTGGTTCGCCTTCCAATGGATGCGCCAGGAAGAAAGGGTAGGGCCGGCTCACGTCGGCATCCCGGGTGTTAGGGGCAACCAGCCGCTCGAAGAATTCCGGCGTTGGATCCCAGCTGCCCATGAGTCGGTGGGCGATCACCCCTTCCTTGACGCCGCTTACCTCCGATAAAGCCCTGATCACCAGCCGTTGGGACGCTCCCACCCGGAAGCCTCCAGTGATCAGCTTGTTCCAGAGGAAGCGTTCCCGTCGATCCAGATCGTGCCAGGCCTGGATCATCACCTCACGCTGAACGTCTTCGTCTTCTCCCCTGAGCCGAAGCAGGCGCTGCTCGATCCACTGAGTTAGAGGCAGATCACTCGATGGTCCGGGATCAGGTAGGAGCAGCGTGATAGTCTCTGCCAGGTCACCCACCTGGTGGTAGCACTCCTCGAACAGCCACTCGGGAATGCCCGACTCATCTCTGGCCCAGGCGCGGAGATTTCGGGCGGACACCAGACGCTTGGGGCGGCGGCCGCTGAGGAAGTGGACGGCCCAGGCGGCGTCCGCCGGGGCCGCACTCCGGAAGTACTCCACCAGGCCGACGACCTTCTCGTTGGTGGCGGTGGTCTCGTCGAGAGCGGTGTACAAACGGGCGAACGACTTCACGGCAATGAGGCAGTGGAACCGCTGGGCAGCGGGGCAGAGGATTCATGAACGGGCTCGGGAGCTTCAGCCACTTCGTCGTCCTTCTCTCCTTCGAAGCGGGTCTGGATCGCTTGCGCATCGACCCCCTTGTCGCGGAGCCAGCGCACCACCGGGGCAGTGAAGCCGTGGGTCACCCATACCTGGCCGGCTTGGGTGGCGTCCACCGCAGTGAGGAGGCTGGGCCAATCCACGTGATCCGAGAGGGGGAACCCTCGGTCGAGCGACTGCCTCCGGCGGGCGCCGCGGACCAGCATCCAGCCGGACGCGAAGCCGGTGGAGTGAGCACCGAAACGCCGAGCCCAGAGCGAGCCGATGGCATGCGGCGGGGCAACGACAATGGCGCCGGTGGAGTCGGTTCGGTTGGCGGCAGTTCCGGCGTAACGGGTGCGAGGCAGGGACACACCGGCGGCGCGATAGGCCTCGATCATCCGCTCGACCGCGCCATGGGTGAGGATCGGCCCAATGGCCGGATCGAGTCCGGCCAGAAGCCGTTGGGCCTTCCCCAGGGTATAGCCGAGCAGCAGGCTGGTCTTGCCGATTGCCGCGTTGGCCCGCCACCAGCTATTGATGTCGTCGAAAACCTCGCTTTGGGACGGCCAGCGATAAATCGGAAGGCCGAAGGTCGATTCGGTGACGAACGTGTGGCACCGAACCGGCTCGAACGGGGTGCAGGTGGGATCGGGATCGGTCTTGTAGTCGCCCGAGACCACCCACACCTCTCCCCGATGCTCGATCCGGACCTGGGCGGAGCCGAGGATGTGACCTGCAGGATGCAAGGAAACGATGGTGCCGTTGAGGTCAATCCGCTCGCCGTAGCTCGCTCCTCTGATGATGGCCCCCGGCTCCATGCGAATACGGAGCACCCCGGCGCCCTCGGTCGATGTCAGGTAAGCCCGTGAGCCCCAGGTGGCGTGGTCGCCATGGGCATGGGTGATCACGGCGCGGTCCACGGGCTCCCAGGGATCCACGAAGAAGCCACCCTGCTCGCAGTAGAGGCCCTGGGGGGTGAGAGTGAGGAGGGACATCGATGAAAAGTAAGGCGGGGAAGCGAGAAAGCGGAAAGCAGGGAAGCAAGGAAGCAGGAGTTCAGAACGAGGAAGTGGCCTCAACACGCGTAGGCATACTCAACCGCTCCCGCGCTCCCCGGCTTCCCGCGCTTCCGGCTTACCCGCCTTCCCGCGTCCCCGCTTCCCGCTGATACCTCCCCATCAACGTTCCCTGCGCGAGGATGTGCTGATCCATCGCCTGTTCCAACTGCTCTTTCGTAGCGCCCGGCGGCAGGTTGAGAGAGATGTCCAATGCAAAGAGCCGAAAGAAGTAGCGATGGGGATTTCCCGGAGGAGGGCACGGACCCATGTAGGCAGCCTTGCCCCCGGAGTTGCGGCCCTGCCGCGCCCCGGAGGGCAGCTCGGGTTGGGCCGGAACCGACGGCTGCAGCTCCACCGCGTCGCCTGGAATATTGTACAGGAGCCAATGCACAAACGTGCCTCGGGGGGCATCAGGATCGTCGCAGACCAAGGCGTAGCTCCGCGCCGGACCCGGAGCACCGCTCCATGCCAGCGGAGGAGAGGTGTTGTCTCCGTCACAGGTATGAATTGGCGGGATCCCGGCACCGTGCTCGAACGCCGCCGAGGTCAGCCTCATCTCGGCTGACCGGGCTTCAGATCCGGTCATGGTCCAACCTTTCCGGCCTCGATCCAGAGGCGGACCGCGACCACCAGGAGCAATACGGCGAACATTCGCTGCAGCGTGACCCCCGAGAGCTGCTGAGCCAACCGAGCCCCCACATAGACGCCGAGAAACAAGCCCAACCCGATCAGCAACGACCCCTTCGGATTGAGATTCCCGTCCTGATAATAGGTGAAGGCACCTAGGAGACCTACCGGGAGCAGCATGGCGCCCAACGACGTGCCGATGGCGAGCTTGGTGGGGAACTTTGCCAGGAAGATCAGCGACGGGATGATCATGATACCGCCCCCGATGCCAAACAGACCCGAGAGTACGCCAGCGACTAAGCCGACAGCGAGAAACGTGAGCACCATGACAGCACCCTGGTTAAGTGATCAAACTGCCTTGATCAACTGACGCGTCTTATGCACTTTAGTGAAACCGCAACATAACGCTGTCCGCCTGCTGGTCCCGGAGATCAGGTCGATGACGAGATCCAGTCCGTGAGACGGGTGCTGCCGATCATCCTGGCCGCCGCCGGGGTGTTGCTATCCCTGGACATCGTTGGTGCACTCGCCGGGAAGCCACTCGGGTTTCCCTACTCTCAACTCAGTGCGGTCTCTCTGCTGGTTTATCTCGCCGCCGGGGCACTCGGCGCCTGGCGCACCAACTTCGCATGGGGTCTCGCCGCCGCGATCACGGTCGGTTTCCTGGATGGGACGTTGGGGCCGCTCACCGCCTGGTTGATCGGCCCCGGACCGGTCGACCAGACTATCACCGAGCCGGGAGTTTTCGCCTACGGTATCGCGGTCGTGACCGCGACAGCCACCGCCGCTGGCATCATCGGGTCATTGGCGGGAAGCTGGCTGGAGCGCCGCCGGGCGATACGCGGGGTGGTGGTGCGCTAATCCTTGCAAAACCCGCCGGGCTCACCGTTCTTACACGATCCATGAATTCTGTGTTACATGTCTGATGGAGCAAGTCGTGAATCGTCAGAAACTCGACCTTGACGGCGAGTGGCAGTTCTTTCCCGATCCCAAGCAAACGCTGAGCCCGGAAAATCTCCCCGATGATGAGTCGCGGCCCATTCGTGTGCCGGGCCCATGGCAGGCGCAGTTCGATGATCTAAGAGACTACAGTGGAGTGGCGTGGTATCGGCGGAGCTTGGTGCTGCGGGACGGCCGAGCGTCCGCCGGCCCACCCGACAGTCCACCCATTTACATCCTCCACTTCGGTGCCGTCGATTACTTCACCACTGTCTGGCTCAACGGGAAGCCGGTCGGGGAGCACGAGGGCGGTTATCTCCCCTTTGAACTCGATGTGACTCAGCATCTCCGCTGGGACGTCCCGAATGACCTGGTCGTGCGGGTGATCGATCCCGGCAACGATGCCGACTTCCTCCCCGAGTTCCCATTCGCCGAAATCCCCCACGGAAAACAGAGTTGGTATGGACCCATAGGCGGAATTTGGCAGAGCGTCTACCTCGAGCGCCGGCCGGCGACCCACATCAACCGTCTGCGCGTGACGCCCGATGTGCCGGGTGAGCAAGCCCGGGTCCTTACGGTGCTCAACCGGGCGACTGAGCGGCCTCGGGGTCTCTGGCTCAACGTCACCGATCCCAAGGGCCAGATCCGGCGGCACCGCTTTGTTTTTCCCGCTGGCACCGATCAGCTCGAGCTGACCATCCCGGTATCCGAGCCGATGCTGTGGGACACGACCGACCCCAACCTCTACCAGATCCAGGCCACTTTGCTCGACGGGAGCGACGATCGGGCGAACCCGCTGGACCAGTTCTCTGCCGTATTCGGCATGCGCACGATCGGCACCTCGCCCTCCGGCCACCTCCTGCTCAACGGACGGGTGCTCTATGTGCGCGGCGCGTTGGACCAGGACTACTATCCCGATCTGGTCTACACTCCGTTCTCCGACGCCGAGCTGGATGAGCAATTTGCCCGCGCGAAGCATATGGGCCTCAACCTGCTTCGCACCCACATCAAGGTCACTGATCCGCGTTACTACGATGCGGCTGATCGCGCCGGCCTCCTGATTTGGACCGAGCTTCCCAACTGGCAGGAGCTCACCGAGTCCGCCAAGCGACGGGCTAAAGAGACGATGGTTGGCATGGTGGAGCGGGATTGGAACCATCCCTCGATCGTCATCTGGACCATCGTGAACGAGAACTGGGGCGTGGACCTGGCGGTGAATGCCGGCCACCGGGCCTGGCTGGCCGACATGTACACTCAGCTCAAGGAGCTCGATCCGCACCGCCTGGTGGTGGGAAACTCGCCCTGCTTCACCAACTTTCATGTCGTGACCGACATCGAGGACTTCCACAACTACTACGCGATGCCGGACCACTATCGCAAATGGAAGGACTGGGTCCAGACCTTCGCCAGCCGGCCACCGTGGACCTTCGCGCATGTTTACGAGAGCATCGAGTCGTGGCGCCAGTACATCAACGATCCCTGGAATCCGCTACCCCGGCAGCAGGCGCCCGAGGTGCGGCGGCGAGGCAGCGAGCCGATGGTGGTCTCCGAGTTCGGCAATTGGGGGCTGCCGGATATCACCAAGCTCAAGGAGTGTTACGGCGGTGAGCCCTGGTGGTTCGAGACCGGCATCGAATGGGGCGACGGAGTGGTGTATCCCCATGGCCTGGAGCAACGCTTCAAGGCGTTTCATCTGGACAAGGTCTTTCCGACTCTTGCGGATCTGTCAGCGGCTAGCCAGCGGATGCAGTTCACCGCACTCAAGTATCAGATCGAGCAGATGCGCCGCCATCCGAGCATCGTCGGCTATGTCATCACGGAATTCACCGACGTGCACTGGGAGAGCAACGGGCTGCTCGACATGTGCCGGAACCCAAAGACCTACTACGACGTAATCGGGCAGGTGAACTGTCCCGATGCCATCGTCCCGACCGATTGGGAGCGAATCGCTTTCTGGGAGGGAGAGCGGTGCGAGGTGAAGCTCGCGCTTTCGCACTTCTCGTCCAGCGATCTCCGCGGCTCCCGGCTGGAGTGGCAGCTCGATCTCTGGCCGGAGATTCACGGAGTCTTCGAAAACGTCGCGGCGGAGCGGGCTCAGCTGACCAGCCTCGGAACGGTAGTTTTCGATGTCCCCCGGGTGGAGCAGGCGGTGCGGACGCGGCTGGAGCTGCGGCTGCTGAATGCCGCGGGGGAGCTGGTGACCCGGAACCACCACGAACTCTATTTCTTTCCTCGGCTGGAGACCGCCGGCCGCCCGCTCCGGCTCGCGGCCCCTGGCCTCCCCCGCCTGGCGGCGCGGCTCACCGCAATGGGCTACGAGCTGACTGGCGACCTCGCTGCGGCCGATCTGGTCGTGGTGGAGACGATGACCGATGATCTCCGCTGGTACGCCCAGAACGGTGGCAAAGTGCTCTGGTTGGCCGAGTCACCCGAATCACAGCAAGCTCACCTCGGTCCGATCAGCATCGCGCAGCGGCAGGGCCGAAGCTGGCAGGGCGATTGGGCCAGCAGCATGAGCTGGATCCGGCAGGACAAGATCTTCGGTGGCATCCCCAGCGGGGGCACGGTGGACTTCGCTTTCGCGGATCTTACGCCGGAGACGGTGATCGTGGGGCTCAGCCCGCGAGACTTTGCGGCCAACGTGCACTCGGGACTGTTCGTGGGGTGGGCTCACCACATCGTGGCGCTGGTGGCGGAGCGTCCGATTGACCGAGGTCGGCTGATGATTTGTACCTACCGCTTACGGGATCACCTCGGCACCCACCCGGTCGCGACGATCATGATGCATGACATGCTGGCCCGGTTGGCGGGCTCGACCATTTCGGCGCCGGCCCATTGGACCCCACCCAGCACCCCCGCGACCGAAACGGTACGAGGGAAGCGGTAAGCGGTGAATGCCAGGCGGCCGGGGGCAATGACCGCTTAGCGCTTACCTCTCACCGCTCCCCTCTTCCATCGCCCGCCGAAGCGCCCCGGCGTAATCCTCACACAAGACCCTTTCAAGACGACTGCTCTCATTTCGGCGAAGGTCCCACAGGCCACTGTTGTGCCAGTGCTCCGCGTCTTCCCAATCGGGCCGGTCGATGATGGGGTAGATGCACAACCCTTCCATCGGCACACCCAGCTCGCGCGCGAGGTGGACCTCCTCGGCCACCTCAGCGATCCAGCGGCCCCGTCCGGCTCCGAAGTGACTGGTCTCGGACATGATCATCGGCCGGTCGTACTTGGCGTACACCTCGGCGAGCAAATAGCGGAGGGGGATCCAGCGAGGGTCGCGGGGAACGTCTTCCCACCGCAGGCGCACGTCGGGATACTCCCATTCATTGGAGTGATAGAAGTTCACCCCGACGATGTCGAGATACCTGGGATGTCCACCTAGGGTCGGGTCCAGTCCACCGGCGAGCATATCCCAGGCATCGTATTGGCGGGCACGCTGGTCGGCTGCGGCCCGGGCCAATTCCGGGTGTCCCCTGGGGGGGATGACGTGGATCAAAGGATCGACGTGGATGATTCGGGCCCGTGGATCGACTTCCCAGATGGCTTCAATCCCAGCGATGCTCGCGCGCACGAGTTGCTGCTTGATCTCGTGCCCCCGGCCCCGTGCATACGGGAACATGTACCCCTTCTCACCGGTGGCCCACGCCAGATAGGAGATCTCGTTGATGGGCACGTAGAACGGAACGGTGTCGCTGCGATCGGAGATGAAGCGGGCTACGGCGCCGCAGTAGCGGGCGAAGCGCTCCACAAAGCCCGAGGTAAACAGGTTGACATCGTCCGGCCAGCCGTAGTGGCACAGGTTCCACAGGACCTGGACGCCGAGACGCTCGGCAGCCTCCACCATCGGCAACACCGAGGAGAAATCCATCCGCCGCCCGCGGTCGATCAGGTGCCAGCGCATCCCTTCGCGCGCGGTTCGAATGTCCATATCGCGGAGCCGAAGGTAGTCCTCTTCAATCAACTGATCATGCTGGGTCGCAGCGATCAGATCGAGCCGGTGCCCCTGGGAGTTGATGTGGCAAGCCGACTCGAAACCCGCCATCCAGAAAGACCGGAACAGGTGGGAGTGGTCGGGCCGGCGGGCGTCAGGAGTCGGAAAATGGGGATGATCGGTCATGAGCTTTGAGCGATCGACGGTTCCGGCACGCCGATGTTGCCCACCGCGGCCTCCGCGTCGGTGACATAGCTGCGGAACTGTTCCACCAGCGGGGTGGCCCGCCAGCGCTCCGCCCCATCCAGAGTGTAGAGTCCTAGATCCAGCCGATACTCGTGCACCGGCCCGCGGCCAAACCGGTACTTCCAGTCGATCATGGTAAACAGGGGAAACCAGGTATATCCCAGGACGGGAATGCCGCGGCTTCGGAGCACCCGAATGGCGGCGACCGAGGCCTCGAGCCAGCGGGCCCGGATCGACTCGTCTCCCTTGGCGCTGGTCTCGGTCACCATGATGGGGAGTCCGTAGCGCCGATAGTATTCTTCGATCAGAGTGCTGAACCCGGCGCCGTCCTGCTCCACCGGCTGATATGCCAGACGACCTTTCCGGTCGATGTAGAGCTGCATGGTGGACCACTGGGGATAAAAGTTGAGCCCCATGAGGCTGAACGGCACGGGACGGGAGGCAATGGCGGCCAGCCGGTCGGGAGAAGCCCCGTTGCGCACCAGCCAGGTAAACAGCTGGTGCTTGGGGGTCACCCGACCGGTGAGGAGATCATAGGCCAGGAACGTGCGCGATTGCTCCTCCTGAGCTACGGCGTGGAGATCTTCTCGCGCAGTGCGGCTCAGACCAGTTGCCTCCACATGGACCAGTATGGCATCGGGATTTACCGTCAGCAGTGCCCCACTGGTCTCGATGATCCCTTCCACGGCCTGCAGCAGGATGTGCACGTACCCCGTTTCGCTTCGGAGGTAGGGAGGCCAGAGCCCGCGTTGTCCGCAGTAGAGTGCCGTGACGATCGGCTCATTGAGGGGGGTGTACCACTGCACCAGCTCCCGGTAGCGCTGGGCAAAGGCTCTCGCGTAGGCTGCCACCGCCGGCGGCTATTCCGCGCTGGCAAACTCCCTCCTGAGCCAGAAGGGACAGCCGTAGTGCATCAGATCGACGATCGGGGTCACCCCCAGCTCCTGGACCATGTAGGGGATGACCTGATCGGTCCAGCGCCAGTCGAACTCGCCCGGCTGAAAGGGCTCGACCCGATACCAGGGAACCCCCCAGCGGACCATCTTGAGTCCGAGATCGCGCACCAACGCGAGATCCTCGCGCCAATGCTCGTAGTGACCAATCAGCTGGTATTCGTCGAGCGCCCGATGACCGGGCCGGGTCTGAGGCACAAAGGTGTCCTCGATCCCAGTGGCCCATAGAAAGTCTTCCGGGCGCCGTCGCAGGATATCAGGCATGGATTTAAGGTAAGAGGTGAGGGTAAGCCGTGAGAGGGAGATATCCCCGTTCACCGCTTACCCTCACCTCTCACCATCAAGTCACCGTCAGCGAGATCGCATTCGACGTGGCCGATCCACCGACCTGATGCTGACGCAGCTCGGCAACTTGCTCCGCCGCCTTCTTTCCCGCCACGAAGGCGTGATCCGAATTGTAGTACTCCCACTCCGCATAGCGACCTGCCAGCACGATATCCTGAGTGGAGAGCCACTGGCGAATGAGATTGACGTTCTTGGCCCGCTCATGATCGTAGACCACATACGCGATGGGCATGTCCACCTGATTCGCGGCCCAGATCGGGTCCTCGTCTCGGAAGAAGCCAATCCGCCGGCAGTCATCGATGCATCGCCGGATCAAGGCCTCGCCGTCACAGGGAAGCGGCTTGGCTGGGGAGTAGGTGATCTCACAGGTAATACCAAAGCCGCCCGGAGGGTTGCAGAAGGGACTGGCATTGCCCTGGACGAAGATGCGATGGAAGACGGTGTCCTCCGGGTAATAGATCCAGTGCATGTCGGTCAGATGCTCTCGGCCGATCCCCAAGTTCACGCAACGGACCGATACGTGACGAAGACGTTCGGCAGCTTGTCTCACATCGGAGGGGGCCTTCGCGCCCATCACGTGAATGAGGCCGGGGAGCGGCATGGTGCTGATCAGGTACTCGTAGGAGAGTTTCGTGCCGTCCGAGAGCGTAAGGCTGTGCTCTGACGGTGCCACCTCGGTCACCCGGGTGTTGAGCCGGAGCTCCCCCGCAAGATGGGGAAGGAAGCCATTCATCAACGCCTGGAATCCACCGCGAAGAGGGTATCCGAATCGTGCGTTTGGACCCATCGGCTTGGAGGAGGGCGACAGGGCGCCCTCGATCATTTCTTCGAGATTCGGCAGCGGCACCCGGCCTCCCAGCCAGGAGGTCTCCATCTCCGAGAGGGGCACGGCCCAGAGTTTCTGGTTGTAGGGAATGGCAAAATGCTTAGCGATGCCTTCGCCCCAGACTTTGTAGATGAACTCCTCGAAGTTGCGCGGCTCTCCCTTGGGAATCGGATTGGCCCGGCGTTCCGTACCCCGATAGGTCCGACCCCGCGTGCCACCGTTGGCCTTCATGAGTGGCTCAAACATGCCGCGCCGCTCGGGACCGGTGTAGTCGCTATTGGCCCCGATATCCGCTGCGGGTTTCTTCGCCTTCAGACTTCCGAATCTCGCCTCGATCGCGCCGACGATGCAGTCCTTGATGACTCCCGACGGCAATCCATACAGCGCGCCCTGAAAGGGATAACGGGTGTGCACGCCCTTACTGAAGATCCAGGCCTCCCGGTCCTGCCAATGGACGTTGTCGCCCAGCAGGAACTGATACATCTCGTGTACATAGGGGTCGTTGGAAAACATGATGTGGCCGGCCATATCGAAGGTGAATCCGTGGTCTTCGATGGACCGACACCAACCGCCGACGCGGTCAGCCTGCTCCAGCAGGAGGGCCTCGTGGCCCAGGTGATATGCGGCGCTCAAGCCAGTTGGGCCGGCGCCGATTACGACTACGGGTGCGTCATTCGAGGACGAGTCCAATTGCTTGAGTGGCATGCGTACGCCTTGCATCCTTTCAATTGCATCGAGCTCGTTCGAGCTCCGATTGATTGCGGGGCCCCGTCAGGCTGAGACCCGAACATCGGCATTCTTGGTCATCGCTTCTGCCGCCAGCTCCTCCATGGCGGAGACGGTCACGTCCCATGAGGTCCCTGAGAGCACTTTTCGCATGAGCGCTGCCCGTCGGTTACGCTCCTCCGTCGACGAGGCCAGCGCCGCCTCACAGGCGGCCATGAATTCGGCCGGAGTGGAGCCCAAGTAGACGACGTCTCCATAGGGCTCCGCGACGTCGGTAATTGGCGTGCTCACGATAGGGAGCTCCGCGGCCATGTATTCCAGCGTCTTGGTCGGGCTGATGAAGCGGGTGGAGTCGTTCTGGGCAAATGGGAGCAGGCAGACATCCCAGCCCGTGAGATATCGAGGTAATTGCTCGTATGGGCGCTGGTCTATGTAATGAATGTTGGGCCGACGGGGCAGGGTATCGGGGTGGATTTTGACCACCGGACCCACCAGTACGATATGCCAGCCGGGCCGCGCCGAAGCCAGCTCCTCGATCAGCGCAAGGTCGAGGCGCTCGTCGATCACCCCGTAGAAGCCGAATCGGGGTCGGGGAATTGCCGCCTGGTCTTCTGCCTCCATTAAACGTTCTGGATGGTCTCGCCGTGCAGCGCTGAAGTGGTTGGCGTCCACGCTGCTGGGGAAACAGTGCACGTTGCGATGACGAGCCTGCTTCGCCCGGAAGAGGCTGGGTCCGCCGGTAAACATCACATCCGCGCTGGCCAGCAATTGGTCCTCCAGGCCGAGCAGCTCTGGTGGCGCGCCCAGGAACAACGACAGCTCGTCCATGCAGTCGTAGACGATGACCGTAGGATCGAGCTGGCGAGCGAGCGGGAGTGCCATGGGTGTATACAGCCAGGCCAGAAGATTGTCCGGTTCCAGTTCCGCTTTCAGCTCTTCCATGAGGGGCGCCAGCGCTGCAATCTGATCAGCATGGAAACCCGGCGCCTTCACCGGGGTACGTGGCCGGAGCACCGTCACGTTCGGGTGCGGGCTGCTTCGGTCCCACCGCGCCGGGCCGTCGGGAGCGAACTCCGGCTCTTCGACAAAGAAGACCGGCCGGTTTGCGGCTAGGCGTGACAGCAGGTGTTGGGGGCGCTGATAAACGAAGTTCCAGCGGAGATGGGAAAAAGCGACGATGGCGTAGCTCAGCTGCTGCATGAAACGCTCTTGCGTAGAGTGGAACACCGGCCCGGCGATTAGTGATCGGCTATCGGCCTATGCTGACCTTCCTTGTCTGAAGCAACCTGCTGCTCCTTTAGCCGAGCCTGTGCCCGTGCCTGGTCAAAACTCAAAGCACGAACCTGCCTTAGGCGCGGTCAATTTGGCCCGACTCGGGTGATATTTCGGGGTCGGGTGCCGCCAAATTGGTGTGAGTCGCGTCACAGGAAGCTGCATCGCGACGCGGCAGTTTGAACAATATAGCAGGGAGACAAGCATGGGCTCCGCCACATCGTTCTTTCGCGGCCTGACGCTGGGCGCCGGATTGATGTACTTCCTCGATCCGGAGCGAGGAACCGTTCGCCGGGAACGAGTATCCCGTAGCTTGGAGCGGTTGCTGGGGAATGGATTCCCCAACTCGAACGCAGACCTGCTCGATCCATCACTGGAGTTGGGGCACTACGGGGCGAGAATCGGAGATATTGAAGGACTCGGTGGGGCCACATTGACGCGCGCCCCTTCCCAGTCGGGATCCGGCTCGGATCCGGTCCTCAAGGTTCTGGGCGGGCTAGTGGCGCTGTATGGAATCACCCGTCGAGGGGCTTTTGGAGGATTGCTTCGGACCTTGGGAGCAGGGCTGATGGTCGGTACGGCTGGGAGCCGTCCCGGCATCGCCGGGCTCCTTCCCCGCGGAGATCGCCGCCGCGCGGTCGACATTCAGAAAACGCTCCACATCGCCGCCCCGGTGGAGCAAGTGTACGCCTTCTGGAGCAATTACGAGAACTTCCCGCTTTTCATGTCGCACGTGCGAGAAGTCCAAGATCTCGGCGGGGGTCGGTCCCGTTGGCGGGTCAGCGGGCCAGGCGGGCTACCAATCGAATGGCAGGCAGTTTTGACGCAGCAGGACCCCAACCAGGCCATCGCCTGGCGGAGCGAGCCTGGGTCGATGCTGGAGAATGCGGGCATGATCCGCTTTGTCCCGGTAGGAGCCGGCACCCGGGTCGATCTCCGCTTGTGCTATCACCCTCCGGCAGGTGGTGCCGGGCAGGCAGTCGCCGAGCTGCTCGGCTCGGATCCGCGGGCCAAACTCAATCAAGACCTCGGTCGGATGAAGGAGCTGCTCGAGGCCACCCATAGGAGTGAGAGTCATGGCAAAGAATCTCGGTCGTGAATACGCGACCATGTCGGAGGACGAGCGGCGGCAATTCGCCCTGGAAGCGGAGGCGGGCAATCCTGAAACGCCCAGTCCGTTGGACTTTGACGAGCCCAGGGACGAGGACCGGATGGGCGAACATTTCGGCAGCCTCAAGCAGGAGGTCGCCGATCCCGAGCACCGGGATGGCCTGAGCGCCGAGCTCGACGATCAGCAGCACCAGCGCGCGGTGCGGGAGCAGGCCACCCGGGGAGAATGCGTCGCGGATGAGGAGAGCACCAAGCCCCGGACCGATGATGTCTAGGCTCTCCGCGGATCGGAGGGTCAATCCGGGGCGTCCATCGGTGAATCCGCCCGGACGATTCAGAAGAAAGTCCGACCGAACCCGCCTTATGCTCGCGGCGGGTCTCGGCGCGATGTGGGCCGTCCGAAACCTGCGCCTCGGCGCCTATGCGCTCGAGGGAAAAACGGTGCTCATCACTGGTGGCTCGCGCGGTTTGGGCCTGGCGCTGGCCCGCGAGATGATGGTCCAGGGTGCGCAGGTCGCGATCTGCGGCCGCGACCCTGCCTCGCTCGAACGGGCCGCGACAGGTCTCAGAAAAATAGGGGAGGCGGTGCTCGCTGTTCCCTGTGACGTAAC
This sequence comes from Gemmatimonadales bacterium, assembly GCA_035695405.1. Lineage (GTDB taxonomy): Bacteria > Gemmatimonadota > Gemmatimonadetes > Gemmatimonadales > GWC2-71-9 > CAVVWJ01. The sequence goes on from DASSED010000270.1 coordinate 16,012, forward strand.
CCAGCCTCAAGAGGTCGAATCGCTGGTGAAGCAGGTGCGGGCGACGTTGGGACCGGTGGATGTGCTCATCAACAATGCTGGAGTGATCGAGGTCGGACCGGCCGAGACGATGTCACTGGCCGACTATGAAGAGGCCATGGCCACCAATTTCTGGGGAATGCTGTACCCTACGCTGGCGGTCCTGCCCCAGATGCGTGAGCGCAAATCCGGCCGAATCGTCAACATCACCTCGATCGGCGGAAAGCTGGGGATTCCCCACCTTCTTCCCTACAGCGCCAGCAAATTCGCCGCGGTCGGATTTTCTCAGGGACTTCGGGCCGAAGTGGCCAGTGAGGGGATCAAAGTGGTGACCGTATGTCCCGGGCTGATGCGCACCGGCAGCCCCCGAAACGCCATCTTCCGCGGCCGTCATCGATCGGAGTACGCCTGGTTCAGCATCAGCGATGCGCTGCCCGGGTTGTCGATCAGCGCGGAGCGCGCGGCACGACGTATCGTGAACGCCTGTCGGCGGGGGGATGCCGAGGTCCTGTTCCCGGTCCCGGCACGAGTGGCTGCCGTGCTGAATGCCGTGGCGCCAGGGTTGACCTCCGATACCCTCGGTCTGGTCGACCGCCTGCTACCGGAGCCGGGACGCCGTCCTAGCGGCCGGCGCACGGGAGCCGAGAGTGAGTCCTGGCTTTCCCCGTCCTGGTTGAGCCGTTTGGGAGATCGTGCGGCTCGGCAATACAATCAGGTCGCCACGCGGAGCGGCGACAGAACTATCACTTCAGCCGGCGCGACGCCGGACTAAAGGATTACTATGGCATCAACGTATAACGGGGTTCTCTCCGACGACCGTTGGGAGAACCTGCGCCGGCGCGAGTCGGATGAGAACCAAATCAACGTGGGCAAGACCGAGCGCCTGGTCTCGGGTGTCGCGGGGGCGGCTTTGATCGCAATGGCACTGAGGCGGAAACGGCTTCGGCCTATCCTCTTGCCTGTGGGAGGAAACCTGATCAGCCGGGCCGTCACTGGTCGGTGTCCCATCAATCGAGCACTGGGCCGAAATACTGCTCGCGGCAAACGGGCCAGCCCGGTGGCGAGTGTCGCTCGAGGAGAGGGAATCAAGGTTGAACGGACCGTGCTGGTGAGTCGGCCAGCCCCGGAGGTGTACCGCTTCTGGCGACAGCTGGAGAACTTGCCGCGGTTCATGGATCATCTCGAATCCGTGACGGTGCTGGACGAGAATCGCTCCCACTGGGTGGCCAAGGCACCGGCGGGAACCAGGGTCGAGTGGGATGCCACTATCCACAATGAAATCGAGGACGAGCTGATAGCGTGGCGTTCTCTGCCTGGAGCCGATGTGGACAACGCCGGGTCAGTGCACTTTACCCCCATAGGGGCCGGCACCGAAGTGCGGGTCGTGCTGAGCTACGATCCACCTGCCGGTAAGCTCGGTGCTACGGTAGCCAAGCTCATGGGTGAAGAGCCCGGTAAGCAGGTGGAGGATGACCTTCGTCGCTTCAAGCAGGTGATGGAAGCCGGTGAGGCTTCTGTCTCCGGCTCGGGGGCAGGCTCCGCCTGAGATCCGCATGAGGTATGACTGCATCATCGTGGGCGGCGGGCCCGCGGGGCTCAGTGCTGCCCTCATGCTCGGCCGCTGCCGCCGGCGGGTGCTGGTCTGCTCCGCCGGCGAGCCTCGCAACGCCCGAGCCGCTGCGGCGCACAACTACCTGACGCGAGACGGCATCAAGCCTCTCGAGTTCCTCCGTCTGGCCCGAGAGGAGGTCCGAGAGTATCCCACCATTGAGTTTCTCGAGACCGAAGTTACCGATGCCCGCCGTACCCCGGAGGGCTTCACCGTCGTGTGTATCAATGGAACTACCCTGAGTTCCCGGAAGCTGCTACTGGGCACCGGCGTGGTAGACGAGTTGCCCGATATCGACGGCCTAAAGGCGCTCTATGGGACGAGCGTGCATCATTGTCCCTACTGTGATGGCTGGGAATGGCGAGACGAGCCGGTTGCGGTGTATGGCCAGGGCGACGAGGGGATGGCGATGGCGCTGGGACTCACCGTCTGGACCCGCGATCTCGTTCTCTGTACTGATGGGCCGAGCCGGCTAACCTCCGAGCAGCTGGAGCAGCTGAGCCGGGAAAACATAGACCTGCGTGAGAATCACATCGTCCGGCTCGAAGGTCAACGCGGCTGGCTTTCGCGTGTCATCTTTGCCGATGCCGAGCCGCTGCCGCGGCGGGCGTTGTTCCTACAGACAGGCCAATATCAACGCAGTGACCTCGCCCGCAAGCTGGGATGTCGGTTTACCGAGAAAGGCGCGGTTGCCACCGGAGTCTGCGAAGCCACCGACGTCCCGGGGCTGTATGTGGCGGGCGACGCCTCGAAGGAGGCTCAGTTCGTGATCGTGGCTGCCGCCGAGGGTGCCGAGGCCGGCATGGCGATCAACAAGGCGCTGCTCAAGGAAGACCTGGCGCAGAACAAGAGCTCGACCCCCGGCCGCCCCAGACGGAGCGAGCCGCTCGCCCGGCGGGGGTGAGTATCCGCCGGCCGGCGCTTGCTTTCGCGCCGCGAATCCATAGATCATGGAGCTGTGCCAAACGACTCCCGGATCGGCGGAACCGAGGCGTTGGAGACCCCATTTCTCCTGGTGGATCTCGATAGCCTGGAGGTGAATCTCGACCGCATGAGTCGATATGCGGCCGAGCACCACCTATCTCTCCGTCCTCATACCAAGACACACAAGTCACCCTGGGTCGCCGCCGAGCAGCTCCGCCGCGGGGCCTGTGGGGTCACCTGTGCCACCTTGTTGGAAGTGGAGGTCATGGCGGAGATCTGTGACGATATTCTCCTCGCCTACCCGCCCGTGGGGAAGCCAAAGCTCGACCGGCTTCTGTCGTTCCCTGAATCAGTCGAGATCACCGTCGCGCTGGACTCGGCTGAGGTCGTAATTGAGCTGGCAAAGGCCGCTGCGGCCTCAGGACGACCGGTGGGCGTATACGTGGAGCTGGACGTCGGCCTCCGGAGAGTGGGATTGTCTGCGGTCGAAGACGTGGTGAGCCTGGCTCGATTGGTGTCGCAGACGTCTCCGTTGATCTATCGGGGCATCAGCTTTTATCCCGGGCACATTCGTAGTTCCGCCGAGCGGCAGGGGGACAAACTTACGAGCCTGCAGCGCGATCTTCGGGCCAGCGTGCAGGCGCTCGACCGGGCCGGCCTATATCCGCCTGTGGTAAGTGGCGGATCCACGCCCACGTTCACCACCTCGCACGAGATCGAGTCACTGAGCGAGATCAGGCCTGGGACTTACGTATACAACGACCGAACCACGTACCAGATTGGTGCCTGCCGCTGGGAGGATTGCGCCTTGACGGTTGTAACCACAGTTGTGAGCACAGCGGTTCCCGGGCAGGCGGTAATCGATGCAGGCACCAAGTCGCTCGGGCGGGAGCCGGCGGAGCAGGCCGGAGATGGCTTTGCGGCAGTGTGGGATCGGCCAGAGGTACGCGTGACGCGGCTCTCCGAGGAGCATGGGATTCTGGATCTCAGTCACACCGACTGGCGACCCCAAGTGGGAGAGCAGGTGCGCCTGGTCCCCAATCACGTATGTATCGCGGTTCAGCTTCACGAAGTGGTCTATGGGGTGCGAGCTGGGAGAATCGAGACCAGCTGGCCGGTAGTGGCGCGGGGTCGCCGTCCGCTACCTCGCCCGATCGAGGTCTGAGACTGGTGACCGCAGGGTACTCGAAGCGCAGTCTGGCGGAAAAGCTGGGCATCAAACCGGGAGTTGCCGTGGTGGCGCCCGGTGCTCCGCCTCATTATGCCAAGTTGCTGGAGCCGCTCCCCGCGGGCGTGTCGATCACCTCCCGACTCCGTGGCGCTGCGTCATTCGTTCACCGTTTCGTTCGCCGCCGCGCGGAGCTCACGGCTGACTTTCCGCGGTTCGCGAAGTCATTGAGCGATGACGGCACGCTCTGGGTATCCTGGCCCAAGCAAAGCTCGGGTGTTGAGACCGACCTCAACGAGAACGTCGTACGTGAGATTGGCCTGGGACATGGCCTGGTGGACGTGAAGGTCTGTGCTGTGGACGAGGTCTGGTCGGGGCTCAAGTTCGTGCGCCGGCTGAAGGACCGAAAAGGCTGACGATGTTCTTCACTCGCTTCTACGATCCCAAGCTGGCTCAGGCCAGTTATCTCATCGGCTGTCCGGCGAGCGGTGAAGCGCTGGTGGTCGATCCCACTCGCGACATCGATCCCTATCTCAAAGGCGCTGCCGAGGAGGGACTCCGGATCGCCCACGTCACTGAGACCCACATCCACGCCGATTTCATTTCTGGAGCAAGGGAGCTGGCGCACCGCACCGGGGCGCGGCTCTACCTCTCCGGGGCCGGCGGACCCGATTGGCAATATCGGTACGCGACCGAGGCCGGTGCGTCGCTGCTGGACGAGGGCTCCCTGCTCGAGATAGGGCAGGTGAAGGTCCGGGTGATGCACGTACCGGGTCACACGCCGGAACATCTCGCATTTCTCGTGGTGGACACCAGCCGGACGACAGAGCCGATCGGGGTGCTTACGGGAGACTGCGTGTTTGTAGGCGATGTCGGGCGTCCCGATCTTTTGGAGCGCGCCGCCGGAGTGCGTGGAACCATGGAGGCGGGAGCCCGACAGCTGTTCCACTCGCTCCGACGGCTGCGCGAGTTGCCCGACTATCTCCAGCTTTGGCCCGGTCACGGCGCCGGCTCGGCGTGCGGGAAATCGCTGAGCTCGGTGCCCCAGTCCACCCTGGGCTTCGAGAAGCGATTCAACTGGGCCTTTGGGATCACGGACGAAGCGGCGTTTGTCCGGGCCGTGCTTCAGGGACAGCCCGACCCGCCCAAATACTTCGCGCAGATGAAGCGCATCAATCGGGACGGTCCCAGACTGTTGGGTGACTCCCCTTCACCCAGGCGATTGCCGCCCGGAGATGTGGAGCGGCTCATCACCCGGGGTGCCACGGTCGTCGATACCAGAGAAGCCCGGGAGTTCGGGGCCGGCTTTCTCCCCGGGACCTTGAATATCCCGGCCAACAAGAGCTTTACCACCTGGGCCGGATGGCTCCTGCCCTACGATCGCGATTTATATCTCATCGTGGATGACCGACGGGCCGGTGCCGTCACGGAGCTGGTGCGGGATCTCTCGGGGATTGGTCTCGACCGGGTCGCCGGCTTCTTCGGGAGCGACGCCATCGATCAGGGCGATGGCCGGCTCCAGACCATGACGTCGCTCGACCTACCTGAAGTCGCTGAACAGCTCGCCCAGCGCCGCGGGGTGGTCTTGGACGTGCGCGGGGAAGGGGAGTGGCGCGAGGGCCATATGCCGGGATCGATCAACCTGCCCCTGGGAGAGCTCGGGGCCCGTGCGAGTGAACTGCCGCGCGACCGGCTGCTGGTGGTGCACTGCCAATCGGGGGGACGCGCGGCCATCGCCGCGAGTCTGCTTCGGGCCCGCGGCTTCGAGCAGGTGGTCCAATTTCCCGGAGGCTTCGCAGAATGGAGCTCGAGAGGTGAGAAGGTGGAGCGGGACGCTTAGGAAGCCAGCTACCGCAGGCGTTGAGTGCACGCTGTATCCTCTGACACCCTTCCACGGGGAACTACCATGCTTAAGGAGTTCAAGGCATTCGCCCTCCGCGGCAATGTGCTCGACCTCGCCGTCGGCATCATCATCGGGGGGGCATTCGGCACCATCGTAAAGTCGCTGGTGGACGACATCATCATGCCGCCGATCGGCCTGGCACTCGGTAATGTCGACTTCGCCAATCTCTTCATCATGCTGAAGCCCGGTCTCAAGGCGCCACCTCCCTATGCGTCGCTGGCCGAGGCAAACGCCGCCGGGGCGGTGACGATCAACTATGGCAGCTTCATCAACAACGTGGTGACGTTTCTGATCGTTGCCTTTGCGGTCTTCCTGGTGGTTCGCATGGCCAATCGCCTCAAGCCGCAGGAAGCCGCCGCGGCGCCGGCCAGCCGTGACTGTCCCTACTGCCGTATGGCCATTCCGGTCGCCGCGGCGCGGTGCCCCTACTGCACCTCCGATCTCAAGGCTGGGTGAGCGGGAATCGGCTTTGCGTTACAAAGCACTTGATAAAAACTGTCCCGTCCTCTAGTCTCCGGTATGACCACGCTAGGCAGCAAGGCCGGTGAGCGCCCGGGCCCGGCGCTCCACGCCCGGGCCATGGACAACCTGTCGTTCATCCGGTCGACGATGGAACGGGCCACCGCCTTTACCGCGGTTCCCGGGTGGGGTGGCGTGGCCATGGGGATCACGGCACTCCTTGCGACTGGCCTGGCATCGGGGCGGCCGGCCTCGGCATGGCTCGCCATCTGGCTCGCGGCGTCCATCCTGGCGCTCACCATCGGGGGGTGGACCATGACCCTCAAGGCGCGACGGGGCGGCACCTCGGTGTTCTCCTATCCCGGCCGGCGATTCGTCTTGAGCTACGTGCCGCCCATCGCCGTCGGAGCCCTTCTCACTCTGGTGCTGGTGCGTGCCGGCCTCTTTACCGCCCTGCCGGGGACGTGGCTTCTGCTCTACGGCACCGGCGTGGTCACCGGCGGAGCCTTCTCGGTGCGCGTCGTCCCCATCATGGGGCTGTGCTTCATGGCTCTGGGAACCGCCGCCTTGTTTGGGCCGCCCAGCTGGGGTGCGTGGCTCATGGGGGCAGGGTTCGGCGGGCTGCACATCTTGTTCGGTCTCATCATCGCGAGGAGGTACGGTGGCTAAGTCGAGTCTCGCCTCCGTCCGCCAGGATGGAGCCAAGCGACCGCAGCGGCTTCGGGGAATCAAAGGCGAAGCGGCTCGCGCCGGCCCGCTGGAGCTGGATCGCCTCATCCATGAACGGATGCGGCTGGCCATTGTGAGCGCGCTGGCGGTCAATCACAGTCTCAGCTTCAACCAGCTCAAGCGCCTACTGGACACCAGCGACGGAAACCTGAGCGTGCATGCCCGCAAGCTGGAGGAGGCCACCTATATCGTGTGCACCAAGTCCTTCGAAGGTCGGATGCCGCGCACCGAGTATAAGCTGAGCCCGCTGGGCCGGCGGGCTCTGGAGCGCTATCTGGATCACATGGAAGCCCTCATTCACACCACTCGTGAGGGCTGAGCTCCTTTTTTTTGAGGATCGACTTTATGACGCAAAGAGCTTCGCGCCCCGCAACCCCGGCAGGCCTTCACGTCGGCATCATTATGGACGGGAATGGGCGCTGGGCCGCCCGGCAAGGCCTTCCTCGTGGGGCCGGTCACCAGGCCGGCGCTGAGGCCCTGCGCGCTGTGGTCGAGGCGGCGCCGGAGGCTG
>DASSED010000271.1:0-7754 GCA_035695405.1 Gemmatimonadales bacterium
GGATGGATTGCCCCTCACGGTCCAAGGAGGTCGGCTCCAGCCACTCACCTACGAGATGCCCGTCTCCAGCGCGCAGATTAAGAGCGCCCTCTTGCTGGCGGGCGTCGCGGGTTCGGTCGAGGTGTCGATTCGAGAACCCGGCGGACGTTCCCGGGACCACACCGAGCGGCTGCTCCGAGCCTTCGGGTATAGCGTGCGGGAGAGCGACGGCTGGATCCGGTTCTCCCCTCGAGGTCGGATTGAGCCGTTCGAGATGGAAGTGCCCGGGGATCCCTCCTCCGCTGCGTTCCTGGTCGGTGCCGCACTCCTGGCGGACCAGGGCCAGCTTCGCGTTGCGGGTATAGGGGTAAACCCCACCCGGATCGGATTTCTGGAAGTACTCCGCCGCATGGGCGCGGAGGTTCGGATTGAAGCCGGAGCGGCCCAAATGGGAGAACCGGTGGGAGATCTCCTGGTCGAGCCGGCAGAGCTCCGCGGGACCGAGGTGGCGCCATGGGAGATTCCAGGCCTCATCGACGAGGTGCCGCTACTCGCGGTGCTCGCGTCGCGGGCAAAAGGGACCACCATATTCCGAGAGGTCGGGGAACTGCGGGTCAAGGAGAGCGATCGGCTCGGGCTGCTGGCAGAAAATCTGAGGAGGGTTGGGAGTCGGGCTGAGGTGAGCGGTGACGATCTCGTGGTAGAGGGTGCAACCCGGCCGCCGAAGGGTAAGGTCCGAACCGGCGCCGACCATCGTCTGGCCATGGCCTTTGCCGTGCTGGGAACCCTGCCGAAAGCTGATGTCAGAATCGATGACATGGCGTGCGCTGCGGTGAGCTTCCCGGGATTCGCGGAGACCTTACGCAGTGTGTTCGGCGTCGCTAAAAAATTCGCACCACGAAGCGCTCCAAGTGCGGAGCCATTCAGTCTTGGATAACACGGCAAATGACCAGGCGCAGCACGGAGACATTGAAGTTGATGACGAAACCGATTCTCAATTGCAGGAGCTTTAAATAGGTTATTAGCTGGGCTCTGTGAATTGGAAGGATTTGGTGACGGACTTTACTTCCAACAATGAGCTCTCCCACGACGAGGTCAAGACGGTAACCACACTCTAAAGGAATTCCATGGTAATGAAGTGGGAGCGGCACCTGCCGCTGATACGGTATTCCACGTAAGGTCAGTTCTCTGCAAAGGCACGCATCGTAGGCCGACTCTAGAAGTCCAGGACCGACTTGTTTGTGTACCTCCAAGGCGGCACCAAGGATTTGGTACGAAAGCCGTTCACCGGGATCAGTGGCCTTGCCCAGACGTTGCTACATAGTGCTGCGGACCCTTTGTGGTGAATCATTTACCAAAGCTCGACACAAACACTGATCTCCGACAACCCCATCAGTGCGGTCAGGATCGATCGCACGCACAACTCAAGCTCGAACTGGAGGTCGAATGAGCGGCGGGGTTGTGGCTATTGATGGACCATCGGCATCAGGAAAGTCCAGCACCGCCCGGGCGGTGGCGGAGGCGCTCGGGTTTGCCCATCTGGATTCGGGCTCCCTCTATCGAGGCGTGACCTTGGTGGCTCTGCGAGAGGCCGCGAGGCGGGGTCTTCAGAGGGAGGATGTTCTGGCCAGCCTCAGTCCCGAGATCATTCTCCGCGCCTCCGAAGATCGAGGGCTGATGCTCCAACCCGACGGCGCCGGCTTCGCTGCCTACCTCGAGGGCGAGCCGGTGGATGATCAGATCCGAAGCGCCGAGGTCACGGCCCAGGTCTCGGCCGTGTCAGCGGTCTCTGTAATCCGCGAATGGATCAATGGCCGGCTCCGAGCCCTGGTCCGAGCCGGCCAGGATGTCGTGGTGGACGGCAGGGATATCGGAACCGTCGTTTTCCCGGAAGCCGACCTCAAAATCTTTCTCACCGCTTCACCCGAAGTGCGGGCGGGGCGCAGGATTAGCCAGCGGGGCGTCACCATTTTGCCGGAAGGCCTCAACGCTGAAGCCGCGGCCCTGGCCGCGCGGGATCACGCCGATTCCACCCGAGCGGTTGCCCCGCTCCGACCGGCTCCCGATGCAGTTCATCTCGATACCACGACTATGGGCTTTGCCGAGCAGGTCCGATTTATCGTGGATCGCGCTCGCCCGCTCTTCTCCCGCTCCTGACCATCGGCATTTCTAAAGGGTCAAACTCTTGCTGCACCTTGCGTTGAAGTCCTTCGACGGCTATCCTCCTTGGCTCCCTTAAGCGGCGAATCGGCCGTTGGAGCACTGAACCTTCGCCCGCGGCTCTAGGGCCCGGCGTTTTCCAAGGACGGCACGCCACGCATGCTTGATCAACTTCATCCTTCAACCGATCAGTTCACCTCTCCCACCGGCTTACGCGTTCGTCAGGACCTCTACGACGAGGAATACTCGGATCAAGACTACGAACAGATGCTCTCGATGTACGAGGGCACCATGTCGCAGATCGTCGAGGGTGAGATCGTCAAGTCCAAGGTCCTCAGAGTCACCGACAATGCGGTGATCCTGGACGTCGGCTTCAAGTCGGAAGGCTCGGTTCCGCTGGATGAGTTCAAGGACCCGCATTCCCTCAAGGAGGGCGATGAGGTCGAGGTCTTTCTCGAGCATCTGGAAGACCAGGAAGGGGCCGTCGTTCTCTCCAAGAAGAAGGCCGACTTCATGCGGGTCTGGGAGAAGATCCGCGTGGCCCACGAAAGCGATCAGCCGGTCGAAGGCACCCTGGTGAAGAAGATCAAGGGTGGTGTGGTGGTGAATTTGATGGGAGTGGATGCATTCTTGCCCGGAAGCCAGATCGCGCTGCGGCGAGTGCCCAACATCGACGAGCTGTTGGGCCAGACCTACGAATTCAAGATCATCAAGCTCAACAAGCGCCGCCGCAACATCGTGGTGAGCCGCCGGGTCATTCTGGAAAACGAGCGGGCCCACAAGCGCGAGCACCTCATGAAAGAGCTTGCCGTGGGCCAGGTCCGCAAAGGTGTGGTCAAGAACATCACCGATTTCGGTGCCTTCATCGATTTGGGCGGAGTCGACGGACTGCTGCACATCACCGACATGTCCTATGGCCGGGTATCGCACCCGACGGAGATGGTCGCCATTGGCAAGGAGGTGGAGGTCAAGATCCTCGATATCGACTGGCAGCGTGAGCGCATCAGCCTCGGTATGAAACAGCTCCAGTCGTATCCGTGGCAGAATGTCGCGGCCAAGTATCCAGTGGGCACCCGGGTGCAGGGCAAGGTCGTCTCGATTACCAACTACGGAGCCTTTGTGGAGATCGAGCCCGGCATCGAGGGATTGGTCCACATCTCCGAGATGAGCTGGACTCGGAACGTGCGCCATCCGTCCAAGATCGTGAGCATCGGTGAAACCATCGAAGCGGTCGTGCTCAAGGTGGATGAGGCGGAGGAGAAGATCTCGCTTGGGATGAAGCAGACCGAGCAGGATCCCTGGATGGTGCTGCCGCTCAAGTACCCTGTCGGAACCCGGATCAACGGCAAGGTGCGAAACCTGACCAGCTTCGGAGCTTTCGTGGAGATCGAGCCCGGGATCGACGGTTTGATTCACATCTCGGACATGTCTTGGACCAAGCGGGTGCAGCACCCTTCCGAGGTGGTCAAGAAGGGAGATGCGGTCGATGTGGTCATTCTCAACATCGATGCCGAGAACAAGCGAATCTCGCTGGGTCTCAAGCAGGCGGAGGAAGATCCCTGGCTCAAGATCGGCGAAACCTATCCCATCGGCATGGAGCTCAGGGGCCGGGCGGTACGGTTGATGGACAAGGGTGTGGTGGTGGATCTGGGCAATGACATCGAGGGGTTCGTTCCGATGTCGCAGTTGGGGATCCCCAACATCGAGAACGCTGGGGACGCGGTGAAGGAAGGCCAGGCGCTCGATCTCAAGGTCCTGGAGGTCGATCCGATCCATCATCGGATCGTGCTCGCGGTCATCGGGTTCCCCGATGAGCCCATCATCCCCCCGGTGAAGCCGGCGTTCGAGGAGACCACGGCGAGCGAGTAGGCGGGGACGCCGGGGAAGAGAAGAATCAGGGGCCGATGCTCATTGAGCTTCGGCTCCGTCGCTTTGCTCTGCATTCCTTCCCCGCTTCCCCGCGTCCCCGCTTCCCTTATCTTCACCAACCATGCCCGACCCCCGAAACCTCCTCGACGACCTGCATCATCGTCGAGCCCTTGCCGAGCAGGGCGGGGGACCAGAGCGTGTCGCCCAGCAGCACAAGAAGGGCAAACTCACTGCCCGCGAGCGGCTCGATCTCCTCCTCGATGAGGGGAGCTTCATGGAGCTGGATCGTTTTGTCACCCACCGATCTACCGATTTCGGCCTGGATCAGCAGATCATCCCGGGGGACGGTGTCGTCACCGGATCGGGACGGATCGATGGGCGCCTGGTGTATGTCTTCTCCCAGGACTTCACGGTATTCGGCGGCTCGCTGTCCGAGGCGCACGCGGAGAAGATCTGTAAGATCATGGACCTCGCGCTCAAGACGGGTACTCCGGTCATCGGGCTCAACGATTCCGGCGGGGCCCGGATCCAGGAGGGAGTGGCATCGCTCGGAGGCTATGCCGACATTTTCCTCCGCAACACTCTGGTCTCAGGAGTCATCCCCCAGATATCCGTGGTGTTGGGTCCCTGCGCCGGCGGGGCGGTCTACAGTCCGGCCATCACCGATTTCATCTTCATGGTCCGGGGAGTCAGTTACATGTTCGTCACCGGTCCCAATGTGGTGAAGACGGTGACTCATGAAGAGGTCAGCTTCGACGAGCTGGGTGGTGCCGACACCCATGGAAGCACATCCGGAGTCGCCCATTTCGTGCATGACTCCGAGCCTGAGTGCCTCCAGGCTGTCCGCGAGCTGGTGGGGTATCTGCCGGCCAACAATGTCGATGAGCCGCCTCGACGAACTACGACTGATCCCTGGGACCGGCGGGATCAGGAGTTGTTGGGGCTGATACCGGAGACGGCCAACCGCCCATACGACATGCATGGGGTGATCGGCAGAGTTGTGGACGAAGGCGCTTTCCTGGAGGTTCAGCGGGGATACGCGGATAACATCGTGGTCGGATTTGCCCGTCTGGGCGGAGCGCCGGTCGGGATCGTGGCGAACCAGCCGGCTGTGCTCGCGGGAGTGCTCGACATTAACGGGTCGATCAAAGCTGCCCGCTTCATCCGATTCTGCGACTGCTTCAATCTTCCTGTGGTGACGTTTGTCGACGTCCCCGGCTTCCTCCCTGGGGTTGGCCAGGAGCACGGGGGCATCATCAAGCACGGTGCCAAGCTCTTGTATGCCTACTGTGAGGCCACCGTACCCAAGCTGACCGTGATCACCCGAAAAGCCTATGGGGGTGCCTACGACGTCATGAGCTCGAAACACATCCGGGGAGACCTGAATCTCGCCTGGCCTTCGGCCGAAATTGCGGTCATGGGACCCAAGGGCGCGGTGGAGATTCTCTTCAAAGAGGAGATCGCCAAAGCCCAGGACAGCTCCCAGGCGACCGACCGGCTGATCGAGGAGTACACCGAGAAGTTCGCGCACCCCTATACTGCCGCCGCCCGGGGATACATCGATGACGTGATCGATCCCCGTGATACCCGACCGCGTCTGATCGAGGGTCTCCGCGCACTCCAGACCAAACGGGACCGAAACCCGCTGAAGAAGCACGGGAATATTCCCCTCTAGGCAGGGACTCGGGGCCGAGCCCGCCTAGTGCACACCCAGCCATCCACGACGTCTCCCACTAGCCAACGGCAGGACCCAGGGTCATTTTTGTCACACATGTGTCACGTGAGTTCAATCAGTCCCTCCCCCGGGGCTGATCCGCTGGAACGGTTCGGTCGCCAGAGTGTAGTGGCGCTCGCCCTCTTGTCATCCCTGGCGGTCGGTTCGGCCACGGCCCAAGCTGCCATTGACCCGAACGTCGCCCCGCGAGCGGCAGCCTTGGAGCGGAGCGGCGAACGGCAGATGGCGATTGACCTTCTCGGCCGTTATCTCGCGACGGCTCCAGACGATGGGCGTGCCTGGTTTCAGCTGGGCCGTTTCTACCTCCTGGATGCGCGGGACTGGCATCTGCAAGGCCATCGAGGCGACCCCGATGGCCTTCTCTATTTGGACTTTGCGGCCACCGCCCTGGACCAGGCCGTCCGGCTGTCGGTCGACTCGGGCGTTGTCTACCGCGGATTGGCCGAGGTAGAACGTTCCGTCATCTTGGTGGAGGATTCGGGCTGGAGTGTCGAGCGGGTGCCTCGCGACGCTCCCAGTCTGCCTGGGTTTATTGCGGAACTCGGTGACAACCTGCTCAACTCCTGTCCTGCCGGTGGCGTACTGTTGATGGGCAGTGATCTGGAAGCCCTTTCCGTCTGGTACGACCACAGCGGGCTCCGAAATCGCGAAATCCTTCCCATCCGCCCCGATCGCTACGCCACCGATCCGCTCTATCGTCGACGCATGGCCGAGGCGATGGGAATCGCGCCCGGCGCGCCGGTCCGTAAGGCCTTGGCGGAGGTGGCCACTCGGCGTCCACTCTGCCTCACGCCCACCGCCGACAGTGCCGCCGCGCCCGTAACCACATGGATTCCGTTCCGACTCACGCGCGTGAGCCGCAGCGTCGACTCGAGCTCGGCGGCACTGTCGCTCATCGAGCTGCTCGAGGCTTCTCGCCAGGGTGAATCGGTCTGGCTGCGCGACGTACGCGGGATCTACGACAGCGCGGCTCGGTACAATGCCCTTCTTTGTAGCAGCTTGTTGTTCGTCTTCGGAGATACACCACCGGCCGCTTGTCGGCCGTGAAGGGAAAAACCGGACTCTGAGCTTTCCCTCCCTCCGTTCCCGACCTGCCCGCCTCTCCCATCCTTCCATGAACCGCGTCCTGATCGCTAATCGCGGCGAGATCGCCCTCCGGATCATTCGGGCTTGCCATGAAGAAGGCTATGAGGCGATCGCCGTGTATTCGGACGCCGATCGGCGGAGTCCCCACGTTCGATCCGCAGACCGAGCCATAGCCATCGGGCCTTCCGCGCCGTCGCAGAGTTACCTGTCGATCGAGCGGCTGATCGCCGCCGCAAGGGAGTCCGGGGCGGACGCCATTCATCCGGGCTATGGCTTCCTGGCCGAACGGGCTCCTTTTGCCGAGGCAGTAGAAGCAGCCGGACTGATCTTCGTCGGACCTCCCTCTGATGCCATTCGTGCGATGGGGGACAAGACCGAAGCTCGCCAGAGAATGGAAGCCGCGGGTGTGCCGATCGTGCCGGGCGCGGTGGTCTCGAAAGGCGATCACGGAGCGGCGCGCGATGCAGCCGTCAGTCTGGGATACCCGGTGATGGTCAAGGCTGTTGCCGGTGGAGGCGGCAAGGGGATGCGGGTGGTACCGAGCCCGGAGCAATTGTCCTCCGCCCTGGTCGCCGCAAGCTCTGAGGCGAACAAGGCGTTCGGTGACCCGGCCGTTTACCTGGAAAAGTTCATTGAGCGGCCCCGGCATATCGAGATCCAGGTGCTCGCGGATCAGGAACGCACTATCCACCTGGGCGAGCGGGAATGTTCGATTCAACGGCGGCATCAAAAGCTGGTGGAGGAAGCGCCTTCAATGGCGGTCTCCCCTGACTTGCGCGAGCGCATGGGCCAAGCGGCAGTGGCGGCCGCTCGGGCAGTCGGCTACCGGAGCGCAGGCACGTGCGAGTTTCTCCTGACCAACGACGGATCGTTCTATTTCCTCGAGATGAACACTCGCATCCAGGTGGAACATCCGGTCACCGAG
>DASSED010000272.1:0-10023 GCA_035695405.1 Gemmatimonadales bacterium
AGCTTCATGAGGCGCCTTGGATCATGACCGGCCCTCTTGTGGTGCTCGGCGTCCTCAGCGCTTTCGGCGGACTACTCGATCTTCCGCCTTTCATGGGCGGCGGAGCAGCGCTGGAGCACTGGCTCGAGCCGGTGACCGCACCTGCCGCGCGATTCTTCCGCCTCGATATGCCGCACGGCTCGAGCGAGCTGTTTCTCGTCGGGGCAGCCGTCGCCATCGGCGTCGTGGGATTGTTGGCCGGATGGTGGGCCACCCTGCGGCGCCCGCTCCTCCCGGCAGATCAGGCACCGGCCGACACCGGTCTCGCCCGCGTGCTCTATCGGAAATACTACGTGGACGAACTCTATGATCATGTCATCGTACGCCCATTGGTCTGGCTCTCCCGCTTCGTGCTGTGGCGCGGAGTGGATCAGGGCATCGTCGATGGCGCGGCGGTGAATGGAACAGCCAAGTTCTCCCGCGGGCTTGGCTGGATCGGGAGCCGGCTCCAAACCGGTCAGGTGGGAATCTACGTGGTGGTATTTCTGGTGGGGGTGCTCTGGGTGCTGAACAGCGTGGTCAGGTAAGCTCGCGATGACTGGATTTCTCGCCTCAATCGGCTACGACCGCTGGATCCTCCACGCCCTGGTTCTGCTTCCGCTCGCTGGCGTGGTGCCGATCCTCCTGGGTGACGAGCGCAGCGCGAAACGGATGGCGCTCGCCGTGACCGTATTGGAGCTTCTGCTGTCCCTCGGCCTCTGGTGGGTCATTCAGCCTAACACGTCCGGCATGCAGCTCGAATCCAGCGCTCCCTGGATTCCGCGTTGGGGCATCAGCTACCGGGTGGGGATCGACGGGATCTCGCTCTTCATGGTGCTCCTCACCACGGTCATGATGCCGCTCAGCGTGCTGGCCAGCTGGAGCTCCATTACCAAGAAGGAGCGAGCATTCTATGCCCTGATGCTGACGCTCCTCACTGGTCTAGTAGGGGTGTTCATCGCGCTGGATCTCTTCCTCTTCTATGTCTTCTTCGAGGTCATGCTGATCCCGATGTACTTCATCATCGGGATTTGGGGCGGCACCAACCGGCTCTACGCGGCGATCAAGTTCTTCATCTATACCATGGCCGGATCGCTCCTGATGCTGGTGGCCATCGTGATCCTGGCCTGGAAGGTGGCCGGAGCGAGCGGGATGCTGTCGTTCTCCTATGATCATCTCCTCACCAATGCCAATAGTGTGGGGTCGGCGGCTCCGTGGCTTTTTGCGGCCTTTGCCCTCGCGTTCGCAATCAAGGTCCCCATCTTCCCGCTCCACACCTGGCTCCCGGACGCCCACGTGGAGGCGCCCACGGCTGGAAGCGTGCTTCTGGCTTCGGTGATGCTCAAGATCGGGACCTACGGGTTTCTTCGTTTTGCAGTGCCGTTTTTCCCCCACGTGGCGCTCTCGCCCAGCGTAACTCATTTGATGGTTGCGCTGGCGGTCATCGGCATCATCTATGGCGCGCTGGTCGCCATGGTGCAGCCGGACATCAAGAAGCTGGTGGCGTATTCCTCGGTCAGTCACCTCGGCTTCGTGATGCTCGGGATCTGGGGCGTGACCATCATCAGCGTCCAAGGCGCCCTCATGGTCATGATCAGCCATGGGATCTCGACCGGGGCGCTCTTTCTCCTCATCGGAATGATCTACGAGCGGCGACACACCCGCATGATCGACGCCTACGGAGGAATTGCTCGCGTGGTGCCGATCTTTAGTCTGGTGCTCACTGTGGTGGCTTTGTCCTCTATCGGACTTCCGGGACTCAATGGCTTCATCGGCGAGTTCCTGGTGCTCTTGGGAAGCTTTAGCGCATATCCCTGGGCCACCGGAATCGCGACCACGGGCGTCATCTTTGCGGCTGCGTATCTGCTCTGGGCGCTGCAACGGATGATCTTCAACCCTCTGGATAAGCCGGACAATGAGAGGCTCACCGATCTGACTGCGAGAGAGCTCGTGGTTCTGATTCCGTTGGTGATCGGCATCGTGTGGCTGGGGCTGTTTCCCGGGCCGGTGCTCCAGCGGATGGAGCCGGCCACTCGCCAATATGTCGAGATCGTTCACCCTGGATCCACCTCAACAACGGCGAGCCGGGAAGCTCAGGCCGTCGAACCAGGGGGACGCTGATGGAGCTCGACCTCAGCCGTCCCCTGGATATCGCGGTCGGGCTGCTCCCCGAGATTCTGTTGACCTGTTGGGCTCTGCTCGTGCTGCTGGTGGCCAGCTGGCGCCATAATACCGCGGAGGACAGCCGGCTCTCGGGCTGGCTCAGCTTTGCCGGAGTGATCGTAACGGCTGCAGCCCTAACATTGCTCTGGGTTAATCGCGCGACGCCGCTTGGTCTGGCACAGATGATGGCGCTCGATCCCTTCCGCTATACCGCGGCTGCGATCATCCTCATCTCGGCTGGTGCCGTGATACTGCTCTCGCTTGGCTATCTGGAACGGGAGCAGCTGCTCGCGCCCGAGTACTACCCGCTGATTCTGCTGGCCACGACCGGAATGCTGTTTCTGGCAGGGGCGGAAGATCTGATCGTGCTGTTCCTCGGTCTCGAGGTGATGTCGGTCGCCGTCTATGTGCTGGCAGGGTATGACCGGACGAACATGTCCTCCTCTGAGGCGGCGCTCAAGTATTTCCTGATCGGCGCGTTCGCTTCCGGCTTCTTGCTCTACGGTATTGCTCTCGTCTATGGCGCGACCGGAACCACGAACCTGTCGCTGATAGGGGCGCAGCTGGCCGGGGGCCGGCTCTCTCTCATGGCGGAGCTCGGGCTGGGACTCCTCCTGATCGGATTCGGATTCAAGGTGGCCGCTGTTCCGTTCCACATGTGGGCACCGGACGTATACGATGGCTCCCCAACACCGGTGACCGCCTTCATGGCGACGGGGGTTAAAGCGGCCGCCTTCGCCGCGCTGGTGCGGGTACTACTCGAGGCGTTTCCTTCGGCGGACGGGCTCTGGCAGCCGGTTATCGCGGGGTTGGCTATCGCCTCGATGGTAGTGGGCAACCTGGTCGCGTTGGCCCAGCGCTCGCTCAAGCGAATGCTGGCCTACAGCTCCATCGCCCACGCGGGCTACCTGCTGGTCGCCGTCTGGCCCGGAACCAAGCTGGGTGCAGGTGCCGTCCTCTTGTACCTGGCAGCCTACGGGATCACCACCCTCGCAAGCTTCGGCTTTTTGGCCGCGCTGGGCCGGGGTGGCGAGCGCGACGTGACCTATGACAGCATTGCTGGCCTGGCCTCCACCCGCCCGTGGATCGCGCTCGGACTCAGCGTGTGCATGCTCTCGCTGCTGGGCTTTCCGGGAACGCTCGGGTTCATGGGGAAGTGGTATATCCTGACGGCGGTAATCGCCGAGGGGCACGTTTTGCTACCGGTCATTCTGGTGGTGACGAGCGTGATCTCGGCGGGCTATTATCTGCCGGTGATCATGGCGATGTACATGAAGACCGCGCCGGAGGGGGAGGCATATGGTCGTGTCCGGCTGGCTCCGGCAGCAGCCGCCACAGTAGCCCTGTCCGTGGCGGCGGTTGTGGTCTTCGGGTTATGGCCCCGCGGCGTGTTTGACGCCGCGCTGCAAAGCGCCGGCACTCTGACCCAGACCGAGCTACCGGTGGCTCATCATTGAACATCCCGAAATCAATCTTTCGGCAATATGATGTGCGGGGCCTCGTCGATCGCGAGTTGACCCCGGAGTTTGCTTGCGCGCTGGGCCGCGCGTTTGCGAGCATGGCGGCCGACCGATTGGGTCATCCGGCCGTGATTGCAGTCGGTCGCGACAATCGACCCTCGGGTGGGGCGCTCTCCCAGGGTGTACGGCAGGGGATCGTGGACGCCGGCGGTACTGCCATCGACGTAGGAGCTCTTCCTACACCCGCCCTCTACTTAGGCGTCGTCGCACTCAAGACCGATGGTGGGCTTCAGGTCACTGGCTCCCACAATCCGCCGGAATTCAACGGCTTCAAAATGGTTTTGCAGGGAGAGGCCTTCCATGGGGACGATATTCTGGAGCTTTGGGAGATCATCATGGCCGAGCGGTGGCGCTCGGGGCAGGGGAAGGAAACCTCGGACGGCTCCGTGCTTCAGCGTTACCGCGAAGCGATCCTCAGCCGGAATCACCTCGCGCGACCGGTGCGGGTGGTGGTGGACTGCGGGAACGGCGTCGGAAGCCTGATCGCCGTATCGACGCTCCGGGGCTTGGGCGCCGAGGTGACGCCGCTGTTCTGCGAATCCGATGGCAGCTTTCCCAATCACCACCCCGATCCCACTGTACCCGAGAACCTGCGCGATCTGCAGGCGGAGGTTCGTCGCACGGGAGCGGAACTGGGGATCGCCTTCGACGGGGACGCCGACCGGATCGGAGCAGTGGACGAGACCGGTGAGATCATCTATGGCGATCAGCTCCTGGTGCTGTATGGGCGTGACGCAGTTCGGCGGTTCGGACGAGGCACCCCGGTGATCTTCGACGTAAAAAGTTCCGAAGTGTTGCCTCAGGCCCTGACGGCCGCCGGGGCTACGCCGGTCATGTGGAAGACAGGGCATTCGTTGATCAAAGCCAAGATGAAGGAGCTGAAGGCCCCACTCGCCGGCGAAATGAGCGGCCACATGTTCTTCGGTGGAGATTACTTCGGCTTCGACGATGCTCTCTTTGCCGCCGCTCGACTCCTCGAGATGGTGAGCCGCCAGCGCTTTGGCTTGGCGGCACTACTGGCGGACCTGCCGCATACCTACGCCACTCCGGAGATCCGGGTCGACTGCCCCGAGGAGGAGAAGTTCGAGCTGGTTGAGCAAGCTGCCGCACACTTTGCCTCCCTTTATCCGGTCAATACCATCGATGGCGTGAGGATCAGCTTCCCTCACGGGTGGGGTTTGCTCCGCGCTTCGAACACACAGCCGGTGCTGGTCATGCGCTTCGAAGCCACCGATCCGGGGCTGCGCGACGAGTACCAGGCAGAGGTGGAAGGATGGCTGGCGTCTCAAAAAACGGTGAGTGGTAAAAAGTGAGCGGCGCGCGGGTGATCGAAGGTCTTTATTCTGGGCGTCACCCACTTACCGCTGACCGCGTACTGCTCCCGTTCTTGGTTTAGCACTTGTCCCGCCGCGGCCGCAGGCTGAGTGCTGCGCTCGCCACGCTCGTCATCTTGCTGTTTGTGGGGCGCTGGAGCGCCACCTTGCTCGCCGATCGCTGGTGGGCCACCGCCTTCTCGCCCGCCGCCGCCGATTTCCTCTTCGACTGGCACCTGCTTCGGTTGACGCTCGAAGTCGGGGGGTGCCTGCTCGCAGGCGCCTGGTTCATCGGTCATCTGCTTCTGGTCTATCGCGCCGTCGGCACCGTCCAGGTCCGACGCAACGTCGCCAATCTCGAGTTTCGTGAAGCCCTCACGCCCCGCGCGCTCCTGACCACAGCGGTGGTGACCGGCGCTCTGCTCGGACTCCTGGTTGGCTCCGGGACGTCCGGTTGGTGGCGAGAAGTCACTCTCGCTTGGGAAAGCGTCTCATACGAAATCAGCGACCCGCTCCTGGGCCGGGACCTCGGCGTGTACGTGAGCCAGCTTCCGATGTGGCGCGCGGCGCATGGCTTTCTCGTATTGCTGGTGCTCCTTGCTCTAACCGGCGTTCTCGCGCTGTACATGCTGGTTGGCGCGATTCGCTGGATCGAACGACGCCCCGCCATCAACGATCACGCCCGATCGCACCTGGGCTGGCTGTTGGCTGCCCTCGCGCTGACGCTGGCCTGGGGATACTTGCTGGAACCGTATGAGACGGTAGCTGGGCCAGCCGAGGTTATCGACCAGGCAAGCTGGAAAGCCACGCTGCTCACATCCCCGCTGCTGGCCGGGATCGCCCTCGCCGCGGCGGTTCTCTCGGCGGTGTGGGCCATGCGTCCCAAGCACGCCCTTGCGCTGTCGGGGTGGATCGTGCTCTCGGGCGCATCACTGGTGGGCCACCTGGTGCTCCCCTCCCTCATGACCAGCTCCAGCGACCCGGTAGTAGACCCGCGGGCACTGGAGGAGATCAGCCGCAAGGCCTTTGGCCTGGATGAGCTCCGGGACGAGCCGTTGGAACGACTGAGCACGCCCACCCCACCTACAGTCCCTTCGTTGTGGAACCCGGCTGCTGTAGCGGGCGCGCTGCCGGGCGACTCGAGCCGACTGCTCGCCCTGTCGCCCACCGTGCTCACCCCGAGCGTGAAGCGCCGCCCGGTCTGGCTTCTGGTCCGATCTTTTTCGCCCAACCGACTCCAGGCCATTGCCGTTGCTGATCATCGAGTAACAGCGACTGGGGAGGCTCTGTTCTATCGTGTGGCGGACACCGTCCCGCGGCCCACGCCAATCATCGCCCTCGAGCTCCAGACCTACGGGTCTGCTCCGGGTGCTCCCGATTACCAGTTGCGGCCAGGGGATGGACCTGGAGTTCGCGTGGGTGGATGGCCCCGCCGGGTCATTCTCGCCTGGGCTCTTCAAGCCGGGGAGCTTCTGGGCAATGTGCCCCCGGGAAGCCGGGTAGACTGGAGACTGTCACCCGATGAGCGTCTGAGATCGCTGGCACCATTCGCTGAGTGGAGTGAACCGGTCGCCTGCATCGTTGATGGTCAGCTGCTGTGGCTTCTGGACGGCTATCTCACCTCCACCACATTTCCCCTGACTGGCCGGGTATTCTGGCGGGATCATCGGATCGGCTCGATGAGAGCTGCGTTTCTGGCCACCGTCAACGCCGAGACCGGCGCCACCCACGTGTATCTCCAATCCGACGCCGATGCGCTGGCCGAAGCTTGGGTCGGCTTGTCGCGTGGCTTGGTCGAACCGCCGTCCTCGATGCCGGAGGCCGTGCTGCGGGTGAGCTCATATCCGCCCGACTTGTTCCGAGTGCAGGCGAAGGCCCTGGAGCTGGCGCCGTGGAAGGCGGGGAGCGTGACGGGGCAGCCGCAGGCCGACGCTGGCTCCGACCCTCCGGCTCCTCAAGTCGCCTGGGCAGCCGATACCTCCGGCCCATTAGCAACCACCATTTTCGAATCCCCCAGCGAGCGACGGATGAGCGCTGTCCTGGTCGGCTCCCGGGCCGACGGGCACAATCATCTGAGCCTCCTGCGGCTCGATGCCAGCACGGCCCTGCCGGTGCCGGGTGCCCTGGAGGGCATCTGGTCCAACTTTCCCTCCTATGATGCTTTGAACGACTCGATTCGCGAGGACGGGGGTAAACTGGAACGTGGCCCGGTACGAGTGGACATCGCGGGCGGCGGATTGGTGGCCTATCAGACCTATTTCGCTCCCCGGACCTCGGGCGGAAGGGTGCTGGCATGGGTCAGCGTGGCCGCGCCAGGCGAGGGACGACCTCGGGTCGGTGCCGGTCGGTCGCTCAAGGAGGCATGGAGCAACCTGCTGGGTGCGACCGTCCCTGCTCCTCCAGGCACAGCGCAAACGGGTCGCCTCGACGAAGCGCGCGGCTGGTTGCAGCACGCGGACTCCGCACTTCGTCGAGGCGACTGGGAGGAGTTCGGCAGAGCCTGGGGAAACCTGCGGAGAACCCTCGGTTTACCACCGGAGGTGGAGAAATTCTGAGCTTGCTCACCCCAAAACCCAGGACTAGCTTGGAGAACTTTTTTTGCCGACCGCGGTCCTCGCGTTAGGCGGGAATGCTCTGGCCCGTTCGGGCGAGCCGGCGACTGTTACTAACCAGTTCCGCCACGCCCGCGAGAGCATGGCGCCTATCGTCGACTTGGCCCGGGATGGATGGCGCATTGTCATCGTGCACGGCAACGGGCCTCAGGTCGGCGACGAGCTGATCCGCAATGAAGCCGCCAGGAAGATGGCAGAGCCGTTGCCCTTGGGCGTCCTGGTGGCGGAGACCGCAGGGTGGATCGGGTACATGCTGCAGCAGTCGCTGCAGAACGCGCTGGCCGCAGCCCGAGTTCGACGCGAGGTGGTCACCCTGATTACCCAGACGCTGGTTGATCGCTATGACCCGGCGCTCGATCGGCCGACCAAACCGATTGGCCATAGCCTGCCGCCCAAGGAGGCCGAGCGGCTGCGAGAATCGGGGCGGGCCGTTGGCCAGGATGGTGCGGGGCAGTGGCGACGCTTGGCCACCAGCCCAATCCCTCTCGGTATCGTGGAGCTGCCGGTCATCGAGCGACTGCTGGCTCAGGACACGCTCGTCATCGCTGCGGGTGGCGGCGGGCCGCCGGTCTACCAGGATCCGATCCTGGGCTTGGAAGGACTGGATGCGGTGGTAGACAAAGATCGGGTTTCCTCGATCCTCGCAGGTCAACTGGGAGCGGAAGTGTTGATGTTTCTGACCAACGTGGACGCGGTATTCGAGCGCTGGGGAACCCCCCACGCCCGGCCGATCCGGGCCATGAGCCTGGCCCAAGCCGACGCCATGCTCGATGGCGGCACCCTCGATGCCGGCGGCATGAAACCCAAACTGGAGGCCGCGGCTGATTTCGTCCGACGGGGCGGCGCCAGAGCCATCATCGCTCGCCTGTCGGAAGGCCCTGCGGCGCTTCGGGGCGAGACCGGCACGACCATCAGCGGGTCCTTGTGAACCTCCACGAATATCAGGCCCGGGCCCTCTTGGCGGCGGTGGGTATACCAATGTTCGAAGGCGACGTGGCATCGACGCCGTCGGAAGCCGAGTCGATCGCCCGGCGCATCGGCACCCCCGTCGTGATCAAGGCGCAGGTGCACACCGGCGGGCGGGGTAAGGCCGGCGGGGTCAAGCTCGCCAAGAACCCGGGTGAAGCCGCCGATCTGGCCTCTCAGATCCTGGGCATGAGCATTAAGGGATTTACGGTCCACAAGGTTCTGGTAGTACCGGCCGCCGACATTGCCACCGAGAGCTACGTGGGCATCATCATGGATCGGGCCACGCAACGGCCGGTCTTCATGGTGAGCTCCGCGGGCGGAGTGGACATCGAGGAGGTCGCGGCCCAGACACCTGAAAAGATCACCCGATTACCGGTCGATCCAGTGTACGGGCTCCTACCGCACCAGACACTCGCGCTGGGCTTTTCGCTCTACCGAGATTTCAATCACGTGCGCTCTGCGGCGCGCATCCTCGACCAGCTGTATCGGGTCTTCACCAGCAATGGCGCGTCGCTCGCGGAGATCAATCCGCTGGTTACCACCCCGGCAGGTCGGGTGCTGGCGCTCGACGCCAAGATCGTGATCGACGACAACGAGCTGGACCGGCGCCCCGATCTGGCGCTGCTTCGGGACGAGCAGTCTGAAGAGCCCAGTGAGGTGACGGCTCGCCGGGCCAACCTCTCGTTCATCAAGCTGGATGGAAACGTGGGTTGTGTCGTGAATGGTGCCGGGCTGGCCATGGCCACAATGGACCTGGTCAAGTATTACGGCGGCGAGCCGGCAAACTTTCTCGACATTGGCGGTAGCTCCAGTCCGGAGAAGGTGATCAACGCGCTGAAGATCATCACCAGCGATCCCAACGTGAAGGCCATCCTGTTCAATATTTTCGGCGGGATCACCCGAACTGACGATGTGGCCAACGGCATCGTCGCCGCCACTCGCCAGTTCAAAGTCAACGTCCCT
Source organism: Gemmatimonadales bacterium (assembly GCA_035695405.1). Lineage (GTDB taxonomy): Bacteria > Gemmatimonadota > Gemmatimonadetes > Gemmatimonadales > GWC2-71-9 > CAVVWJ01. The sequence continues at coordinate 9,559 of DASSED010000272.1, forward strand.
CTGGTTATCCGGCTCACCGGCACAAATGAGGAAACCGCTCTCAAGATTCTCGAAGGTGTGGGCATGCGTGCGCTGAGCGACATGGACCAGGCGGTCCAACAGGTGGTGCGTTTGGCCCGTGAGGCCGCGTGAGCATCTTCATCGACGCTGACACTCGGCTCGTGGTCCAGGGTATCACCGGCCGCGAAGGCTCCTTTCACACCCGCCAGATGATCGAATACGGCACCAAGGTCGTGGCGGGTGTGACGCCGGGTAAGGGCGGCCAACGATTCGACGAACGGGTACCGATCTTCAACTTGGTCCGCGAGGCCGTGGCGCAGACCGGTGCCAATACCAGCGTGATCTACGTGCCTCCAGCGGCTGCCGCCGGCGCGATCATGGAGGCGGCGGACGCGGGTATCTCGCTCATCGTATGCATCACCGAGGGTGTGCCGGTCATGGACATGTCTCGCACCATGCCGTTCG
>DASSED010000273.1:0-11636 GCA_035695405.1 Gemmatimonadales bacterium
TTTCGTGCTCGCGGTATTCCCACCCTGTCTCACCCGGTCATATGGGAGCGGACTCCCAGGGCGGCGGTAATGGTGGCCGGCAATGGCTCGGCAATGGTGTATGCCCGGCCAGGGGTACCTCGGATGGAGCGATGGCCGATGGAAAAACTTCGGCGGCACGACTGTTTCGGCGCCGAAGAGGATCTCATCGAGGCACTGACACGTGAGCCCGGTGTGGCTTTTGTGGCCGCAGCCTCCGAGCAGGGGGGTATCTGGGTGGGTGGAGCGGACGGAGCCGCGGAAATCACTAACACGGAAAATCGGGTGAGCTACCGCCGCGTGTCAGGAGATCCCCTGGAGGTGGGACGTAGCTGGACGGCCACCCCCCGTGAGTGGTTGGAGGCGACCTGGGACGGGCCCTATCCCGATGCCCCGTCTCAAATCCTGGATCAAATGCGAAGCTCCCGCTCAGGTGACCTCTTGGTCGTCGCTCGGGAGGGGTACGACTTTCGTGATCGCTTCGAGATCCCGGAACATCGGTCGGGCCATGGTAGCATGATCCGCGCTCATATGCAGACCCCGGTCTGGTCCAGCCTTCCTATTCCCAGTATTCCTTTTCGTACCGTCGACCTTTTCCCCTCCATGCTCGCGTGGCTTGACGTCCGCGTGCCAGAGAACATCGATGGACAATCCATCTGGCTGCCGGACGCTCCGGGTGAACGGGTGCTTTCAGATTCCGGATCGCCCGGGCACTTAGTTCCCGCCCGATAGGGACCGGCCCCCGGGCCGGTGTCCTCGATCACAGCGATAGCTGTCTCAAGGACTAGAATCCGGGCCATGCGTACTCCGGTTCGACGCGTGGCGTTCGTCATCCTCAGCCTTGGGCTGCTCGGCTGCGGTGCGGAGGGACTGACTCTCCCGCCGAGCGGCACGGGACCGCCTCCAGGCACCGGCTCCGGGGGTGGCGGTGGGGGCGACAACGGCGGGAGCGATGATGGACCCACAGGGGGTACTCCCAGTGCTCCTGCCTCTCCCCAGGCGGGTTCCTTAACGGCGGTCCAAGGAAATTCGCAACAGGCGGTGTCTGGCGCTGATGTTCCCATGCCGCCAGCCGTTCAGGTGTTAGACAGCGTGGGTCAGCCGGTAGCCGGCTACCCCGTCACTTTTGTCGTCACCCGAGGCGGGGGGACCTTGGTCAACCCCTCTCAGACTACGGGACCGGATGGCATTGCCCAAGTTGGGCGCTGGACCTTGGGGACGCCCGGCTTGAATCGGGTGGAGGCTCGGGCGGAGTCGCTCGATGGAAGTCCCGTGGTGTTCGAGGCCATGGCTCTCGCCCGAACCGGTGTGGACCACTTCGTCTTCCTGAGACAGCCAGACGGCATACGGGCGAACGAGACGCAGGAGATCCGGGTGGCGATGGTTGATGCAGTGGGGAATGTGGTTCCACTCTCGGGAATCGAGTTGTACCTGGGACTGTTCCACCGCGAGGACGATGATAGCTACGCGGTACGGAATCAGCGGCTCCGGGGCGACCGGTTCGCGGACACCAATGATGGAATTGCAACATTTCATCTGGCTGTTACCGAGGCAGGTACCTACAAGTTCCGAGTCCTGTCAGACGAGCTTCCCGAGCTCGGGCCCCACGGACCCGAGCCGTATGTGTTCAGCAGCACCTTTAACGTGTACTGAGGCGCTCCGTCCGCGCTTCATCCCGCTCCTTCTGATCCGGTCGGCCCGTCCGCAGCAGCGGCGGGAGCTATAATACATCATGTCCGGTGACCTCGACCTCACCCAGATGCAGGACCCGCTCGGGCTTCTTCGCCTGGGGTATGTCAAACCGCTCCTCCGGCTTCAGGCCACCCGCTGGCGCGATGGGCAGCCGTCCGACAGCGCCGAGACCATCGCCGAGGAGACACCGGTCGCCATCGTCTACAACGGGATTCCCCATGTGGTCATGATGGCCACCCCACAGGACCTCGAGGACTTCGTCCTCGGCTTCAGCATCACCGAAGAGCTGATCCGGTCGCCGGCCGACCTCGAACGGGTCGAGGTGGTGCGATACAGTCGCGGGATCGAGATCCAGGCGATGGTGAATCCGGTGTGCGGGGAAGTCATCGCCGGCAAGACGCGGCGGCTCACCGGCCGGACGGGGTGCGGCATCTGCGGAGCGGACAGCGTGGCTATGGTGCTGAAGGAGCTGCATCGGGTCGAGGACAACGTCTCTATCCGTCCAGAAGCGATTCGGAGCGCGCTTGACTCCTTGGTCTCTCACCAGGAGCTCAATGCGGAGGCCCATGCAGTGCACGCGGCAGGATGGGCCGGGCTCGATGGAACGATCCAGGTAGTGCGTGAGGACGTCGGTCGCCACAATGCTCTCGACAAGCTGATCGGCGCCCTGCTCAAGGCAGGCACCGATCCGAAGAGTGGCTTTGTCGTGGTCACCAGCCGTGCCAGTTTCGAGATGGTGCAGAAGACCACTGTGCTGGGTGCGCCGTTGATGGCCGCTATCTCCGGCCCCACCGGGTTAGCCGTCCGCATCGCACAGCAGGCCGGGCTCACGCTGGTGGGGTTCGCTCGGCGGGGCGGTCACACGGTCTATACCCATCCGGGTAGGTTAGTCACGAGCCCGTAGTCGCGAGTCGTGAGTTAAACACTGAATCCTCGAGCTTCGCGAGAACTCAATGCCCAACCTTCCTCCCTGGCCCCCGTCACCCGCGTCTCGCGAGCCCTTCAGCCGACAGTCGATCGAAAAGGCCTCCCGGCTGCGGGGAGCCACCGTCACCGAAGGTCTGTGCCCTTACTGTGCCGTGGGCTGCGGCCAGCTCATCTACACCAAGGGCGGGAAGCTGATCGATGTCGAGGGCAACCCCGAGAGCCCTATCAACGAGGGCACGCTGTGTCCCAAGGGGGCCAACACCTTCCAGCTCGCGGTCAATCCGCATCGGGTGACTCAAGTGCTGTATCGCGCGCCCTACTCCGATCACTGGGAGACCCGCTCGCTGGACTGGGCCCTGGATCAGATCGCACAGCGGATCAAGACGGTCCGGGATGCCGACTTTACCGAACGGAATGAGGAGGGGCGCCTGCTCAATTCGGTGCGCTCGATCGGAACGCTGGGCGGCGCCACCATCGACAACGAAGAGAACTACCTCATCAAGAAGCTGTTCGGCGGTGGGCTCGGTGTCATCTCAATCGAGAACCAGGCCCGAATATGACATAGCGCCTCGGTGCCCGGTCTGGGCGCCTCGTTCGGCCGCGGCGCGGCCACCAACTACCAGCAGGATCTCGCCCACAGCGACTGCGTCCTGTTCATGGGCTCGAACATGGCCGAGGCCCATCCGGTCGCGTTCCGCTGGCCGATGAAGGCGAAGTCGCAGGGCGCCACCCTCATTCATGTGGATCCGCGGTTTACCCGCACGTCGGCGCTGTGCGACGTGTACGTCGGCATCCGGTCGGGTAGCGACATCGCGTTCCTCGGCGGTCTGGTCAACTACGTGTTGACCCACGACCGCTGGTTCAAGGAATACGTTCTCCACTACACCAACGCGGCCACTATCGTCAAGGAGGGGTTCCGGGACACGGAGGACCTCGATGGCTTGTTCAGCGGCTATCACGGAAACGGGCGGACCGGCCACTACCATGCGATGGAGGGGGGCTGGGGATATGCTGGCTCTCCTGGGTCGGAGCCGGAGGTCGGGGGCGACGGCTCGCCGATTTACCAGATGCACCGGCAGGCGCTCGGCATGCACGGTCACAGCTTGGATGCCGGACCGAAGGCGCACCCGGGGCAACGGCAGTCAATGACCATATGCCAGGAGGCGGATCCGCCATGGGATCCGACTCTCGGGCATCCGCACTGCGTATTCCAGATTCTCAAGCGTCACTTCGCCCGATACACGCCTGAGATGGTGTCGGAGGTGTGTGGCTGCACCCCGGAGGAGCTGGTGCGCGTGGCGGAGCTCTTGTGCTCCAACTCCGGGCGCGAGCGCACCAGCGCGGTGGTCTACGCGCTGGGATGGACCCAGCACACCACCGGAGTGCAGATGATCCGCACCGCGGCCATCCTGCAATTATTGCTGGGCAACATGGGGCGACCCGGCGGTGGCATCATGGCGATGCGGGGACACTCCACCATCCAGGGCTCGACCGACATCGCCACCTTGTACGACAGCCTGCCGGGCTACCTGCCCCAGCCGACTGCCGACGAAGCCCACGAGCGGCTCCAGTCCTACGTCGAGCAGGAAGCCCATTGCTCCGGCTACTGGGCCAACTTCCGCGAATTCATCGTGAGCCTGCTCAAGGCCTGGTACGGTGACGCCGCGACGTCAGAGAACGATTTCGGGTTCTCCTGGATTCCGCGGCCGGATGGCGACTACTCGCACCTGCCGTACTTCGTTCGCATGCTGAACGATGGGGTCAAGGGCTACCTCCTGTTCGGTCAGAACCCCGCGGGCGGATCGCCCAACGCGCGGCTACACCGAGCGGCCCTGCGGAAGCTCGACTGGCTGGTCGTCGCCGACTGGTTCCAAATCGAGAGTTCCGTGTTCTGGAAGGATGACCCGCAAGGGCCGCCCCCTTCCGACATCAAGACCGAGGTCTTCTTCCTGCCGGCCGCGGCCGCGCAGGAGAAGGACGGGAGTCTCACGAACACCCAGCGGATGCTGCAATGGCACGACAAGGCGCTCGATCCACTGGGAGACAGTCGCTCCGACGCGTGGTACCTCTACAATCTCGGGAAGCGACTCAAGCAGCTCTACGCGGGCTCGACCGATCCGAGGGACCAGCCGCTCCTGAACCTCACCTGGGACTATGAGTTCGACGAGCCTCCCCGACTGCCCGACGGGAGCCTCAGCCGGATCGAGGGCGAGCCGGACATCGAGAAGGTGCTGATGGAGATCAACGGGTACCGACTGGACCAAATGGACCCGCGCACCAGCCGGCCGCGGCTGCTCTCGGGGTTCTCGGAGTTGAAAGATGACGGAACCACCGCCTGCGGCTGCTGGATCTACAGCGGGGTGTACCCCGAGCCAGGCCGCAACCGGGCTCGGGACCGGAAGCGCACCGCCAACCCGATCCAACCCGACTGGGGATACGCCTGGCCGCATAACCGACGCATCCTCTATAACCGCGCGTCGGCGGATCCCGAGGGCCGGCCGTGGTCCGACAGAAAGAAACTGGTGTGGTGGGATGCGGCTCAGCGGCGCTGGATCGGCCCCGACGAGCCCGATTTCGAGCCCGAGAAGCCGCCCGATTACCGGCCGCCCGCCGGTGCCATGGGTATGGACGCGATCGCGGGCGACCATCCGTTCATCATGAAACCCGATGGCGTTGGCTGGCTCTTCGCGCCCGGCAGCATCAGGGATGGCCCGCTACCCACGCACTACGAACCGGTGGAGTCGCCGGTGGAGAACCTGATCTACCCCGACCAGTCCACCAACCCGACGGTCCGGTTCTTCGAGGGCTCGCTGAACCGGGTGGACCACACGCCTACATCCACCTATCCGGTCGTCGCGACCACCTACCGGCTCACGGAGCACTACCTGAGCGGGCCTATGAGCCGGTTCAACAGCTGGCTCAATGAGCTGCAGCCGGAAATGTTCGTCGAGCTGAGCCCCGAGCTTGCCGCAGAGCGAGGGATCGAGCACGGCGGGTGGCTCACGGTAGAATCGGCGCGGGGCCGGATCGAAGCGCGCGCCATGGTGACCCGGCGGCTCAGGCCGCGTCGGATCGAGGGTCAGATCGTGCACCAGATCGGTCTTCCGTTTCACTGGGCCTTCGCCGGCGAAGTGGTCGGCGCCAACGCCAACGATCTCACCTCGCTGGTAGCCGACCCGAACGTCAGCATGCACGAGGTCAAGGCATTCGCGTGCCAGGTGTACCCCGGCCGGCGCGACGGCGCTGAGCCCAAACCGACGGTGCCTCCGGCGCCCTGGCCGACGAGAGAGCGAACGCCGGACACGCCGGATGCGGCACAGCCGGAGGGACTTTTCCGGGCGCCAGGCGGAGAGGCGGAGCGGTAAGCGATGACTATTTCGGAGAAGGCAGTCACCGCCCGTCCGGCGGGACGCGACTCCGAGGCACCCCGGGTCGGCCCGTCGCTGCTGGAGCGAGTCGTCGGCCCATTCCGGCGGGGAGAGCCACCGGAGCCTCGGCAGGCCACCGGCTTCTACACCGACACGACAGTCTGCATCGGCTGCAAGGCGTGCGAAGTCGCCTGCAAGCAGTGGAACCAGCTCCCCGCCGACGGGTTCGAGTGGACCGGCAACAGCTATGACAACACCGGCGAGCTGTCGGCCACCTCCTGGCGGCATGTGAAGTTCGTCGAGCAGCTGGGCGGGGACGGCACCGAGGTTGCGCATCCGGATCGCTGGCTCATGATGAGCGACGTCTGCAAGCACTGCGTTGCAGCGCCTTGCCAGCATGCCTGCCCCACCGGCGCCATCATTCACAACGAGTTCGGCAACGTCTACATCCAGCCCGACATCTGCAACGGCTGCGCCTACTGCATCGCCGCCTGTCCCTTCGGTGTCATCACCCGCGCCACGCTGGACGGCCACGCGCACAAGTGCACCCTGTGCTACGACCGGCAGCGGGACGGCCTGGTTCCCGCCTGCGCCAAGGCCTGCCCCACCGAATCGATTCAGTTCGGTCCCATCGAGGAATTGCGGGAGCGAGCCCGGCAGCGGGTAGAAGTTCTGCACCAGCGGGGCGTCAACGACGCCTACCTGTATGGCGACGTGCCGGGAGCGAGTTACTCCGAGCTGAATTCGTTCTACCTGCTGGTCGACCGTCCCTCGGTCTATGGTCTGCCCGAAGAGCCGTTCAACCCGTGGCTCGCGATGAAGGGGGATTACGTCCGGGCAGTGTTGGCGCTGCTGGTTTCGATCGCAGTCCTTCTCGCAGCACTGTTTCTCCAGGGGCGCTGAGATGAACGCCGGCATGAACCTCGAGTCTGCACCGCATGGAATGCCCACCGGCTACGCCGGGCAGGCAGCGACCAAGCCCCCCAACTGGCATGGATATGTCGTGCTGGATGCGCTGCTCAACAATCTGAGCACTGGTCTCTTTCTGGTGGCCGGGATCGCGGAGCTGGTCAGGCCGGCGGCCTTTAGTGGCCTGGCGAGAGTGGCCTATCCGATCGCGCTGCTCTTTCTGATCGGCGACCTGGTCTGCCTGGTGCTGGATCTGGGCGATCCGCTCCGGTTCCACCACATGCTGAGGGTATGGAAGCCGAACTCGCCGATGTCGTTGGGAACCTGGTGTCTCACGGCCTATGCGGCCTTTCTGACGGGACTCACCCTTGTGAGTCTTTGGCCCGATAGCGGTGGCGGGCTCGAATGGCTGCGCCGGTTACTGATCCTTCTCGGTTTGGTGCCCGCGGCGGGCGCGGCGGTGTACAAGGGGGTGCTGTTCAGCACCACCGCCCAGCCGGGGTGGAGGGATGCCCGCTGGCTGGGCGGCTACTTCAGCTGCTCCGCGCTGGGGGCTGGGACGGGCCAGCTGCTGCTCCTGGCGATACTGACGGGACGGCCGGAGGCTACAGCCGCCCTGCGCCTCGCGCTGTTCCTGATACTGGTCCTCCTTCTGGTCGCGCTGGTCCTGCTCCTGGCCGAGCTCCGCGAATCGTTGTCACGAGTCCACCGGGCGGGTTACCTGGCGATCATCGGTGCAGTGACGATTTTCGTCGGCGTGCTCCTCCCATTGGGACTTTTGGCGCTGGGTGCTCCGCGGGCGCTCGTTGCTGCTGTGCTCCTCGCCATCGCCGGGGCGGGGGCGGTGCGCTATGAGATTGTGCGGCTGCCGCACCTGCTGGTGGAGGCGAGCGGCCGTCGCGAGCCGTTAGCTAGAGCGAAGAGCTAAGGAGCTCGTACCCAAGCAATCTCCCAGCTCCCTACTACGGCTGGGACACCGCCGGCTTTTTCTCCTGCAAGCTGAGGAATCCGTGTCGCTGAAGGATCGTCTGCCCTTGGTCACTCAGCACGAGATCGATGAACGCCCGAGCTGACTCGGCGTTCTTGGAGCGCTTCACCACCGCGATCGGATAGCGGGCGATCGCGTTGTACTCATCCGGAATGTCGAAGGAGCGGACGTACCTCGACACCGACCGCGTCATATCGGACTGATACACGAATCCCGCATCAGCCTCGCCCAGTTGGACCTTGCTTACCACACTCTTCACATTCTCTTCCTGCGAGACCACGTTGCCCAGTACCCTCTGGTCATAGTCGGCAGGAAACCCTTCAGCCCCGGCCAGTTTGGCGATGACCTCGCGAGTATACTTGCCAACCGGCACCGCCTCCGCCGCGATCACGACCTTGGTCCCTCGCCTGGCCACGTCCTTGAGGCTGCCGATCCGCGCCGGATTGGTGCGAGGCACGATCAACATCAATCGGTTCCAGGCAAAAACCCGCGCTTCACCCTCGACGAGGCTCTTGTCCGTGGCGTAGTCCATCCAGCGCTGGTCGGCAGAAGCAAACACGTCCGCCGGAGCCCCCTGCTCGATCTGCAAGGCGAGCTGCTGCGAGCCGGCGAAGTTAAACCGCACCGCCACCCCAGGATGACTCTGTTCGAACCTTCGGCCCAGGTCGCCAAAGGCCTCGGTGAGAGAGGCTGCCGCAAAGACGCTGAGGGTGGATGGCTCGGGCGGGACGAGGAGGAGGGGACGGCTTGCCAGCGGGAAGCCGATGGCCCCCGCAAGCCACAGGAGCAAACTCATCCGCGGGATGTCCTCCCTTCGCTACGTGCCGTCCCTGTTTCGCTTGCCGCGCCCGTCACCCCGGACGTCGGGCGGGCGATTTTGCACGTAGCGCCAGCCGAACCGACCCTTGATGCACAGATTCCCCCGCGTCACATCGTGATCCAGCGGCGAGGTCACCCTTACGATCTCATTATCCTGCACATGCAGCTCGAGGTTGCAGCCCACGCCACAGTAGGGACAGACCGTGGTGGTCACGGTCTGGCGCGACTCGTCCCAGGTGCCCGCATCGCGGTGGTCCCGCTCGCTCTTGAACATCAGCGCGCCGGTGGGACAGACCGCGATGCAGTTGCCGCAATACACGCAGGCGGACTCGGGCAGCGGCACCACGAACTCGGTCGAGATTCGGGCGTCGAATCCCCGCCCCGCGACCGCGATGGCGTAGGTGTTCTGCCAGTCCTTGCCGCAGGCCTCCACACACTTGTAGCAGAGAATGCACTTGCCGTAGTCACGGACGTATAGCTCGTTGTCCACTTTTACCGGCTGCATGACGGTGGCGGCGTAGTCCGGATCGGGCGGCTCGTGGTGGCCCGGCTGCAGGCTGTCGCGATACCCGGGCGGATTGGGCGGCTGGGGCGGGCCGTAGCGCTCGGGCCTTGCGCTATAGTCTTCGAGCCAGCGGTCCACGTCAGGCGTAGTGGAGAGATCCACCGACGACGCGAGGAACTCAAGCACCATCTTCCGGCTGTGACGGACCCGCTCGGAATCGGTGTTCACCACCATCCCCGCCTCGACCGGCCGAGAGCAGGAGGGCACCAGGACGCGGGACCCTTCCACCTCGACAACGCACACCCGGCAGACATTGACCGGATGGAGCGTGTCGAGGTAACACAGCGTCGGGATCTCCTTGCCCTGCCGGCGGCAGACATCGAGGATCGTGCTGCCCTCAGGCGCCTGCACCTTCTCGCCGTCGATGGTGAGCTCGACCGAGCGCTGAGGCGGCCGGAGCGGAATCAGAGGAAGCTGCCAGGCGGGGTCGACGGGGCTAGTCGCGGTCATGAGGCTCGGGCTCCATTGAACAAGTGAAGCCGTTTGATGGCCGACTCCACTGCGCTGTACGCGGTTTGACCCAGACCGCAGATAGATGCGTCCTTCATTGCAAGACCAATCTCCTCCAAAAGAGCTGCCTCCCCCTCGAGACCACCTCGGGTGCGTTCCACCAGAATCCGATGTAGCGCTTCCTCCTGCCGTACGGTACCGACTCGGCAGGGAACACATTGACCACACGACTCGTCGCGGAAGAACCGGGCGATCCGAAGCAGGATACCGAACATGTTGACACTGTCGTCAAAGGCCATGATCACGCCGGAACCGAGCGTCGCCTGCGCTGCGCGAGTGCCCTCGAAGGTGAGCGGCATGTCGATTTCGTCCGGCCGGACAAAGACACCGGCCGCGCCCCCCAGGAGCACCGCTTGGAGCTTCCGCCCGCCAGCAACTCCACCGGCCATGTCCAGCATCTGGCGGAGCGTGGTTCCGAACGGCACCTCGTAGACGCCGGGCCGAGCCACGTTGCCGCAGAGGCAGAAGAGCCGGGGGCCGGTCGAGCCGGGCGTGCCGATGGCGGCGTACGCCGGCCCGCCGATCCGGAGAATCTCGACGACATTGACCAAGGTCTCGACGTTGTTGATCAGCGTGGGCTTGCCGAACACGCCCACCTGGACCGGGAACGGCGGCTTGTTCCTCGGCTCGCCGCGCAGGCCCTCGATGGAGTTGAAGACCGCCGTCTCCTCACCGCAGATGTAGGCCCCGCCGCCCCGCCGGATCTCGAGGTCGAACCGGAAGCCGTGTCCCATAACGTTCTCGCCCAGCAGTCCCCGCTCGCGTGCCATGTCGATCGCGTGCTGCAGGCGCTCGGTCGCCAGGGGATACTCGCCCCGGATGTAGATGAAGCCCTGCTCGCAGCCGGTCGCGAAGGCGGCGATCGTCATCGCCTCGACCAGGCTGAACGGATCGCCCTCCATGATCACCCGATCCTTGAAGGTGCCCGGCTCCGACTCGTCGGCGTTGCAGATCAAGTAGTGCGGGCGCACCGGCTGGCGTGCCACCGCGTCCCATTTCCTGCCCGTCGGGAAGGCGGCGCCGCCGCGGCCCATGAGCTTGGCATCGGTCACCTCTCGAATGACGCCCTCGGGTCCCAGGTTGAGGGCGACTCGAAGCGCCTCGTAGCCGCCGTGGGCCCGATACTGATCCAGGCTGGTGGGATCGATGACGTCCACCCGCCGCAGCAGGCGAAGCGAAGGATCTCCTGCTTGCGGTAGACGACCGCGTGGCTCCAGGCTTGCCGCCATCTCGCCGTCGAGCAGTCGTGTAAGCCCTTTGAGATCGGCGTGGCCGAACAGCCGCTCGACCGGCTTCTCGCCGGCCACCTGCAGGAAGGCTGCCGGCGCTTGCTCGCAGAGGCCGAGACACGGACTTCTGAGCCACACCGCGTCGTTTTCATCGAACGCGATGTGATCGCCCTCGGGGCCATGATGGTACGCCGGGCCGACCTTCTTTTCCATATCCTCGCACAGCTGCTCCGCGCCCTTGCAGCGACAGGCGATGTCGTCGCAGACGTGGAGGACCCGCCTAGGCCGGGGTATGGTGGACAGGAGCGCGTAGAAGGTGACTACGCCGTAAGCGTCAGCCGGAGCCACGGTGAGGCGCTGACATATGTAGTTGAGCGCACCTTCGCTGATCCACCCGATGCGCGACTGGATCGCTTGCAACGCCGGCAGCAGGAGGTGCCGCTGCGCCCGGGCCTCGTGGCCGCCCTCAGAGGTGTAGGCGTCTCGCTCGGCCCGCAGGCCGCCCTCCCAGCCCGACTCGGGCGCGCCGAGGAAGAGATCGAGCGCCTCGCGCTCCTCCTCAGTGGGCACCGCATCCATCAACTTGAGATCCACTTACCCTCCTGAATGCG
>DASSED010000274.1:0-3100 GCA_035695405.1 Gemmatimonadales bacterium
GAAGAACCCGGTCATACTGGTCAGCGCCGTGGTCACCAGGAAGATTCCGGTCCACCCATCGATCCGCACTCCGGCGATGAGCCCTCCTACCACGACCAGTCCCGCCGTAATGGCTACGATACTGATGATGGTGTGAACCAATGTGAGAGTCGTGATGTCCATGATCGTTACTCCTCGAACGGAGCGTTCATCAGGAAGTCCACTGTAGAAGGCCGTTGGTAGCCCGGGACGAAGCGCTCCCCGAAGTCCGCCGCGAAATTGTCGTAGGTAGTCTCCGGCTTGGTCGTGACAATGCGGCACACTGAATCGGCGAAGCGCCGCTTCATCTCGAGGCGGGGATATGCGGCGAGGATTTTCTTCATGTCGTCGGGCGGGATCCGGTCGTACTGGAATCCGAATTCGACCCCGATCCCAGCGGTGCAGAGGGCGACCTCCGCCTCCTTGTAGAGCCCGATCGAAGGTGTGGAATTCAAGGCGACGCTATCCCAAATCAGTTGCAGCTGGCGATCGTCGAGACCTTGCTCTCGCGCGAACGCCCGTGCGGCATCAGCTCCTTCTAACTCGAAGCGCTTGGGGCCGGTGAAGCTGTCGGTGAGCCCCAGATCGTGGAGCAGTGTGCCCACAGCGACGACTTCCGCATCGTGAGGCACTCCTTGCAGCTGTCCCAGCCGAACGGCGAAGAGCCAGGATCGGACAGCGTGGTTGAAAAGAAAGGGTTCGGAATGGACCCGGGCATAGTCTACCGCGCGAGTGATGAGCGGCGAATCGAGCACCGTGATGCCACCCAGGACCCGAGTCTTTGCGCTTCTGATAGCGGGCGTGGTTGTTGGCGACATGGTGAGATCCTCCCCTCCAGGTACAACAAAGACCGCCGAGTCGCATACGGCGGCTCGGCGGTAGCCCGCGGGGCTAGCGTACCGCTAGGTACCTGATGCGTCAAGCAATCGGCTGTACCAGCTCCGTCACATCAGCTGCTCGCTAACCCCTGGGCCTGACCCGCGGCCCGATCCTGAGCTCCCGCCCCTCGTGCGAGAGGAGCAGATCGGCCACCGGTCGCGCGTCTGCCGGCCGGTGCGTGGCCCACCAGCGCTCGGCTTGCTCGGCGGTCCACGAGTTTTCCATCGAGACAACGTCGAGCCGGGTGCTCACCGCCTTCGCGCTGGTCGGGCGCCGGGTGGGCTCCTTCTCCAGGCAATCCATGATCAGGGCCTCGAGCGCAGCGGGAATGGGCAGCTCCGATCGGGTGGATGGCGTGGGGGGCGGCGTGTGGGCGTGGTGGTACATCACCTCGACCGCGTTCCTTCCTCCGAAGACCAGCTTGCCCGTCAAGAGCCAGTACCCCACACACCCCAGCGCGTACAAATCAACCCGATGATCGGTGTCGGCAGCGCCGAGCACCACCTCCGGCGCCATGAATGCCGGAGTCCCAGTGGTTTCACCAGCAGAGTACGAATCCCGGACGCTCTTCACATCCTGCTTCGCCGCTTCCCTGCTTCCCTGCTTCCCTGCTGCATCGAGCCTGACCAGACCGAAGTCGAGCACCTTGGCGAAATCGAAGGTGACCCCCCCGCGAGTCACCACCACGTTGGCCGGCTTGATGTCGCGATGCACCAGGCCGTTCTGGTGCGCGTCCTGAAGCGAGGCCGAGACCTGGCGGAGGATGTGGACCGCCCGCTCCGCGGGTAGCGGCCCGTACTGTCGCACCATGGTATCGAGATCCATCCCATCGAGCAGCTCCATCACGTAGTACAGCCGGCCGTCTTCGGTCGAGCCGAAGTCATATAGTTGCACCGTGTGCGGGGACTTCAGCGCGGCGGTCGCGCGGGCTTCGCGCTCGAAGCGCCGGAGCAGCAGCTCGGGATCGCCCGACATTTGCGGCCGGATGAGCTTGATCGCCGCTGGCCGGATAAGAAGCCGGTGCCGCGCCCGCCAGACCTCGCCCATCCCGCCGCCGCCGATCTTCTCCTCCAGGATGTACTGGCCCAGCTCGTTGGCCTCGGCGACCTGTCGCCGCAATCCGTAGGTTACCCGCGAGGTGATGGTCGCCAGCGTGGTTCCCAGCACGCTCCAGAGGATGGTGTTCAGGGTCATGTACTGCTTCTGGTAAGCCGGGGTGAATCCGGGCAGGAGCGCCGTGGGATGGTGGCGCGCGATGCAGACCAGCACCGTCGGGAGGAACGCCAGCGCCGACAGTATCAAGGTTCGGCTCGGCCGGGACGGCACCAGGATCGCCCGGAGCATGACGGTGACGGTGAGCGCCAGGAGCACCTGGAGGATCTGCCCTTCGGCGTTCACCGTCATGAGCGACAGGAAACCGCAGGCCACCACAAAGCTGCCGGCGTCCAGCGTCCCCAGGCTCAGCACCGAAGGCCGGCTCGGAGTACGGCTGGCCAGGAGCCAGAGCAGCCCCATCGTGCAGCTGGCGGCGAGATGGCCAAGGGCGACTGGGTTCGTCACCACCGCGACGAACGGTGCGCCCCCGGCCAGCACCATGCTGGCGAGAAGGAAGAGGTAGAAGCCGAGCGACACCAGGAAGAGCGTCTTGCCGACCAGCGCCAGGCGCTCTCGCACGAAGCTCAGGCCATTGGAGGTGTCGAGTCCCCGCTCGAGGAGCACGGCACGAGTCCGCTTTGTCACCGTGATGGGAACTGGGCCGGCGAATGGGTGAGGCATAACTGGACAAGGATAGACTGCTGGTTGGCCTCACTCACCGACTGATGGGGAACTCCGCAGGGGCGCGTCAGCACGAGGGGAGGAGACCGGGGTTAACCGCGGAACTCATCCGAGCCACCATGCCCCCGGGCTCCGACCATCGAGTGCTGCAGCGCCCCGAAGGAGTCCCCATCAGTCGGTCGTCCAACTTCGGCTTGCCTGGGGCTAGTGCGCTGGCGGCGGATCCTCCGGGCACTGCCGCACTCGATGCTCGGAGCCCGGCGGACCCCCATCGTCACAGCATTCCCAGATGTGATCGCCGGTCTCCTCGCCTCGTGCTAACGTGCCCTTCGGACTCGCCCCCAGCGCGCTACCATCGTCCGACGACGAGAAGATTACCCTTGACCCTTACATCACCCGCCTGGTGGAGTCTGCATTAGTTCCGCCG
>DASSED010000275.1:0-10739 GCA_035695405.1 Gemmatimonadales bacterium
TGTGCAGCAGCTGGTACTGGTCCGTTACCAGACGGTGCACTCGCTGATCGATCCGGGCCAGCTGTTCCGCCGGTGCCAGGCCGTCAGCGGGGAAGTCCTGAGGCTCCAAGCCGGCGTAAAGCTGCTCTTGCAGACCCGCGACCCGGACCTCGAAGAACTCGTCCAGGTTCGAGCTGACGATCGAGAGGAACTTGACCCGCTCCAGCACCGGATTGCTCGGGTCCGCCGCCTCTTCCAGGACCCTGGCGTTGAACTCCAGCCAGCTGAGCTCGCGATTCAAGTAGTGCTCGGGTGAGAACTGCGGAAGATTCTTGGGCATGATCCTCAACTGGCGGCGACCACGTGCAGTCTGGGCCCCCGCACCGAGGTGGTTGCGCGAGTTTGCTGCCGCCGCCAAATCAGCCCCAGATCCTTGTCGAATGCCCGGCGGAACAGATCCGATTTCCGCTCGGCGTCTCCCAACTCCACCTCGGGAGCCACCCTGGCATTGATCTCGAGTCGTACCCGAT
The DNA here is from genome assembly GCA_035695405.1 of Gemmatimonadales bacterium. Classification (GTDB taxonomy): domain Bacteria; phylum Gemmatimonadota; class Gemmatimonadetes; order Gemmatimonadales; family GWC2-71-9; genus CAVVWJ01. The sequence goes on from DASSED010000275.1 coordinate 510, forward strand.
CACGCAGCACGCGCGGCTTGACTTCCACAACCGCGCTCGAGTGAGTGCGATCCAGTCCATCGGCCACCCGAAGAATTCCGCTGAGCCGGCTGATCAACAGCCGCTCCTCCTTGGACATCGTCGCCAGGTTCGGGTGCGATTTCCGGGGAAAGGCGCGGCGATGGTACCGGGCCACATTCGCAATCAGCTCGACCTCATGGGGTGCGAACGTGGGCAGGTCACCATGCATAATCAGGTGGTAGGCGTGCTTGTGGTGTTTGGAGTGGCTGATGAGATACCCGATGTCATGCAGCAATGCCGCCGCCTGAAGCACGTCCCGAGCCGAGGATGGCAGCTGGTAGCGATGGGCCAGGCCATCGAAGATCTGGAGCGCCAGGGTAGCGACGTGCTCGCAGTGACGCTCGTTCGAGCGGCATTTGCGGGCAAAGAGCCGGACCCATTCCATGCGGTCTCCGGGAGGCGGCAGTTGCGCTGTAGCCGGTCCTCCGGATAGCTCTGCCACCATTTGGAGCATGAGGCCGTCACGGATCCCCCGCTCGTTCACCAAAATCTGTTGAGTCCCCAATCGCTTGATGAGACGAGAGATAACGGTGGCACCGGCAATGATGATATCGGCGCGGTCCGGGCTCAATCCAGGAATTTGACGGCGAGCCTCGAGGGGCGCGTCTCGAAGGCGGCCGAGTAAGTGCACTACCTCCGCAGGAGTGAGCATGTATCCCTGCACCGACCCATGGCGCTCCTCCCGTTGCCACTTCGCCATGTGAGCCAAAGCGGTGAAGGAGCCACCACTTCCCACCATGATCTCGGCCCGGAGTGCCGAGCGCCCCAGAGCCCGCAGCCCCCGGTCGATCTCCTTGCGCATCACCTTCCAATCCTTCTCCCGCAGCGGGTCGGATCGGACGAAGCGCTCGGTGACCCGGACTGCGCCCAAGGGCAAGGAATGCACCTGGTCGATGATGGTGCCGGCGGCGAGTATCACCTCCACGCTGCCTCCGCCGATGTCCACCACGGCGGATGACCGGCCCTCGAGGTTGAAGTGCCGCGTAGCGCTGCGGAACGCGAGCTGGGCTTCTTCCTCCCCTGAGATGACATCGATCCGGACTTTATGCCGGCGGAGGACCTCGCGAAGGAAGGCTCGGCCGTTGGCGGCTTCCCGTACGGCGCTGGTCGCGATCGCCCGGATCTCGGTTACCTCGAAGCCATCGGCGATGGCCTTCATCTTGCCTATGGCCGTCAGCGCTCGTTCCAACGCCTCGTCAGAGAGCCGGCCGGTGCGGTCCAGATGCTCCGCCAACCGAACCATCTCCCGTTCTTCATCCAGGATGCGATAGGTTCCGTCCTCCTCTACCTGGGCAACGGTGAGCCGGATGGTGTTGGATCCCACATCGATGGCGGCGAGCCGAGGGCGGGGGGCTGGGGAGGGATGCTCGGGCATATTTTCAGGATATTAAGGAATGCCGTGCCTGCATATGTCACGATGATGTAACGATCTTTGTAGCCCGATTAGGCCATGATGTACAGCAGGGAGTGGGAAAGCGGAAGGGTATGATGGGAAGCGGGCCCGGGAGATCCCGGGCCCATAGTCGATCTTACTTCGCCGCCTCTTCTCCTTCGTCCGACAAAGCCGCCACAGCGGCCTTGAGATCACACGCCAGATCTCGTTCCCGCCGCAAGGCCGCGATCAACGCCTCGGCCTGCTTCATCTGGAACCCAAGTGCCCCAGCTGATTCCATGGCATGGTCGACCACCGTCTTCTGCGCCATGAGCGACTCGACGGTGGCGCGAATTCCCAATGCCAAGGCCTCGGCGCGGGCCAGCCGGTGCTCGGCTCGTTCCAGTTGGCGCTTGCGGGACTCGAACCCCCTGAGCGTCTCCTCCGTGGCCCGGAACTGCTCCTGTGTGGCCAACAGCATCGCCCGGGTCTCTTCGATCTCCCGCCGAGCCGAGCCGATGGTCTGCACGTCTTCGACAGTTCGCTCTGCCAGATCGAACACGTGCTTCACCTGGGCCTCGATGGCTTCCACCCCGGCTTGCCGCGCGAGCGTCTGCTCCAGTGCCTTGGCTGCCTGACTCTGAGCTGACTCCCACTTGGCCAGCAGCTCCTCGAAGTGGGAGAGCTGGCGCTCGATTGGCTTGAGTGCGTTGGCGCGACTCTCGAGCTCTCCGGTAACCCGCTGCAGGCTGCCGGCCTGTTCCTGCGCCTGACTCAAGGTGCTGCTGACGCTGCGGGTGAGGTCCTCCATCCGCTGAGCCGCTTCTGCGGCTTCTTTCCGGAGGGCTGAGGCGCGAGTCAGATGTTCGGTGGCCTTGTCCAGGGCACCCTGCCGCTGCTCCAGCTCCTGGCCCAGAAGGCGGATGCGCTCCTCCATCTGATCGATCTGCTGGGTCCGGCTCTCCAGTGAACGAACCGAGTCGTCCACCAGGCCCATCCGACGCTCGGCTTCCTCCACCGACGCGGTTACGGCCGACATCGAATCGGACAGACGCTGAGCGCTTTCCGCCTGCTTCGCGAGCTGGCCGAAGCGGGTTTCCGCCGCCTCCATGCGATTCCTGAGGCCATCGGTCCGCTCCTTCAACTCATTGTTGAGCGAGCCGACCTCGAGCAGTCCGGTGTGCACCTGGCGGACCAGCTCGCTCCCGGCCTCGATCTGCTCCATGGATTTCTTGACCTGCTCGACCTCCACCCGAATTCGCTCGACCACCGGCTCGAGCCCACTCAACTCCTTGACCTGAGTCTGGACCTTCCGGGTCCACACGTCGGCGTTGGCCAGCCACGCCTGAGTCTCACCATGATTTTCCCGCAGGCGGGTCATCTCCTCGTAAGCCACCCGCATCTGCTCCAAGCCGTCGGCCAGAAGCTCACGGGTGCCCTTCAGGGTAGCGAGCTGCTCGACTGCCTGCTCCACTCCCGGCCTGATCTCGTCGATGCGGCGCATCCGGGAATTCAGCTCGGCAGCCGCGGTGTCCAACCTTGCGACATCCTGCCGCAGCGAGCTCGCCCGGACCGCATCATCGGAGATGGCTGCGACTTCCGTCGCCAACTCGGCGATCTGTTCGCCCACGGTCCGGACCTGAACCTGGACCGCCGCGGTCCCTTGAGTAGCGGCATCCAATGTGGCGACCCGGGTTTCACATTCCTTCACGGCATTCCGCAGATCCGCAATCCGCTCGCTGACGGCGTGGAGTCCCCGGTGCTCCAGCTCGAACCCTTCACTGCTCTTCCGCATCTGCTCGCGCAGATCGGTGAGCGCCTGACGGGCCGACTGCTGGGCATCCTCGATCTTCTGAGACGTGGACTGCAGCTCGTCGGTACGGGCCAGCACCTTGTCCTGGATCGTCTTCACCTCGGACAGCTTGGCCTCGATGGGGCCGAAGCGGCGGATCTGCTCCTCCTGGCGGCGGAGCCAGGCATCGAGCTCACGATCCATGCGGGTAAGTTGAGCGATCTGAGTCGCTGCCCGGTCAACCGCCTCACGCTCCTGCTCCAGCATATTGGTCTTCTGGGAGACCTGATCGGCCAGCGCCTTGAGAACGGCCAGCTGGTGCTGAACATCCGGAATAGCCGTCGAAGCCTGATTGATCGGCTCCATCTGCCGCTCGACCGACTGCACTCGCCGGACCACGTCTTCCAGCTTGCCGGTGGCGGTCTGGAAATCCTGGTCGAAGTTCTCGAGGCGAGAGGTGGTATGGCGGTGAGCCGTCAATGCGTCGTCGTGCTGGGTGCGCATGCGAGCCACGTTTTCTGCCAGCTCGTTCAAATGGGTCCGCAGCGTTTCGGCGTCGCTTCGCAGCTCGGCCAGCGGTCCCTGGAGGCTGAGGAACGACTCAACCTGGTCCCGCAGGTCGAGCGCCACCTCCACTTTCTCGCTCAGTCCCCCCATCTGTCCCTGGAGTCGCTGGACCTCCTCGGTGGATTGGGAGACACGGCTCTCGGTGGCGTTCTGAGTCTTGATTAGCCGCTCCACCTGTTCCTCAGCCATCGAGAGTTGCGAGCCCAACCGCTCGAGCCCGGTCACCTGCTGCTCGATGTCGGTGCAGCGCTCCCGCAAGCCATCCAGTTCGGAGGTCCGCTCCAGGATGTGTGCCAGTCCGCGGAGATCGTTGGCGGCGGCCTCAGCGCGGGCCACGAGGGCCTCGAGCGCGGCCGTGACGTTACGTCCGCTCGAATCGACGGCGACGACCGAGTCGTCCTCGCGGCGGCGACCTTTTAAGAAACTGACCATGGGCTACTCCGAGGATTGCGCACGCGATCCGGCTGGACCGAGGGTACCAGAGCTCTTGTGATCTCGGATCGCGCGCGGGGGTGAAGAAGCGGCACGAAAGCGGACGGCGCCCTAACTGCAACGCGTGTGCCTCGGCCGGGTTTCGATAGCGGTCCAGGTCATGGGTGAGCGTCCTTGATGCAACCCCCTACGGCTCTGGAGATTGCCCAGCCGTCAGCCGGTCTAAACCGTTCGGCTAGCGGCCGGAAATCGAGGGTCGACGATAAAGGGTTGGCGAGGTGCGAGGGTGCCGGGCAGGTCGCAGGAAGAGCCAGGGATGACTAATCCATGTCCAAACGACTCAGAACTTGACGGCGAGTCCCAATCGAGCCACCGAGCTCTGGATCGGAACGCTGATACGGCCACCACTCAGCTCAGTCCGGCGATCGATCCGCTCGAACCGGTAGTCACCCGTGACGGAGTATCGCCCCGATCCGGGGCCGTATGAAGCACTCAGTCCTAGGGCGATCCCGAATGGGGCCGAGCCGCCCCCGGTAAAGTCGCTACCCGCTACGTAGGAGGTCCGAAGCGCCACCGAGGCTCCGGGAGCGAGCGAGTACCAGCCGCGAAATCCCACTGTCAAGCCACTGAACGATTCGGCCGCGCGCGATGGAGACACCGATTGCCGTACGTATCCTGCCTCCAAGGCGAGGGTACTGACCATACGCAAGCCCACTCGCAGGTCGATTTCGTCGACCGTGAACGACTCGAGTCCGGGTGGCGCGTCTCCAGCAGCGTCGAAACTCAAGTGCCATCCGTCGGCCTGGAGCGCCACCCGTCCTCGCTCCACCGACAGGGAAGCGGCCGGTCCGGAGCCTCGAAAATGAAGAAAATCCGCTTGCTCGCGGTAGTCTGACAGAGCGTAGCCGGCGCCCAGTGACACTTGTTGTGCCGCAGCTGGTACGGCACAGCATACCAGCCCGATGAGCAGGGTGAGTCTCATGATTTTCGGGCGGTGCGAGGCTGCGGGATCACCGCTAGCTTGACCTGCCGGCGCCGCTCCGCATTCTGGGCCGCGATCTCGGTGTTACGTCGAGCGAGCTGCTCCCGAACCAGGCTGTTGTAGAGGATGTTGGCTTGCGCCGGAACCGGAGCTGGCTTCTTCAGGGTCGCGAATAGGCCCACCAATCCCGCACCGGCCCCGATGGCCAGAATCTCCCGTCGTCCACCTCCTCCCAGCTTGGAGCTTTCCAGCGCCAGGCTGCCGCCGACCGCCAGCGATGTCGCCATCAGGGCGAGACCGATGGGTTTCCAGCTCCGGGCAGGTACCACCGTCTCGGGCAGGAGGTCGTAACCCGGAAGCGCAAGCAGGTGGGGCAAGGTGTCGACCGACCCAGCCTCGATCTGAAGCGGGACCGATGCAGCGTAGCTGTCGCGTCCGGCGCTGGCCTCGACCACGACTCGATAAGCTCCTCGAGCCGGCGGTTGGCCGTTTGCCAGCAGACCATTCCACGCAAGCCGCACCGGACCTTCGCCCAGGGCAGAGTCAATGGTTACTTGTCCATTGGGGCCCACGAGGCGAGTCCTGAGCTTGGCGGTGCGAGTCACGGTGAACCGGATCGGGAGACTGCCCGACCCCGCGATGAAATCTGTGGTATCGATGTGCAGGTCCCGTAGTACCAGCACCTGGGCCAGCGCCAGGGCGAACGCGCTGGTGATCTTGGGTGAGACCTTACCCACGTCCAAGGCGCGATCCGGATTGAGCAGGAGTGCCTGCTTGAACGCCTCGGTGGCCTGGCGGGTGCTATCCAGCGAGGCGTACGCAAACCCGAGCAACTCGTAGGCTCGAGCCTGATCCTCGGCACTCAACCGCTCCTGCGAGGCCTGTCGCGCCAGGTTGATCGCCTGCGAGTATGCCAGATTGCCGTAGGCCTGATCGGCGCGCCGCAACGTCATGCTGCCCTGAGCATTGATCGGCGACAGAATTCCGGCCAGCGGCATGCCCAGGAACGCCCCGAGCATCATCGCTCGATATCCCATCATTGCGGCTCCAGGCTATAGCGCCGGCGAATGGGATTGGGGCCCGCTACCACGATGGTCTCGATTTTGGTGCGGTAGCCTTCCTGTTCAATCCGAAGCCGGTGAGTCCCCTCTATCAACCGGTAATCGGCCACCGGCGTAGGACCGATCTCGATATTGTCGATGTAGAGTGTACCCCAGGGCTCGGAAGCAACCGTGAGCATGGCGTACTCCTTCTTGGCCGGCCGCGGCTTGGGAGTCGGCTCCTCCGGCCTGGGGAGAGGCACGGCGATTGGTGCGGGAGACTCCTTGGGCTTGTCAACCGGAGCTGGGGGTGGCGCGGGCGGCGCAGCCGGTATTGTGACCGGCTCGAGAGTAGGCACCGACGGCACTCGCTCGCTGGGTACCGGGCGGAAGCCGTACCATGCGCCTCCGGCCACGAGGAGCGCGATGGCAGCCACGGCAGCCAACACGCGTCGAGCTTTGGATCTCGGTTGTGAGCGGGCCGGGAGCTTGGCGTCGTCTTTGGTCAGTGGCTTGACCGGAGCGGTGACCACCGTGGCCGCCCCCGGCCTTTCGCCACTCACGGCTGCCGCAAAATCCTCCATCGTGGCAAACCGATGACCCGGTTCTTTTGCGAGCGCACGCTCCAGCGCCGCGCTGAGGTCTCGCGGGGTATCAGGCCGGGTTTCGAGCACCGGCGGTGGCGCCTCGAACACGTGCTTGTAGAGAATGCTGTGGGCGGTTCCATCGAACGGAAGCTTGCCGGTGAGCATATGATGGCCCACGATCGCGAGCGCGTACTGATCGGCGCGGCCATCCACATCCAGACCCTTGGCCTGTTCCGGCGCCATGTAATGGGGGGTCCCGATGATCGCGCCCGTGCCCGTGAGTCCCGATCCACCTTGGGCCGCCTTCGAGATGCCGAAATCCGTCAGCACCACACGGCCGTCGGCCTCGATCATGATGTTGGCCGGCTTCACGTCGCGATGGACGATCTTTCGCTGATGGGCGTGACCCAGTGCCAGGCCGGCTTCGCGCAGGATCCGCCGCACCTGCGGGACCGCCAGCGCCCCTTCTTCGAGTACCTGCTCCAGCGACCGTCCGTTCACGTATTTCATGACGAAGTAATTGAGCCCGGCCTCGCTCTCGACCCGATAGATCGGAATGATGTTGGGATGATCGAGCTTAGCCGCGGTCTTGGCCTCCTGCTGAAATCGTGGAATCAGCTTCATGTCGTGCGACATCTCGGGCGGCAGCACCTTGATGGCGACCTCTCGCTCGAGCACCAGGTCGTTGGCCAGGAACACGACCGCCATGCCTCCGCGCCCCAGCAGCCGGACGATCTCATATCGTCCCGCCAGGGTGCGTGCCAGGCGTTCCTTCAGCTCATCGGTTGGATCCGGCGGACAGACGTGCTCGATCTCACCTGAGGGAGTGCCACAGTTGGAGCAAAACCGCCCATCGACCGGAAGTGGAGTGTGGCATCTGCTGCATTGGGGCTGGCTCATTGGCGGCCTCCCACCCGAACCCGGTCACGAGCCAGAGCCGGCACGGGCGCCACGATGGAGCTGGGAGGGAGGGTGCAAGAGGCGCCCACTGCAGCACAGATGGAATAGAGGGCGGGCCTTCCCGCGAAGTCGGTCACCACCATGTAGTAGTCGCCCGGATCGAGGATCAGGGTCATGGCTTCAGCGGAGCCCTCGGTCCGCGAGGAGCCTTTGACATCCAGGGCAGCGCCGGCCTGCGGAATGCCGATCACGTACAGGTCGATGTCACCCGGATGCGCAGCAGTGGTGCCCCGCGACGCGGTCTTGAAGCTGACCGCTTGCGGTACCAGGCCGGGAACGTGGAAGCGTATCCAGTCGACATCATGGGGATTGTCGATGGTGAGCGTGTCCGAGTAGGCAGAGGCCAGATCGACTCGCAAGAGCGGGTCGGCAAAGTTGCGATCGGCAAATTCGCAGTTGTCGTTCTCCTCCAGACGATCCGCCTTGATGCTGGGGTCGCTCGTGAGGTAGCCCTGGACCACGGCCATCCCGTACCGGCCGGTTATCACGAAGAGGGAAATGAGGTCCATGTCTCCAGGCGGGACATTCTTGAGTGCGATGATCAATGAATCGGCCGGTTGTTCCTCCACCTTGAACGCGTGGTTCTTGCACGCATAAAGCCCGGAGCCGATGGTCCATCCTGGGGCGGCGACGGAATCGGCCGAGTTCACCGGTGATGCCAAGAAGGTCAGATGGGCATTCTTGAGGGTGGGCGCCTGAAAGACGAAAGTAAGATCGCTACCCGCGGGAATTCCGGTCATGCGATACCAATCGACCCCAAGCGAGTCGGCCCGAACCCGCTCCTCGAATGCGAGAGCCGGATTGTAGAACCGGACGGCTGGGATCGTGGGAAAAGGCCCGCTGGACAGGTCGATCAGGCTGGGCGAGCTCTCATTGGGCTCGTAAAGATCGCGGCGTAGCACACTGGTCGAATCAGCTGCCACCACAATTTGCCCCGGGCTGAGCACCACTGCGTGTCCACTGGTGGCCGGCGGGGGCACCCAAAAACTGAGCTGGCCCACTCCCCCCGCTCCCGCGGCCACCGAGAAGGTGTCGGGTATAAGCGCCGCGCCTTGAAGCGTCGCGAAGAACAGGTTCTGCACCCCCACGCCATACATCGTGACCTTTTCCCCATAGCGTACCGTGGCCGGCCGCATGCTATCGACTTCCAGGGGGTTCGAGACTCGGAGCGGGTAGACCGCCTGGGCCGCGCCCTGGAATCCGGTCGCGACGGCATGGATCTGAACTGTCCCCGAGTTCACTCCGGTAGCGATGACGGTATGGATGTCCTTGGTCGTTATGGTCGCGAGGGTGGCGTCATCCGTCGTCCACATGAGCTCGGCATTCGGCACCGCGACCGAGTCTCCCGGTGCGGTGCGGACCCACACCGATGCCGTGAGCTCGATTTGATCTCCTCGGAGGACCACTGGGCTCGGGGCATCGATGGTGACGTAGGTCTGATTCACCGCTTCGGTAGTGTCGGAGCAGGCCATGAGAGTGCCGAGCCAGCCCGCGCTGAGTAGGCGGAGCACCTGGCTCCACCCAAAGAGCTGACGGGGCTTGCAGGCGACGCAGGGCACGGATTCCGGATACCTCCCGAAAACGGTTCTGGTAAATCCCGGCAACTCTGGCGGAGTCCGCGAACGGACCGGCCACAGGAGTCTGTGGGTTCACCCGAGGTGATGAATTGGGGCGGAGTTAGGACCTTTGCTCGAGCAGAACGAGCAAGCCCTGTGCCCGACGGGATCTTGACAGCAGGCGGAATTCCGCACACGTTCGCGCTCGCTCCACTCGGAGCAGACTTCCCCTTACATCCATCCACAACGAGGTGCCCTATGGGCCGGATCAACGTCAAAGGCGTGATCATCGGTGGCTTGGTGGCGGGATTGGTCTTGAACGTGATCGACTATCTGGTATACGGCGTGTGGCTCGCGCCGGAACTGGCTGCCATGCAACGGCCAGGAGCGCCGGCCATGAGTTCATTGATCCCGCTGTTCGTGGTGCTGGACTTTGTGTACGGAATCGCCCTGATCCAACTCTACGCCGCCATTCGGCCCCGGTTCGGGGCCGGCCCCGCCACGGCGATCAAGGCCGGCATCTTCGTATGGGTGCTGGTGGGGCTGCTACACGCAATCGGAGAGGCGCCTATGGGACACATGCCCCAGAGACTCTATACCATCGGAACTTTGGTGGCGCTGGTGGAATTTCCCCTGGCTGCCTTAGCGGGCGCGAGGTTCTACCAAGAACCGTAACGCGATGTGAGCCACCCCACAGAATGATGCGGCGGCCCGGTCCAAACTCCTGAGAGGTACGCGTTATCCAGGAGGCAGGATGATAAGGCGGATTGTCTTTGCCATCGCCGCAGCGGCTGCGATATGGGGTTGTTCCAACGGGCGGACTGGCAGTGCGCCCGCCACCGACGACCCAGCGAACACCGCGCGAGATCTCAGAATAGCCGC
>DASSED010000276.1:0-4439 GCA_035695405.1 Gemmatimonadales bacterium
GGAACGCTTCCACCAGGCCATTGCCGACGCGCGTACCACGTTGATCATCAACAGTGCCGAGGTCCGTGAGCGGCTGGAGGATTACGAGCAGGCTTACGGCTTCATGTCACGCATGATTCGCGAAGCATTATCGAGCTGGCAGGCTACGCGCGAGGAGCGTCTGGACAAGGTAGGAACTGGGTGAGCCGCCGACTCGCTCCATTTGGCCCGATGCTCCTGCTGGCCGGGGCCGCGTGCGTAGGCACACCTTCGGTTGCCGGCGTCGCGGGTGTTCCGCCCTCGCCGGGCGCGAGCTGGACACCACCCGCGGAAGAGCCGGGGCCGCCGGCACCGACCCGGCCGTCGATACCGGCGGATCTGGCCCAGCGGATGCGCCGGCTGACCTTGGCCGAAGTGGTGGATTTGGGCCTGAGAAACAACTCGGAAACCAGGATTTCCTGGGCCAACGCCCGGGCCGCGGCGGCCGCATACGGCTCGGAGCGCGGCGCCTATTTCCCCACCATCGATGGAGACGTGACGGCCACCCGACTCAAGACGGTGGCCTCGCAGGGCCGGTCTGCCGTCACTCAATCGGTATTCAGTCCCAGTCTAAACCTGACCTATCTGCTTTTCGATTTCGGGGGACGCTCAGGAAACGTGGGGTCCGCCCGCGAGGCGCTGATTGCCGCGAACTACACTCACAACGCTACGCTTCAGGGTGTCGTGCTTCAGATCCAAACCGCCTACTTCGAGTACGTGGCGAACCGGGCGTTACTGGAGGCTCAGCGCACGACGGTTAAGGAGGCCCAGGCCAACCTCGCGGCAGCGGAGGAGCGGAATCGGGTAGGGTTGGCAACCATTGCGGATGTGCTCCAGGCTCGGACGGCAGCATCACAGGCGGACCTTGCGGCGCAGACCACCGAGGGAGACGTGCAGACGTCTCGGGGAGCCCTGGCCCTATCGCTCGGGGTGCCGGCCAACCTTCCCTATGATGTAGACAGCGCAGCAGGGCAGGTCTCGGTGGCGCAGCTGACCGACAGCGTTGAGACGCTGATCGCGGGCGCCATGAAGAACCGGCCGGACCTGGCGGCCTCGCGAGCCGAGTTCGAGGCGTCTCGGGCCCAGATCTCCGTGGCCCGCGCCAGCCGGCTCCCCTCCCTGGTGCTGAATGGCAGTGGTGGACGAACCTATACCTCCACTCTCCCGAACGGCGGAAACAACTATACCGTCTCGCTTGGGTTACGAGTGCCGATCTTTGCCGGCTTCTCCCGGCTGTACGACCAGCGCCAGGCTGTCGCCGAAGCCGATGCTGCGGCGGCTCGCACCGATCTCCTGGGACAACAGGTCACGTATCAAGTGTTCAGCTCCTACTACGCGCTCCAGACCGCGGCGCGGAGGGTGCGCACCAGTCGGGACCTCATTGCCAGCGCCGAGCAGTCCAACGAGGTGGCGCTGGGTCGGTACAAGGCCGGGGTGGGCTCGGTCCTGGACCTCTTGTCGGCGCAGACTGCGTTGGCCGACGCCCGGGCGCAGCAGGTCTTGGCTCAGCTCCAGTGGAACACCTCTCTGGCTCAACTGGCTCACGACGCCGGCGTCCTCGATCCCAAAGGCGGGAATTCGTTGCGCCTGACCTCCGACTCTTCATGGAACAAGTCCCCATGAAACGCCACCGCAACGCACTTGCCCGCGGCTGGGGGCTGGCGCTGATCCTGCTTTCGGCCTGTGGCAAGACGGACGCTCCGCCCAATCCGCCGGTCCCGGTGACGGTGGCTACGGCCGAGCGGCGTTCCGTCCCGTTCGAGTTGGCGGCGAACGGAACCGTGGAGCCGGTTCAGACCGTCGCGGTGCAGGCCCAGGTCGCTGGGATACTCCAGAAGGTGGCCTTCAAAGAAGGAGACGAGGTCAAGCAGGGACAGGTGCTCTTCCAGCTGGATCCCCGACCGTACCGAGCCGCGCTGCAGCAGGCTCTCGCGCTACTGGCCCGGGACAGCGCGACCGCGGCCAACGCGGTACAGGACGCCAAGCGATACGACGCACTGGCCGAGAAGCAGTACGTCACCGCCCAGCAGGTCGAGCAGACCCGCACCACGGCCGCCGCGAGCCAGGCGACCCTGGCCGGGAGCCGGGCCGCGGTCGACCAGGCGCGCCTCAACCTTCAGTATGCCACCATTCGGGCGCCGATTGCCGGACGTACCGGGAGTCTGTTGCTGCGGGAGGGGAATCTGGTCCGCGCCAACGCCACCGAGCCACTGGTCGTTATCAATCGACTACGGCCTATCCTGGTACGCTTTGCGGTGCCGGCCAACACCCTCCCCATGATTCAGGAGCATCTCGGTAAGGATGTGATAGTCCGGGCCCTGCCGGCCGGCGGGTCGCGAGACCCCAGCGAAGGAAAGCTGACCTTTGTGGACAATGCGGTCGACAGCACCACCGGGACGGTGCTGCTCAAAGGACAATTCCCCAACGATGATGGCGAGCTCTGGCCCGGTGGCTTCGTGGATGTGCGGCTGCAGCTCTACGTGGAACCCGATGCGTTGGTGGTTCCCAGCGCCGCGGTTGTTTCCGGCCAGCAGGGAAGCTACGTCTTCGTCATTCAGCCCGATAGCTCGGCGGCCACCCGCAACGTGACGGTCAGCCGCACCGCGGGAGATCTGGCTATCGTGAGTGGGGAGGTCCAGGCCGGTGATCGAGTGGTGATAGACGGTCAGCTGCGGCTGCGGCAGGGCTCGAAGGTCCAGATCAAGGCGCCGGCGGATAGCACCCGGTTGGGGGCATTGTGAACTTCACCGAACTGTTCATTCGCCGTCCGGTCATGACCACGCTGGTCATGGCCGGCATTCTCATCTTTGGTCTGGTGGCCTACCGGCAGCTCCCGGTGAGCGACTTGCCGGCCGTGGACTATCCCACCATCTCGGTGTCGGCGAACCTCGCTGGAGCCAGCCCCGAAACCATGGCGTCCTCGGTGGCCACCGTGCTGGAGAAGCAATTCTCGACCATCCCCGGCGTCGAGACCATGACCTCGACCAGCACTCAGGGAAGCACGTCCATTTCGCTTCAGTTTTCGCTGAGCCGGAACATCGATGCCGCGGCGCAGGACGTGCAGGCGGCCATCTCTCAGGCGCAGCGTCAGCTCCCCCAGGATGTGTTGCCACCCAGCTTCAGCAAGGTGGATCCCTCGTCGTCGCCGATCCTGTACTACGCGCTCCGCACCACCACCCTGCCGCTGCCGCAACTGAACCAGTACGCCGAAACGTTCCTGGCCCAGCGGCTCTCCACCATAGACGGGGTGGCCCAGGTGCAGGTCTTCGGGTCCATGAAGTACGCGGTGCGGATCCAGATCGATCCGCAGCAGCTCGCGGCCCGCAACATCGGCATCGATGAGGTATCCACCGCCATCGACAACGGGAACGTCAACCTCCCGACCGGCACCCTCTGGGGTACTGACAAGGCCTATTCCGTCGAAAGTCAGGGGCAGCTCACCAACGCCGCCGATTTCGGCGCCTTGGTGGTGACGTATCGCGACGGCGCTCCGGTGCGCCTTCGCGATCTGGGACGGGTGATCGACAGCATCCAGGACACCAAGCGGGCCAGCTGGTTCAACGGTCAGCGGGCGGTGGTGCTCGCGGTTCAGCGGCAACCGGGCACCAACACGGTGGCGGTGGCGCAACGGGTAAAGGACGAGGTGGCGCAGCTGCGGTCGCAGATTCCACCCTCGATCGACATCGCCACGCTCAACGATCGTTCGGTGACCGTCAAGGCGTCGGTCAGCGACGTGAAGTTCACCCTCTTCCTGGCGCTCTGCCTGGTAGTGATGGTGATCTTCCTGTTCCTGAGAAATCTGCGCGCCACCCTGATCCCCAGCCTGGCGCTTCCGATGTCGCTGGTCGGCACCTTCGCGGTGATGTACCTGCTGGGCTACAGCCTCGACAATCTCTCCCTCATGGCGCTGACCCTCGCAGTCGGCTTCGTGGTGGACGACGCGATCGTGGTGCTGGAGAACATCGTGCGGCACATCGAGGGGGGCGAAAGCGTGATGCAGGCGGCGATTCGGGGCAGCCGGGAGATCAGCTTTACCGTGGTCTCCATGACGCTCTCACTCGTCGCCGTCTTCATTCCGGTGCTCTTCCTCGGCGGACTGATCGGCCGCCTGTTTCAGGAGTTCGCGGTGACGATCGGCGTGGCCATCCTGGTGTCGGGCTTCGTGTCGTTGACGCTTACCCCGATGCTCTGCAGCCGCTGGCTCCGGTCTCACCCGGCCGGTGAACGGCACGGCCGGTGGTACGAGATCATCGAAAGTGCCTGGGTCAAATCCCACGCCTGGTACGAGCGCACCCTCCATTGGGTCATGGACCGGCGGCGGTTGGCTATTGCCTTCGGGCTGGTCATTCTGATCGGAACCCTCGTGCTGGGCCGGATCGTCCCCAAAGGGTTCATCCCCAGCGAGGACCAGAGCCAGCTCT
>DASSED010000277.1:0-44916 GCA_035695405.1 Gemmatimonadales bacterium
CGGCTCCCAACCAAGTCCGGGCCTCACGGAGGATGCCATGAACCGCTTGCCGCTACTCTTCGGCCTCATCCTTACAGCGACTCCTCGCCGCCCAAAAGCCCGCGGTTACACCCGCCCAGAAAGGTGGTGGGAATCGGCGGGTTTCACCGCTTTGCGCCGTTTCCGGACACGACCGGCTATTTCGGCCCCCGCGACCGCATGTGGATGATCAACTTCCGGGTTCGGGACCTCAACGCCATGGTCGCCCAGCTCCGGGCCAGCGGTATCAAGGTGAAGCCGGATCCCGAGACCTACCCCAACGGCCGCTTCGCCGGCTCCAAGACCCGGAAGGCAACCGAATCGAGCTGTGGGAGCCCCGGGATCCCCGAGCACAGGGTAATCAGTGAGTATTCCGCTGGCCCTGTCGATTTCGGGGTTGCCCGTTCGACGCCTCCATAGATGAGACCCGCGTCGACTCCCTGAACTGGA
This sequence comes from Gemmatimonadales bacterium, assembly GCA_035695405.1. Classification (GTDB taxonomy): domain Bacteria; phylum Gemmatimonadota; class Gemmatimonadetes; order Gemmatimonadales; family GWC2-71-9; genus CAVVWJ01. The sequence goes on from DASSED010000277.1 coordinate 469, forward strand.
GCTGGTGTATGAGAAAGTTGGTGGTTTCCGAGTTCGTGACCTTGGACGGCGTGATGCAGGCCCCGGGCGGCAAGGACGAGGATCGCGACGGGGGTTTCGAGTACGGCGGGTGGACCATGCCCTACTGGCACGATGATATCGGCATGACCTTCTTCGCGATGATGCAGGGTTGCGATGCATTCCTCCTCGGCCGGCGCACCTATGTCACCCATGCGCAGGCCTTCGAGCCGATGGCGCCAGGCGATTCGTTCGGGGATTTGATGAACGCCCCCAAGAAGTACGTCGTCTCCAGGACGCTCGAGAGACCCATCTGGCGCAATACCACCATCATCCGTGACAACGTGATCGAGTCGGTCCGGAGCCTGAAGTCCGAGCCGGGCAAGAACATTCTGACCGACGGCAGCAGCCAGCTGGTCCACGCTCTACTGCAACACGACCTGGTCGACGAGGTGCACCTGTTGGTGTATCCGCTGACCCTGGGAAAGGGGAAGCGAGTCTTTCCCCACGGGGTGCACGCGGCGTTTAACCTCAAATCCGCCACGCCGTATCCCTCTGGCGTGGTTGGGCTGCACTATACGAAGCGGTAGGGCGGTACGACATCACGGCGGTTTAGTGAGGCTAAAGCACCTCATCCCGAGCGGAGCGAGGGGGAGCTACCTCCGTTACCGCCGTAGCCCCGTACCGTCTCCATCACCCTGAGTCTGGAGACCAACCCAATGAAGTACCTCATGTTGATCAAGCACGCGGAGGGTTATCGCAACGATGCCATCCCCCAGGCGTTGATGGACGCGATGGGCGAGTTCGTTGGCGAGGGCTTCAAGAGTGGCGTACTGAAGGACACTGCCGGGCTCAAGCCGACTGCCGAGGGCTTCCGGGTCCGCTCCAGCAAAAACCGGCTGAATGTGACCGATGGACCATTCACCGAGGCCAAGGAAGTGGTCGGCGGCTATGCCCTGGTCGAGGTCGCTTCGAGAGAGGAGGCGATGAGGGTGGCCCGTGAGTTCATGGAGCTGCACCGGGTGCACTGGCCGGCGTTCGAGGGGGAGTGCGAGGTGCGACCGCTCGAGGACATGTAACGCAAGCTGTCGCGGGAACTGTTTGACTCGGCGGCCGGTTACCCGGAGTATGACAAGTATCGAATTGGGTCTGGATACCTTCGGCGACGTCACCGTCGACACCGACGGGCGTCTCCTGCCGCAAGCGCACGTCCTCCGCAATGTCATCGCCGAAGCCGAGCTGGCGGACCGGGTCGGTGTCGACTTCTTCGGCGTCGGCGAGCACCATCGCCCCGACTTTGCCATCAGCGCTCCCGAGGTGCTGCTCGGCGCCATTGCCGGCCGCACCGAGCGCCTGCGCCTAGGAACCGCCGTAACCGTCCTGAGCTCCGACGACCCGATCCGAGTCTACCAGCGGTTCAGCACTCTCAACGCCGTCTCGAATGGCCGGGCCGAGGTGATTTTGGGCCGCGGCTCGTTCACCGAATCGTTTCCCCTCTTCGGCTATTCGCTGGAGGACTACGACGACCTGTTCGAGGAAAAGCTCGCGATCTTTGCGGCGCTCCGGGATGCCGACCGGACCGGCCAGCCGGTCCGGTGGAAGGGCACGGTACGCCCCCCGCTCGAGGGTGTGCGGGTCTATCCGCGGGTGGAGCACCCGCCGCTCAGCACCTGGGTCGGTGTGGGTGGCAGTCCGGAGTCGGTGGTCCGCGCTGCGCGCTACGGCTTCCCCCTGACGCTCGCCATCATCGGCGGCGACCCGCGCCGCTTCAAGCCGTACGTCGAGCTGTACCACCGAGCCCTGGCCCAGTTAGGACATGGCTCGCTGCCGGTGGGAGTTCACTCGCCGGGCCACATTGCGGAAACGGATGCCCAGGCCAGCGAGCAGCTCTGGCCGGCATATGAAGTGATGCGAAACCGGATCGGCGCCGAGCGCGGGTGGCCTCCCACCAGCCGAGCCGAATTCGAGCACGAGATCCTGGCGGGGTCGCTCTACGTCGGCTCACCCGAAACCGTAGCCCGGAAGATTGCAGAGACAGTACGCGCCCTCGGCGCGTCCCGCTTCGATCTCAAGTACAGCGCGGGGACTCTCGGGCATGACCTCTTGCTTCGGAGCATCGAGCTTTATGGTGGCGAGGTGATGCCGCGCGTGCGGGAGGAGTTGGGAGCCAGGGAGCTTGCGCCAGCAACGTTGTCATCCTGAGCAAAGCGAAGGATCCCTCCACGTGCAATCCGAGAGATCCTTCACTTCGTTCAGGATGACAGCGCAGCGGGTCTCTCGCTGCCGAGCTCGTGCTTAATCGCCAGCACTGAGCGCTCCTTCGCCTTGGCTTCGACATCGATCGTCATGGTTCGGCCCAGCCACGCATCCGGAAAGTCGGCCGGATCGATGTAGTCGGCATGAGCCCGTAGGTTGGGTCCCTGCCAACCGTCCCTGGGCGAGGACAGGTGGGCATACGGTTCCCGGTCACCCCAGGTGGCAAAGGCGAGCTCCGTCGCAGCTTCGACCGAGAGACCGTCGCCCAAGCATCGGTGATGATGGACATCGTACACCAGCGGCACACCCGAGCGTTGGCATAGCGGCAGCAGGCTTCGCGGTGTGAAGCACCGGTCATCATTCTCGAAGGCGAGCCGCTGCCGCACCCGCGGGCTCAAACAATCGAGCCCTCGCTCCAGCCGGTCGATTGCCGCCGCTACGCCGCCCGCGGCACCTCCTCCGTGCAACACGATCACGTCCGCGCCGATCATCTCCGCGACTCTCGCCTGCAGCTCCAGCTCCTGAACCGCCGATCGGACCACCGGTTCACGCTCGGAGTTGAGCACCACGAACTGATCAGGGTGGAGGCTCAGCCGCACATCGTAAGCCTGCGCCAGTGCGCCGGCCCACTCGAACCCACCGGCGATTGCTCCCGACGGGTCGAGCTGCTCCAGGGAGTAGCCGGTTATCGGGTGAGTGGCGAGGGGAAGAACCTGACTGTTGACCCGAAAGGCGCCGATGCCGAGCTCGTGGCAGCGCTCGACGGCCGCGGCCAGCGCATCGGCGTTGTGCGCGGCGATCTCAGCCAGATAGGCGCGGCGAGTCTTGGGGTCGAGACCACCGGCGTAGCCGTGGGTGGCTGTCCGAAAGGTGATGGGCGAATCGAGAAATTGACAGCAGAGACCCCAGCGGAGGGAACGACTCACTCGCATTACAGAAGCTTCACGATCCACTCCCCGACGAAGTAGCCGATGGCTGCAACGCCGAGTCCCACGAGGAACATGTCGAGCCCGCTGCGGAAGACTCCTCGGCCGGTGAAAAAGCTTCGGGCGGCGCCCACTCCGAAGTGCGAGAGCATGGCGAGTACAAAGGCCGTCCAGATCGCGCCCCGGCCGGTGTCGAACAAAAACGGAGCCACCGGGATGAACGCACCGAACGCAGTGGCGATACCCGTGATCCATCCCTCGCGCAGAGGCGTGCTGGTAGCCTCGCCGATCTTGAGCTCCTCGCGAACCTTCTCTTCCAGCGCCTTTTCGGGATCGCCCATGACCTGGGTGGCGAGCGTATCCGCCTGCTCGGCTGGAATGCCTTTGGCCTGATACAGAAGGCTCAGCTCTTCCCGCTCGAGCTCCGGCATCAGCCGGATCTCCTCTTTCTCCATTGCGATCTCGTGCTCGAACACCTCCCGCTCGCTCTTGGCCGCGAGGTAGCCGGAAGATCCCATCGATAAGGCATCGGCCACCATGCCCGCGAGCCCCGCGACCAACACCGCGTGCTCCGCAGCCTGGAGATTTCCCTGGGCGCCGATCATACCGGCCACCAGCCCGAAGTTGGCGGTGAGTCCGTCGTTGAACCCGTAGACCAGGTTGCGCAGCACCCCGCCGGCGCCGGTCTTGTGCCACGGCTCTCCCTGGGACCCGCTCATTTCAGCCAGCGTCTCGGCGTGCTCCGCCGACTCTTTGGCCAGCCGGAGCGCAGTGGGGCCGGCGCTTCCGTCCGGCGAGCTCCGGTACAGGTTCAGGTAGCCCTTGACCTCGCGGCCTTCCTCCTCGAGCAACATGGGCAGGAGCAGCCCGCTGCCGAGGTGGCGTGCCAACCAGGCCCTGAGCCGGGCACCTCGGGACGGAGCAGGGACCTCTACCGGGTGACCGTTCTCGGCCAGCAACCTGCGCCACAGCTCGACGTGGCGGTCCTCCACGCCGGCAAGCTTGCGATAGACATCGGCCTTGCGCGGGTCCCGCTCGGCCAGGGCCAGCTCCCTATAAAGGAAGGCGGCATCGGCCTCGTCCTCGAGGTGATGAAGCCAGGTATGCGGCGGGGCGGGGGGAGCCGAGGTCATGCCAGGATGATAACAGCGTGAGCGGTGAGCGGAGGAGGTGAGCGGGAACACGATGCCAGAAAGCCACTTCATCTCGAGCGCAGCGAGGGATCTAGCCCGCCATTTCGTACCCTTGGGGAAGATCCCTCACTTCGTCCGGGATGAGGAGCATCAGCCACTCCGCTCACCGCTCACCGTTTACCTTACTACTAGGCCCTGCAACCGTTTGGGGGGCCCCTGCATCCTTAGAAGCGCCATGACTGGGACCCTCGTTATGGAATCACTCCTCGCCAACGCCGAATCGGTCGTTGCCCGGGCCCGGACCGGAGACCCTGACGCGCTCGCTGCCCTGTACCGCGCGTTCGAGGTGCCGGTGTACAACCTCGCCCGCCGGATCTGCCGCACCACGGAAGATGCGGAGGACGTGCTTCAGGAGACTTTCTTCGAGGTCTGCCGCAGCATCAGCCGATATAGGGAGGAGGGGAGCCTCTGGGGGTGGATTCGCACCATCGCGGCCAGCAAAGCCCTGATGCGGATTCGTCGCAATAAGTACCGCGACACCGATGAGCTCCACGACGAGGTCGTCGGCCGACGGCAGGAGGATACCCATCTCCGGATGGACCTGGAGGCGGCCCTGGAGCGGCTGTCGGAGACCTCGCGCGCCGTCGTTTGGCTGCATGACGTCGAGGGGTACACCCACGAAGAGATCGCCACGATGATGGGTAAGACTCCCAGCTTCTCCAAGTCGCAACTGGCGCGGGCTCACACCCGGTTGCGCCGCTGGCTGGGTGAGGAGGTAGTCGTATGACACATCTATCCATGGATCTGCTGCTCAGCCTGCGAGAGCCCGACAGCGAGCCGGGGACGGCGACGGCGCGGGAGCACTTGAATCAATGCCCCGAGTGCCAGGCCGAGCTTCACCGGTTGCACCAGCGCGTGGCGCGTCTCAAGGCTCTGCCCACGCTGCGTCCCAGCCGGGATCGGTGGCCGGAAACTGGCGCCCGGTTTCGGGCCGAGCGCCTTCGACGGCGGAACCGGCAGATCGGCTTTGCCGCTTTGGCGGCGGCCGCGTCGGTGGTTCTGGCGGTGAGCGTCACCCCTAAACGTGCGGTGGTCGAGACCGTCGGATCCGGAGTCAATGAAATCAGCCAGGCCATGGAGCGGTCGCGCACCCTGGAAAACGCGCTCAATGACTACAATCCCGAGGGCCGGGTTCTGGATGGCCGCACCGCCCAGGTGGCTCAGGCGCTGGAGGATCGGATCGCAGCCCTGGATCGCCAGCTGGAGATGACCGAGCTGGCTCCGGAGCAGCCCAAAGACGACGAGCTGCTGCAACTCTGGCGCGAGCGGGTGGGACTGCTCGATGCCCTGGTTGACGTCCACGTCACCCACGCCAGCAACGCCGGGCTCTGAGCCCGAGGAGTCGATATGAACCGTGCTTTGTTTGGTGCCCTACTCACCCTGGTTGGTCTGGTCTTTCGTCCAGCTATCGCTCCTTCACAGGAGCCCAATGTTCAGCCTCGGGACGACGGCGAGCGCGGCCCCCGGCGGGTGATGCAGTTCGTCATGAGCCGGCGAGCCAGACTGGGACTCAAGGTCAATCTCCGGGCGCGGTCCACCGACTCCGTCGGTGCCTACGTCGATGCGGTGACCCCCAACGGCCCCGCCGCCACCGCAGGCATTCAGTCAGGCGACATAATCACCAAGGTGGATGGCCAGTCGGTACTTTCCGGCTCGCCCCAGCAAACCGCCGACACCAGGCAATCCCAGCCTGGGCTCCGGCTGATCGAGCTGGCGGCCCGGCTGGAGCCGAACGACACCGTTCCCATCGAGCTGCGGCGGGGCAAGGATCGTAAGACCGTCTCGGTGGTGACAGCGGACGAGCCGGACATCATGTTCCAGGGCCATCCGGGCCAGCGGGCGTTCGGCTACCGTTATCTCGGGCCGGACGGCCCGGGACGGATGCGGATGTCCCTCCAGGACGGCGACTTCGAGGGCCAGTTTGGGGGGATGGGAGCCTTCCTGTATGGCGGCCCTCTGGCCGACCTGGAGCTGGCCCCGCTCAACCCGGATCTGGGCGAATACTTCGGCGCCAAAACCGGGGTGCTCGTGGTCAGTGTCCCCAAGGATTCAAAGCTCGGCCTCAAGGGCGGGGACGTCATCCTTGCGGTGGATGGCCGCAAGCCCGCCAGCCCCTCCCATCTGCTCCGGATTCTCCGGAGCTATGAGCGGGGGGAATCTTTCAAGATCGACATCCTGCGGAAGCAGAAGCGGGAAACCGTAGCCGGGCGGCTGGCTGAGCGGGGGGACTAGGGGCGGAAGCCGGTAGGGCGGTACGGCAGGAAGGTAGCGGGTATAAAGAACCTCATCCGGAGCAGAGCGTTTCGCCGTCCCGCCGTCCCCGCGCCCCCCGGCCCTGTGTTCCCGCTCACAGAGCCCCCATCGGCAGGTTTGTATATCTTCGGTCCACCTTGGAGGGAACTATGGGATTCCTGTGGACTCTGATTATTGGCCTCGTTGTAGGCGCCATCGCCAAGTTGTTGATGCCCGGACGGGATCCGGGTGGGATCATCGTCACCATGTTGATCGGTGTGGCCGGCGCGCTGTTGGCGGGGTTTTTGGGGCGGGCTCTGGGCTGGTACAGCAACCCGGGTGAAGGGCCGGGGATCATCGCATCCATCATCGGGGCCATGATCCTGCTGTTGATATACCGGCTGCTCATCGGGCGGCGGAGGGGTACCACGGTTCCCTAACGGCAACTTCCAAATAACGAGCGGTAAGCAGCTCCCCAGTGAATCGGCTTTCGTGTTGACCCCGGTTCACTAGCCGAGCCGCTTACCGCGCACTACATCCGGTCAGGCCAACTGCACCCGGGGCTCTCCCACCCCCGGGTGGATTTGTCTTGCCAGGTCCCCGAACATCGCGAAGTCGAGACTCTGGTCGCCATCGCTCATGGCCCGGGTGGGATCGGGATGCACCTCGACAATGAGGCCTGATGCGCCCGCAGCAATGGCCGCCAGACTAAGGGGGGTCACCAGCGATCGAACCCCTGCGGCGTGGCTGGGATCCACGATGACCGGCAGGTGGCTTCGTTCCCGCACCAGCGCCACGGCATTGAGATCGAGGGTATGGCGGGTGGCTCGCTCGAAGGTTCGGATCCCGCGCTCGCACAGCACCACGTTCGGATTCCCCTCGGCCAACACGTATTCCGCAGCCATCAGCCACTCTTCGATGGTGGCGCCGGCCCCCCGCTTGAGCAGCACCGGTTTCCCGCTCCGGCTCGCCGCTCGAAGCAGGCTGAAGTTCTGCATGTTGCGAGCGCCGATCTGAAGCATGTCGGCGAAGTGAGCCACCACGGGGACTTCCTCCCAGCTCAATACTTCGGTCACCACCGGAAGCCCGGTCCGCTCGCGTGCGTCAGCCAGATACCGAAGACCCTTGACGCCCAGCCCCTGAAAGTCGTACGGTGAAGTTCGGGGTTTGTAGGCGCCGCCGCGGAGCATGTCGCCACCGGCTCGCGCCACGGCTCTGGCAGTCTCCAGGATCATGGCCTCGGATTCGACCGAGCAGGGACCGGCGATCAGCACTGGCGTTTCGCCCCCGAACTGGAGATCGCGCACTCGCACGATGGTGCCGTTGGGGTGCCTGCGCCGGTCGACTAGTGGCACCGCAGGCTTCTCCCCGCGATGGGCCGGAGGAGGGACCGGCGCTGAGAGCCTCGAGCCATCGGTCCAGGCTTCATAGCTGCCGAGCACGATCAGTTCGGCCGCCAAGGCTTCGATCTCTTCGAGCGCCTCCGAGACCCGGGGATCGCTGGCCGAGCCCTCGACGTCCACGTAGAAGCGGTAGGTCCATGGCGCCGAGCGCTCGGGACGGGACTGGAGCGCCATCAGGTTTACGCCTCGAGCCCCGAAGGCCTGGAGGGTGAGGGCCAGCATGCCGGGTTTATGATCCACCAGGACGATGAGCGACGTCTTGTATCGGCTCGCGCCCGCGGTGCGTAGCTCCTTCGCCAGCTCGGCCCGGGTGAACGTCAGAAATCGGGTCTGATTGGTGGGATCGTCTTCGATGCGCTCGGCCAGAGGGATCAGGCCATGGGCATCGGCAGCGGGGCGCGCGGCAATGGCGGCGGATGACGGGTTCCTTTCTTGAGCCACGATCTCGGCGCTGCCCGCGGTGTCCCAGGCGCTGACCAGCTCGGCCTCAGGAAGATGCTGTGACAGCCAGATCCGGCATTGTCCCAGGGCCACAGGGTGCGACAGCACTCTCCGAATGCCCGCCAGGGATGCCCCGGGGACCGCCATGAGAGTGTGATGGACCGGATGTAAGATCTCGTGGGTGAGCTGAAGCGTTCCGTCGCCAAAGGCTTCCTGGAGCAGATCGTAGGTGGTGGTCACCGAGCCGATCAGCGAGTTTTCGATCGGCAGGCAACCGGCGGTGGCCCGGCTTTCGCGAACCGCTGCGACCACGTCCTTCACATCGCGACAGGGCAACGCCTCGAGCTGGGGCCAGCGCCGCCGCGCCGCCGCCTCGCTGAAAGAACCGTGCGAGCCTTGAATGGCTACACGCATGGAGTACGCTCCAGGAACAGGGAAATAAAAAACCCCGCCAACGGAACCGGCGGGGGTCGATGGTCTGGGCCGTGAGCGCTTAGCGAACTCTATCGGCACCGGACGGGCATCGAGCCCTGCCGGCGTTGCTAAAGAAGAACCAATAGCTGCGCGAGACCATGGACCGAAGCTACGATCCGTCTGGAACCCTTGTCAAGGAGTTTGGGGACACATGGCGGCTCTCGCTCTGAGGGGCCTGGTGGGTGTGCTGGTTCTCCAGACCGTCGTGCTGGAGCCAGGCCGGGCTCAAGGGCTTCCCGAGATGACTCCCATCAATCCGGTCGGCAGCTCGCGCAGCGGAGTGTACTTCCAGCCTCTGCGCGAGCCGGTCCCTGGCCGCTGGGTCACGAGCATCGGCCTGGACTACGCCAGCGCCATCGAGTACAACAACGAGCCGCAGGCCAGCTACATCCTGGATTCCGAGCTCCTGCGCGTCAACGTCAGTCTGAGCCGTGATCTCGGCCAGCGCACGTTCGTGAAGGTGGACGCGGCAGTGGCCGGGGCTTACTCCGGATTTATGGATGGGTTCCTCGACTGGTACCACGGAGCCTTGGGGATCCGGATGTGGGAGCGCGAGCGCCGGCCCCGAGATCGGTTCCTGTACCAGATCGATCTGCCGGGTGGACGCGACTTCCAGCGAAAGTCCGACGCCCTGTTTCTGCAGGACCTTCGGGTAGGGATGGGCTACCGCATCAATCACTTTATCCAGACGCTCTTGTCGAGCACGCTGCCGACCGCAACCGGGCCTGCGGGGTATGGCCGGGGAGTTCCCTCGGTGAGTCTGCTCAATACCATCGGAGTTCCGCTCAGCCCCAAGACCTGGTACGAGGGGAGCGTCGGCCTGGGTTACACCCCGTCACACGGCGGGCTCAGTCCTTATCAACGGACCACGTTCGTCTCTCTTACATCTGGCCTGCGCGTCAGCGTGTGGGGGCGCCAGTCGCTCTTTGCCAACTTGTTCTACCACTCTCCCTACTATCATGGGACCACGTTTCCGGGGCTGGATCGGCGGGAGCTGTCACTCGATTTCGGGTGGGTTCTGCAGAACCAGACAGGAGGCGAGTGGCGGATCGGGATGACGGAAGATCTGGAGCCGGGCGGGCCCGGCATCGATCTGATCCTCCGTCTGGGACGCCGGTTTTAACTGGCGCGGTTCGCCGGACCGAAGAGGAACTGCTCCATGTTCTGGAACAGGAACTCTTTAGCTCGTGGCTCCCGCAAGTTGAGCGCGTAATGGTTGATCAGTTGCTGCTGGGTCTTGAGCCACTCGGCCCAGCAGACACTGCAGATGTTTTCATAGGCCCGACGGCCTATGTCGTTCTGGAAGGGCTGAAATGCCATGGATTCCCGGCTCTGACCACAGCGCGTGCAATGTAGGATCGACATGTAGCGCAAGATAGACAGCACCGAAAGTGTGATCCAGTCTATTGGGCGATCTGGTACGACCCTGTACTATGCATTTAGGGATGGAGACGTCGCTGCCCGTTTCTGAGGATTCGGGCGCCGCTCGCGGTACCCAATCCGATACCGATCCCGAAGACAATAGCAGTCGTAAGTGTAATGAGGGGAAGCAAGACGGCAGGCCAGGCGATCAGGGCGGCCACGCACCCCGCAATCCAGGGTGCAAAAGGTGAGTGGACCGCATCGACGAACCGAAGCCGCCGACGTACGAAGCTGCGGGCGAGAATGAACCCGGCCAATCCGCCGGCGAGTGTGATAAGTACTGGTAACATGGTGACTTCCTAAAGGAGTCGAGGTTCTGTTACAGTACGAAACATGCAGTCGAAAGATTCAGGGTCAGTTGCTGCGCCGCGTAGGGATTTTTGTGGTATGCGAATCGCGGCAAGTCCACGCGTCCTTGGCTAAGCTCTTTCACCACGGAAGGAGCCCAACAATGCCTAGACATCCGACGGTACTGGTACCGAACATCGGTCCCATGGACCATGCGTGGGACCTGTTGGGCGAGTGGCAAGCCGAGTTCGAGCTGCCTGAGACGGAGTCGCCGGTGCACGGGAAGGTGATGTTTCGCTCGTGGACCGATGCCGAGCTGCAGCTCGATCCGGTCGAGGCGGCGATCGCGGGAATCCCGTCGAGTGTGCCGCTGGAGCGCGCGAGTGAGATTCATCTGACCGACGCCGGTGGTGGAGCGTTGCAATGGGTGCTCCACGCGCCATCCACGAACTGGTCGCTCCAGGCCACGCTATGGCCTGGTTCCCTGCACCTGTTCGTGCATGACGCCGACGACGATGAAGAGCAGCTCTACCGGGCTCGTGCCACGCGAGATCAGGAGTATTACCGGCGAAAATATCCGCTGGAGACCAAGTAGCAGCGACACGCCCGCCGGCGCATGGCGGGCGTGTCGCTTCGTATCACCACCGAACCGCCGCGCTCCCCCAGAGAAAACCCGATCCGAACGCCGTCATAACCACCAGGTCCCCTCGCTGGATCCGGCCAGCACGGACACATTCGTCCAGCGCTATCGGGATGGTGGCCGCCGTGGTGTTGCCGTAGCGCATGATGTTGTTGTACACCTGATCGTCCCGGAGTCCCAGCTCTTTCTGCATCGCTTCCGAGATCCGCAGGTTGGCCTGATGTGCCAGGAGTAGAGAGATGTTGTCCAGCCTCTCGCCGGCTGCGTCCAGGACCGCTCGCACCGACTGCGGCATCCGAACGACGGCGTGACGGAATACCTCCCGCCCATCCATCTCAAGATATTGCCGCCCCGACTCCAACTGCTCGGGGGATACCCTGGGGTGATACATCGACCCCGGTGCATCCACCCAGAGCTTCTCGGCCAGCGCCCCTTCGGAGTGGAGGTCGAAGCCAAGGATTCCACCGTTCCCGTTGTTCGATGGGCCGAGAACCGCCGCACCGGCCCCGTCCGCGAAGATGACCGCGATGTGACGACCGGCGGTCGAAAGATCCAGGCCGGTGGACTGGATTTCCGAGCCGACCACGAGGATATGACGATACTGGCCCGCACGAATCCAGGCGTCGGCCACGGATAGTGCGTAGATGAATCCGCTGCATTGCGCCCGCAGGTCGAGGGCGGGGATGGTGGAGACGCCCATCAGGCGCTGGAGGTAGACCCCATTTCCCGGAGCGAAATGGTCGGGGCTTGAGGTGGCGTATACGATGGCGTCGAGATCCTTCGGCTCCATCCCCGCCATCGCCAGGGCCTGCTGACTGGCTCGAAGTCCCAGCTCGACTCCGGTCTCGCCCTCCCGGACCCAGCGGCGTTCTTCGATGCCGGTGCGGGTTCGGATCCACTCGTCGGTGGTATCCATGAGCTTCGAGAGCTCTTCGTTGGTCACCACTCGATCGGGAACCGCGAAGCCGGTTCCCAGGAATTGGGTACGGGTCATGGCCTATCTTGATCCGGCCGGGACTGGTCCGCAAGGCTGCGTCCTGACGCCCCCCGAGCCTGGCGAGGGGGAAGGACGGATCTTTGCTGTGTGCCCCGAACACCGGCACCAGCGGCCGCCGCGAGCCAGATCCACAGCAGCCACGACCAGGTCAGCGCAGTTCCCATCGAACGCCAGGTCTCCCAGACCACGCCAATCGGAGTGAGCCAGAGGGGCCACCCCGCATCGACTCGAAGGCGATGGCGTTCCACGATCGTGACCGCTCCAAACCCCTCAGTCAAACTATGGAGGATCTTGCTGCAGGCGTCGCCAGGACCGTTGGCGACACGGACCAGGTTCCACACCATGCTGGTGGCTCCCCAGCCGTGGCTGTCGCTCACACCTGCAACGAATCGATTGGCTCGTTGTGCCAGCCGCACAACCGAGTCTCGGTCTGCCCGGATCAGCTCGTTGGCCTTGGGCGACGCGTTCACGATCTCGAACCCGTTCAGCCCGGCCGCGATCAGACTGTCGAGCCGATCCCAAAGATTACGGCGGTACTCGGGCAGGGAGGCCAGGGTGAGCGCTCCGTACTCGGCGCCGCTCACCCGCAGGAGCTGGAGCAGCTTTTCTTCCGAGCCGTCGAATCGGTGGCGGTCGACCGGCACGGAGTCACCCAGGAGCACGATGTGAGAGTGCCAGGCGCTCACCTCGGTCCCGGGACAGATGAAAGGTGGCGACGTCGGGCCGTGCGCGCCCAGGCCGGCGACGCTATTGTGATCGGTGATGAAAAAGGTCTGGAAACCGGCGCGCCGGTGCCACCTCCGGCTTGCTTCCGCATCGAACCCCCGCATCCAGGTGTTCCGCACATCATGGGATACGTTGGTGTGACTGTGGAAGTCGACGATCATCTCATCGGAAGCGGCGCCCTCGAGCCGGAGCATGGGACGGTGCCACACCGCACCCACCACCACAAAGAGGCTCCACAGGACCAGCGACGAAACCAGAGTCTGAAGCTCACTCAACCAGTAGATCCTACGCCGGGCGCGATAGCGGGCTATCCGCCACAGCAGGTAGAGCACTACGAGGCCGATGATGAATCCGCTCAAGCGGCTCATGCTCAGCATCGACACTCCGTCCCACAGGGTGAAAAACGGGGCCAAAGCGAGGTAGGTCGGAGGCACCACCAGATGAAGGCGGGGCGGCACCGCGCCGGATACCGGATCGGAAAGGGCAGGGACGGCGAGAACCCTCGCCAGCACCAGAATGGCACTGGCCGCGAGCGGTACCTTCACCCGAGAGAAGTTCACAACCAGCTATGCATATGAGCGATGACGAGCTCGACGAGGAGTTTCCTCTGGGCGACGGCACCGCCGAGCTCGAGGCGGTGGTGTCCTGCCCTCATTGCGGCGAGATGGTTGAGATCGGGCTCGATCCGGGGAGTGGATCCATCCAGCAGTATGTCGAGGATTGCCCGGTGTGCTGCCAGCCGTGGCTGGTGAACGTGCGCTATCGCTCCGACGGAACCGCCGATGTGGCGGTCGCGCCGGAGAACCTGGGTTAGATACCACCCAACCAGGGATAGCCCTGGTCTTCCCAGTAGCCGCCCGGGCGTTCCCGGGTGAAGGTCATCCCGGTGAGATACTTGGTGAGCTTGTATCCCAACTTGATGGGAGAGTACAGCCTGAGCGGCGCACCGTGATTCATCATCAGCGGCCGATCGTTGTACCCATATGCCAGGATCGTCTGCGGATGTACGGCGCTCTTGAGATCCCACCCGTTGGAGTAGTCATCATCGAAGGAGTCGAACCGAATATAGCGCGCCGCATCGGTGGGTTGTGTCATCGCCATGACGGTCGATACGGGGACCCCGGTCCAGGTGGCCACCGCGGTCCACCCCTCGACGCAATGATGCTTGACTGTGTACGTCACGCTCGGCAGCGCTTCGATATCGCGGCGCGTCAGCCGCAATGGCTTTCGGACCAGGCCCCCTACGTTTAATACCCAGGAAGCCGGGTCGGGTGGCGATGGAAATGCGCCGGTCCGATTGTAGCTGATGGAATAGGACGGGAAGTCCTCCATCCTGGTTCGCGCTGAGATCGGGTATTGCTTAGCCAGCCGGTTTCGGGATTGTAGGATGTTCTCCCCCACCCAGTCGTTCAGCCGGCTGAAACTCCGAAGGCCCGGCTCGATGGCGGGACCTCCGTCCCATCCGCAGGCCGCCACCAGTGAAGCGGGGCCGGCCACGGCGCCGAGTCGCAGGAAGTCGCGACGGGTCAATGCACGGCGGCTCTCAATCATGACTGGGAAAACGTCCTCGATACCATCCGGTGATTATCGCGCGGAATGAGCCGGGATCAACCAGAAACACCAGAGCGACATGAACCAGGGTGAATCCGATGAAGAGCCACACGGCCACGAAATGCCAGTAGCGGGCGAGCTCGTACCCGCCGAACGCGGCCGTGAGCCAAGAGAGCTGTATCGGCTTGTACACCGCGAAACCGCTCAGGACGGAAATGACACCCAGAACCACGATGAAGGTGTACGCTGCTTTCTGCAGAGCATTGTGCTTACCCTGGGCTGGGTGCTCTTTCCGCAGGTGCAGATAATACAGTTGCATCTGAGCGGCGGCGGGAATGTCGCGGGGGCGAAAGATCAGCGACCGCCACTCACCCGACGCAAGCAGGAAGCCGATGTACACCAGGCCGGTGATGACAAACGGCCACGCCAGGAAGAAGTGCCAGTTGAGCCCACCTGCCAGCCAGCCGCCCAGGCGCGCCCACTCGGGAACCGGCCGGCCGTCCAATGGATTCGGTACCGGCAAAAGATTTCCTCTGATTCCGAAATGGGTATACGCGTTGTAGATCTGAAGCCCGCTGGCAACCATCCCCACCAGGAAGATGGCGTTGAGCCAGTGAGTCAGGCGCACCACGCCGGCGTGACGTTTGACGAAGGGACGCGGCTCGATGGAGGCCGGTACCAGGGGCTCTGAAGCCGAGGTCAAATGCTTCTCCTTTGGCCGGTGCTGGCAAAATCTAGGGGACTATGGAGGAAACGCGCCAGAACTCGTTCTGGTTGCAAGAGCCACGGTATCGTATGCTATAGAACCTGGGAAATGAGCCGGCATGGTGCGAGATCCAGTAGAAGCCCTGCAGGCCAGCGTCGGGAGCGGCTATCGCATCGAGCGTGAGCTGGGTCGCGGCGGCATGGCCACGGTGTACCTGGCGCACGACCTGCGACATGGCCGCCGCGTGGCGCTCAAGCTACTCCGGCCGGAGCTCGCGGCTACCCTGGGCCCGGAGCGGTTTACCCGGGAAATTCGACACGCGGCAGGCCTGCAGCATCCCAACATCCTGACGGTGCTCGACTCGGGTGGGACCGGGGCCCAGCTGTGGTTCACCATGCCCTACGTCGAAGGCGAGTCGCTCCGCTCCCGGCTCGACCGTGAGCGACAGCTCCCCATCGACGAAGCCATTCGACTGGCCACCGAGGTAGCCGATGCTCTCGAGTGCGCGCACCGGCAGGGCATCGTGCACCGGGATATCAAGCCGGAGAACATTCTTTTGTCGGGGGCCCGGAACACCGGTTCGTCCTCCAGGGGTCAGGAGCACGCGCTGGTCACTGATTTCGGAATCGCCCGGTCCTTAAGCGAGGTGACCACTGACCGGCTGACCGAAACCGGGATGATCGTCGGAACTCCATCCTACATGAGTCCCGAGCAGGCGAGTGGCGAGCGCAGCCTGGATGGACGAACCGACATCTACTCGCTGGCTTGTGTTCTGTATGAGATGCTCGCCGGTGAGCCTCCGTTCTCCGGTCCTACAGCTCAGTCTATCGCCGCCAAGCGCATCACCGAGCCGGTGCCCGCGATCACCCGAAGCCGGGATACGGTTCCGGTTCCGGTCGAGCGGGCACTGATGCGAGCGATGGCCAAAGTTCCGGCCGACCGGTTCAGCTCGCCGGCTGAGTTTGCGGAGGCTCTCCGACGAGGTCTGTCCCAGCCGGCCACGCCGCCACCTAGGGCTCGAGCCGGTTACCGATGGACCGGGATTGCCGCGCTGCTGCTGCTGCTGCTCTTTGGTGCCTACCTGCTTCGCCGAAGGCAGTCGAGTCCATCGTCCGGCCCTATACCGCTCGCAGTTCTTCCTTTCAAGACCTTCGGCACCGCCGCCGACTCCAGCGTTTTGGCGATTGGAATACCCGACGCCATCATCACGCGTCTTGCCGGCGTGCGCCAGATGCGGCTGCGACCAACCAGTGCTGTACTGCGGTATGCGGGCAAGGATGCGGACGTGCGTGACGTGGGTCGGGAGCTTGGAGTCGGGTACGTGGTCACTGGGACGGTCCAAGCCGCCGCCGATCGCTTGCGAGTCAGTGTGCAGCTGGTCCGCGCCGATGATGCCACGCCGCTCTGGGGCTCCGCCTATGATTTGGCTCGCAAAGACCTGCTCACCCTGCAGGACTCGGTGGCCGAGCGGGTGAGCAGCAGCCTGGCGGTGCGGTTGAGCACCGAGGAGCATGAGCGGTTGTACCGGCGGTACACTGCCAATCCCGCCGCGTATGAGTGGTACCTTCGGGGCCGGGCGCAATTAGCTCACGTGACGGAGGAAGGGACCAAGTCCGCGCTGGAATCGTTCGAGCGGGCGCTGGCGCTGGATTCGGGCTACGCGTTGGCTCAAGCCGGCCTGGCGATGGCGAGCGCGGACATGCATCTGCGCTTTGCGTCCGGTCCCGACGTGGCGCTCTGGGGAGAGCGGGCCAACCGCGAGGCTGCGCGAGCATTGGTGCTCGACCCCAACCTCGCCGAAGCTCATTTGGCCAAGGCTGCGGTGATGCGTAAGGCGGACTTCGATTGGGAGGGAACGCTCGAAGAGAGTGGCCGGGCTTTGGCCCTCAATCCCAACCTCGATCTAGCCCACTACTTCCGCGAGGCCGCCTTTTACCACCTCGGCCTCCTGGACCTGGCCGAGCGGGAAGATCGCGAGGTCAGCGGAGAGCCTGCGGATCAGGTGGAACGGCTTCGGACTCGGGGAGTGGTAGCGTTCCTGGAAGGGCGGTACGATGAGGCAGCGACCAACCTGGAGGCTGCCCGGCGAAGCAGCAGCCGAGCCTACACCGATTCCTATCTGGCGCAGGCGTACTACTATGGCGGCGACTCAGCCAGAGCCATTGCCACCCTGGACTCTCTGAGTCAGATAACCTCCGCCCCGGCGGCAAACCGGGCTCGTGCCGTGCTGGCCAGCATTCAGGCCCATGAGGGAGACCGGGAGCAAGCTGAGGCGCTCATCGCATTGATTCTGGGCAAAGAGGGCTATGTCGACCATCACGTGGCGTACAGCGTTGGTGCGGCGTATGCTCAGCTGAAACAGCCCGAGGAAGCCGCAACCTGGTTGGCCAAGGCGGTGGACAGCGGATTTCCCTGTTATCCCTGGTTCGAGCGGGACCCGCTACTCGATCCGGTGCGGACAGATCCACGGATTGTACAGCTCATGACCGAGCTCAAGCAGCGATGGGAAGCAGCCAGGAGGCGCTACTCATGAACCTCATCCAGCACGAGGGCCGCAGTCCGTAGACCACTGGCCAGAGCTCCTGGCACGGTTGCATTCCTGCCTTGGCCATTCACGGCCTCCCCCGTCAAGAAGAGCGTATTCCGGACCGGTCGGCGCAAAAGCTCGGCTGCCGCGCTCGCTCCCACCCCGCCATAGCTATAGGCTCCCCGGGAAAACGGGTCGCGAGACCAGTCATGGGTATAACTGGCGCGAAGCCATCCCTCGACCCGACTCACGGATTGCCCAAAGATGCTCGCCAGCGACTGCACTCCCAGTCGAGTCATCTTTTCTGCCGGGATGCCCGCCAGAGTCTCGGCCTGAGGGCCCCCCACCCAGCCAGTTATGAAAGGGACATCACGCGGTGTTGCAGTCCACCACACCGGCAGCGGCTCATCTCGTCCGTGAACGAAGGTCGGCACCGGTCGCCCTGCTTCGTTCCACCACGCCCGCTCGAACTGAAGGACTATGCGCTGGGCTGCTCCCATGTGGAGGGCTCCCAAGCCTGATTTCCAGCCAGGTGGCTCCGGATCGAGAATTACCGCTCCCTGTTCCTGGCGTTCTAGCTTAAGAACACTCAGAGGAACTGCCAGGATAGCACGAGCGACTTCGATCTTCTCTCGACCCTGCGGCGTGTCGGCCTCGATCTGGACCTCCCCTTCCTTCCACCGTATGTGCCCGACAATACACTGGGTTCTTACTTCCACTGAGCCGGAATCGAGTCGCTGCCTCAGCTCTTCGACTAGCGACCCATACCCTTGGGACAACCGGTAGATGCCGTCCCCGTCTTCCTCCTCGGCCGCCTGGTTCTCCGCCAGGGCTTCGACCCCGAAGCGCCCCAGATCCGCGGCGTGAAATTTCTCGAGATAGCCTCGGATGGCGGTGAGCTCCTCGATGTCGGTACCGGTGCCGAGTTGCTGATTCAGGATTTGCGCCACAGTGATGTCCGCCGAGCCTGGTCGTCGCGATTTCAATAAGCGATCCACCAGTTCGATGACATCTGGGAAAGATTGAGCTCGCCCACCTCGCAGAGATGCATGCCGCTCGGTGAACGGCACCAATCCCAGGTGACCTCTCTTCGCGATCTCGAACAGCTCGGCCGACCTGCCCTGGATGAATTCGGCGCCGAGCTCGATGGGGAAGCCCGAGCCTGGATCGATGATGGTGTGAATCCGGCCGCCCAGGCGAGGACGAGCTTCCAGGAGCAGCACGCTGCGCCCAGCCTCTGCCAGGCGGGCGGCGGCGGCCAGACCGGCCACTCCAGCGCCCACGACCGCTACGTCGGGCCGAGTCAAGGGCTGCTTTGCCGGCTACTCGTATCGCAGAGCGATGATAGGATCGAGCCGGGAAGCTCTTCGCGCCGGCCAGATCCCGAAGAAGAGTCCCACGGCCGCGCTGAACCCGAAGGCAATGATGATGGCAATGGGAGAGATGAGCGTATTCCACTGCATGACCCGGGAGAGCAGGATGGCCGTGAGTACCCCGAGCAGGATTCCCAGCACTCCGCCGAGGAGACAGAGGGTCAATGCCTCGATCAGGAACTGAAGCAAAATGTTGAGCCGGGTGGCTCCAAGCGCCTTTCGGACGCCGATCTCGCGGGTCCGCTCGGTCACCGACACCAGCATGATGTTCATGATGCCGATGCCGCCGACCAGCAGGCTCACCGCCGCGATGCTGGCCAGCAAGCTGGTGAATACCTGGGTGGCTTGCTGCTGTGTCGCCAGAACATCCTGCTGGTTCCGGATGGTGAAATCGTTCTCGCCGCCGGGGCGGATCTTGTGCTCGCGGCGGAGCACCCGCTCCAGGTCCACCATGCCCTGTTCCAGCGGCACGCCGTCCTTGACCTCGACCGAGAAGGACCGAATGCGATTGCTGCCGAATACCCGATATCTCGCCGTGTTCAGCGGGATGAGGATCTGCTCGTCGGGGTTGCCGAACCCGCCCGCAGCCCCCTTTTCACTCAAGACACCGATGATCTCGAAGGGGATCCCGCGAACAAGCAGAGTTTGATGGATCATGGCGGCCGGGTTGCCGCCGAGCATCCGTGGCACCGAGGCGCCGAGCACGGCGTAGCGCTGTCGGGCTTCGTCCTCACCCGGAGAGAACATCCTGCCGTAGGGAACGGTGTAGTTCCGCACGTCCACATACTCGGCGGTGGTGCCGACGATATTCAGATTGCTGTTCTGATTGCCGTATTTGACCTGCAGCGACTGCTGCATCTCGGGCACCACTGCCTTGAGGAGCGGCGCGTCGCGCTTGAGTGCCTCGTAGTCGTCGGTGCTCAGAATGGTCCGATCGGTGATGCGGATCCCGCCCTGGCTGGCCTGTCCCGCCATGACGGTGAACACATTGGCGCCCAAGGCTGCGATCCGATCCTGGACCGCCTTCTGCGCCCCGCTCCCCAGGGCCACCATGGTGATCACCGCTCCCACGCCGATGACGATCCCAAGCATCGTGAGAACCGATCGCAGCATGTTGGCTCGGATCGATTGCAACGCCACCGCGAGCGTCTCGCCCAGCAGCATCGCTAGGGTCTCGAGCTGCCGGAGGGCTGGGTGGGCTGTTGCTGCCGCATCCCCGGCACCGCGCCGCCGCCGCTAAAGCGGTTAATCCGCTCGCGCATATCCTGCTGTGATTGCACCAGGCTGGCGCTGGGAAGAACCAGGACCGAATCGGAGGGGTTTACGCCGTCCAGTACCTCGCTGTAATCCATATCGGTCAATCCAGTGCGGACCCATACCGGAGTGGTCTCACCGTTCCGTTTCACGAATACGATGTACCGGGAGCCCGCTCCCTGAGGAGGACCCCGGCGGCCGCTAGCACCGGTCCGACCCGCGGCTCCGGTGCGGGTGGTAGGCGCGGCAGCCCCCATCGAGGTCTGTCCGGTGGAGTCTCGCTGCCGAGGACTGTCTGCCGCGAGCTGCCGCTGAACGGCGGCAGGGTCGAGTCCCAACACCTGTGCCGCCGATCCCACGTCATGTGAGGTGCGTAGCGCCGCATTGGGCACGGCCAGAACGCTGTCCCGACGGCCTACGTGCACCTCGACTTCCGTGTTCATGCCGGGACGGAGCAGCCCCTCTTCATTATTGATGCGAACCAGAACCGGGAACATGGTGACGTTCTGCTCGGTCTGGGCCTGGGGTTCGATCTTCAGGACCGTGCCGGGGAAGGGCCGGTTGGGGTAGGCGTCCACCGTGACGGTCGCGCGTTGCTCCGGCTGGACCTTCCCGATATCGGTCTCGTCTACCAGGGTTCTGACCTGCACCAGCCCCAGATCGGCCATTTTCATCAGGGTGGTTCCCCCGCTCACGTTGGACGTCGCCGAAGCGATCACCTGGCCGCGCTCGATGTCCTTCTCGATGATGGTTCCCGTGATAGGGGCCCGGACGTCGGTATCCTCCAGCTGAATGCGAGCGTTGTCGACCGCGACCTGGCTCCGAACCACCTCGGCTTTGGCGTCCGCAAAATCGAGGAGCGCCTGCTCGTGCTCCTGCTGGGTAATCGACTGGGTCTTGAAGAGCTCGTCGGCTCGCCGTTTCTGACTGGTGGAGTTGGTCAGCTTGGCTTTGGCTACGTCCAGGTCAGCTTGGGCCTGGGCCAGCGCATTGCGCGCATTGCGAGGGTCGATCCGCACCAGGGAGGTCCCCCGTTTGACCACCTGGCCGGTCTCGGCGTTCACCTGGAGCACTTCACCCGAGGCCTTGGATTTGACTTCGACCGTGGTGTCGGGCTGAATGGTGCCCGAGGCTTGTGCGGTCACGACGATATCGCGGCGCTCCACCGGAACTGCCTGATAGGGTACCGGTGCTGCCGCTTTCTTGCACGAGAGGACCAGCGGTAGCGCGAAGATAGTCATCCTGAGCACAGCGGAAGATCTCCCGGCTGCCACTCCAGGGACCCTTCCGTCGCGAAGCCTGCCCTGAGCGCAGTCGAAGGGCTCCCTTAGGATGAAACGGCTAACGAGCCTCACGCTGCTTTTCCCGTGTCGAAGTCTCGCTCCACTTTTCCATCTTTGAGGTGAACCTGGCGCCGCGCATGTTCGGCGATGTCGTGCTCGTGGGTAACCAGAACGATGGTCTGGCCGGTCCCGTGCAGCGCCATGAATAAAGTCATGATCTCCTCGCTCGTGGCGCTGTCGAGATTCCCGGTCGGCTCATCGGCAAGAAGTATGCTGGGGCGGTTGACCAAGGCTCGGGCGATGGCCACCCGCTGACGTTGGCCGCCGGACAACTCGTTAGGACGATGATTCATCCGATCGCTCAAGCCGACCCGAGTCAGAGCGTCGATCGCCATTTCGCGGCGCTCCTTTCCGCCGACACCGGCATACACGAGGGGCAGCTCGACGTTGTGAAGGCTGGTGGCTCGGGGCAGCAGGTTGAAAGTCTGAAAGACGAATCCGATCTCCTTGTTCCGGATGCGTGCCAGCTCATCGTCCTCCAGCTCGGAGACTCGATGTCCATTGAGCCAGTATTCCCCGCCGGTGGGGCTGTCCAGACATCCAATGAGGTTCATGAGCGTGGACTTTCCCGAGCCCGAGGGACCCATGACGGCCACGAATTCATTCTTGCGGATGGTCAGGTCCACACCGCGGAGCGCCCGGACGATCTCGCCGCCCATATCGTATTCGCGCTGGAGGTTGCGGGTGACGATGACGGCATCCCGCGGAACGTCCGCGGGAAGCATCGCCATGCGCTCCTCCGTGTTCATGACGGCGCCGGTCATAGCTTGCGGCCGATCAGCGCCTCCAGCTGCGCTTTGGCTCGGAGATAGTCGAAGCGGGCATTTACCACATCCACCTCTGCCTGGTTGAGGGCTTCTTGAGACGTGAGAAGATCGACGATAGTTGAAGCGCCGAGCCGATAGCGTTCCTGTTGCACTCTGAGGTCCTCGGTGGCCGCCGCCACGCTCACCTTGGTGATATCGATGCGCTGTCGGGCGGCATCCAGCTCGGCCAAACGGGTAATCAGCTCCGCTTCGACCGCCCGCTCCGCGTCCGATGCGTCGGCCTGAGCCACGTCCTCGTCGGCCTCGCGTTGCGCGATCGTAAGTTCTCGGTCAAAGCCGTTGAACAGGTTCCAGCGTAAAGAGAGACTCAGCTGCCGTTGGTTGAGCAGCGCGTAGTCTTCCTGCTGGCTGCCGTTCCAACCGGTGTTGGCAGAGAGGTTCAGTGAAGGCCAGTAGGCGGACCGTGCCGAACGAACATTGGCCCGCGCCGCCGCCGCACTGGCTGTCGCACTCCTCACCCGAGGAGACTTGGACTCAGCCTCCACCCGGAGCGCCTGGGTGTCGAGCCCGATGGCAGGGGCGTAAAACGCCGAGTCGTCCTGCGCCTTGACCCTGCCACGCAGCCCGATAAGCCGGGCCAGGTTGGCTTCCGCCCCGGCCAGCTGAGCCTGAGTCGTGATCAGATCCAGACGAGTGTTCCCCAGGGTGACGAGCGAGCGGAGGGAGTCCGAGCGAGTAGCCGAACCGGCCCGCAACTTTGCGATCGAGGTCTTGAGTTGCTCCTCTGCCCGGCGCACGCTGGCCTCCCGGACCTGGAGCAACTGCGCCGCTGCCAAGGCATCCAGAAACTGATTGGTGGTGGTCAAGGCCTGCTGAAAATGGGCGTCGATCAAAGACGCACTGGCCGCGTTCTCCGACGCGCGCGCCGCCCGCATCTCGGCTCCGCGACGGAAGCCGGTGAACAGGTCGACGTTGGCGGACAAAGCCGTGCTGAGACTCTTGTTGCTGCTGTTTCCGCTGGTAAGCTGCCCGGTGACCGGATCAATGCGAGAGGTTCCCTCGGAGAAGAAAGAACTGGCTGAGGAGCTGGCCGTGAGGGTGGGGAGGTACGCGCCCCAGGCGCTGCGCCGCTGGGCAGCGGCAGTCCTCACGCTCGAAGCGGCCCGCACCACATCGGGCTGGACCCGATCTGCCAGACGTAACGCTTCCGCCAGCGTGACCGATCGAGCTCCCGTGTCGGCCGGCGACTGCGCCAGGGCAGCACCGGAGAGCTGGAGGCCCAGGAGGGCCAGCACCATTGCCCGCAAATACCAATTCACCATGTACTCGACGTTACCGGTTCATACTGAGGTCGACTAGCTCATGAGACGGCCACAGCCCGCTAAAGTTTCAGGTAGAAACATGTACCCTTGAAGATAATTCTCGATGGCTCGCCGCCGTCGCTATCGGTCCGCCCTTCGCCTGAATGCCTCGCGGGCCGCACCAAGCGCAAACCAGGCGCACAGGCCTGCCAGGACGTAAGCAGAGGTCCGAGGCAGCGCTACCAAGAGCAGCCCCAGTGCAACGAACATGGCGCTGATCGGCAGAAAGACAGAGCGCCGGGCGTGACTGGCGATGGCGCGCAGGACCAGGGCGGCCCGCTGGCGGGCCTCACGCCTGCTTCTCCGATATACGTTGGGCGTCTCGGCATGTTGGTGCGTCAGGGCGACAGGAAGGGCTTTGCTGATCCGCTGCGGCCCCCGAAGCGGTCTGCTGGCGACCTCGCGACTTCGCGCCATGTCGAGACGGAACTGGTCCTCCATGGCTTGCGCCAAGCTCGAATCCTCGATCAGAACATCCAGCTCATAGTTGCCGAGCAGGCTGGATGGATTGAGGTTGCTGGACCCGATGCGGACCCAGCGATTGTCGCACATGATCGTCTTGGCGTGCAGCATCGGTCCGTCCCATTCGTAAATTCGAACGCCCGAGCGAAGCAGGTCGCGATAGCCGATGCGAGAGAGATTGCGAACCAGGGGGACGTCGCTCGATCCCGGCACCAGTAACCTGACGTCCACGCCGTCCCGCGCCGAATCACGTAGCGCCTGGAAGAGACGGGGTGGCGCAACCAGATACGCGTCCGTGATCCAGAGCCGCTCCACGCTTCCCACGACCAACAGCTCGATGACTCGATAGGCACGCTCCCGGCCCGGCTCGCCGCTGATCACGCGGACTTCAGCATCGCCGAGCGATGGGACGGCGCCCGCAGTCTGGTCGGGCGGCACCGCGTCACCGGTGAACTTCCACAACTGGGCGAAGGTCTGATCCAGCACCGCCGCACCCGGTCCCCTGATATCGACGGCTGTGTCGCGCCAGGGCTGGCCGCCAGCATGGCGCTCACCGGTCCATTCGCATCCGATACAAAGGCCGCCGAGGATGGCGCGGGTGCCGTCGGCCACCACCAGCTTGCGATGGTTGCGCGAAAGATTGGTGACTGCATCAATCAGCTGGGGTCGGTGAAAGGCCCGGACCTCGACGCCGGCATCTCTCAGATAGCGCCAGAAACCCTTGGCTGTGCCGATCGAGCCAAACCAGTCGTACAGGACCCGGACATGTATTCCTTCACGTGCTCGCCTGGCCAGTAACTCGGCAAACCGCCATCCCGCCGGGTCGCTGCGGATGATGTAGTTCTCGAAATGCACCCACCGGGTAGCTTCGGCGATCGCTTCCAGCATCGAGCTGTAGGTGTCGGGACCGTCGATGAGGAGATCGACCTGATTCCCCGGTATCGGCCGCCCGCCGGCTGCACGATTGATGGCGCAAGCGACTGACTGCTCCGCCGGTATGAGCCGGGCTCCGGTCACGAGGCACCGAGTCCCAGGATCCTCTCGTGGGGCCGCAAGGCCTCCAGCATGAACCCGATGTGCTCGTCGAGCGGAACACCCAGCTCCTCGGCCCCGCTGATCACGTCATCCCGGTTGACGCCTCGAGCAAAGGCCTTGTCCTTGAGCTTCTTCTTTACACTGGATACCTCGAGATCCTGGAGGCTCTTCGAGGGACGGACCAGGGCGCAGGCTATCAGAAACCCCGCGAGCTCGTCCACGGCAAAGAGGGCCCGGGCCATAGGCGTATCCCGCGGCACGCCGGTGTAGTTGGCATGGGAGAGGATGGCGCGTTGCAGCGGCTCGGGGAAACCCTGGGCCGCGAGCAACCGGACTCCTTCGGCCGGATGCTCTTCCGTCGGAGAATGGGCGGCGTTGGGGAATCGCTCATAGTCAAAGTCGTGCAGCAGACCGACCAGCCCCCAGCTCTCCGCATCTTCTCCGGACCGTTCCGCCATCGCCCGCATGGCGATCTCGACCGCATACATGTGCCTCCGCAGGGCATCCGAGGGCGTGTACTCATGCATGAGCGCCAGGGCGCGGTCTCGGGTCCAGGTCATATCAAGAAGGTAAGGGGTAAGCGGTAAGTCGTGAGAGGTAAGAGGTATGAGGTAAGAGGGTGAGGGCCATCCCGCTCACCGCTCACCTCTCACTGGGTTTGCGGGTACCCGGCCGACAGCGCCACCCGACTGGCATCCTCGCCATCGAGACTGATCTCGAAAGCGTATTGCCCGGGACGGGGCAGAGGCACATCGAAGACGAGAACCGCGCCGGCCTCGACATCCACCACCCCAGCCGGCGGCTCCCCGAACTGAACCGTCCCCTCACCGCCGAGGAGCTCAGTTCCACCTTCGTCCACGAAACGGATCCGTATGGTATGGACCCCGATTTCCGTACGCCGCCCTCTGACTCGAAGGACGAGGTGGGTCCGGGGGTAGACCGCGGGAAAGTTGGACAGCCACACGTGCTGAAAGATTCCCAGGACGCTCAACTTCCCTTGCTGGTCGATCAGCGCATAGTCTGCGACGACGGCAAAATCGAGATGCAGGGCTCAGGCAACCCGGATCGAGGTGATGACGTCATTCTGTTGAATCTTGTTCACGACGTCCATGCCTTCCGTCACCTGGCCGAAGACGGTATGGACCCGATCCAAGTGGGGTTGGGGCGAGTGGGTAATGAAAAACTGGCTCCCGCCGGTGTCTTTCCCGGCGTGCGCCATTGAAAGCGTGCCGCTCAGGTGTTTGTGGGTGTTGAGGTGGGTCTCACACTTGATCTTGTAGCCCGGGCCGCCGGTGCCTACCCGGGGGTTGCCGGGCTCCTTGGAGAGCGGGTCGCCACCCTGGATCATGAAGTTGGGAATGACCCGGTGAAAGCGGGTGCCGTCGTAAAATTGGCTATTGGCCAGCTTCTCGAAGTTGGCGACGGTGCCGGGTACCTCGGTGTCGAACAGCTCCGCCGTGATGGTGCCTTTGCTGGTCTTGATGGTCGCGTTCTTTGCCACGAATGTCCTCGCAATAGGGGGCCGGCGTAATGTAATGAGAGCGCGGCGGAGTCGGTGATCAGGCGGGCACCGCTGTCCGAAGCGATTCCAAGGTCGCGAGCCAGCCGTTGAGGTCCTCGGCCGGGGGACTGCAGCTGGTTCCGCTGCAGGCGTAGCCACGGGGTGCGGCGCCCAGCCCCGCCATTGCTTTGAGTGGGGCCGGCAGAGAGCGGCTGCTGGCATCTTCCGGACGGAGCAGCTGAGTCACGCGGCGGGGGATGAACCCGGAAAGAGCCGCCCGATGCATCTCTTCAGCTACGGCGTCGCGGCCCACCACGACGAGATGGAACGCGGGGTTAATGGCCCAATCGACCGCCAGCAGGTATGTCGCGGCGTGGAAACCCAGCTCTCCAGCTCGCCCGGCAAAGACTGAAAGCAGGGCAGCGGCCCGCTCCTTCCAGATGGGATTTCCGGTCAGCTCGTGGAGCCGGGCCAGCACGATTCCCGCTATACCGTTGGGCGACGGCGTGGGCGTATCCTGGACCGGCTTGGCCGGGGCGGGAAGGAGACCTTCCTGGGAGACCGAGTCCCGAGCGGTATCGAACAAACCGCCACCTTCCTCGTCCCAATAGTTCGACCAGACTCGCTCCATGAGCCGCTCACTCCAGCTCAACCACTCTGAGTCTCCGGAGACCTCGTACGCATCGAGCACCGCGGCGGCCATCTGCACTTGATCGTCGAGTAACCCTGTGAGCCCTCCCGGGGTGTGTGCGACCGCATTGTCTTCCGCGCTCTCGCCTCGGATCCTTCGCAGGGTCTGGAGAGCATGCTCCGTCGCCCACGCATCGGCCAGAACGACTCCGGCTCTGAGCATGGCCGATGCCATCATGGCATTCCAATTGGTGTACCGGGTGCGATCTACAAACGGAGCCGGGCGCTGGAACCGGGCAGCGCGAAGCTTGGTCTTAGCCGACTCGAGGAGCTGCTCCACTTGCTCGCTGCTGCGACCCTGCCGCGTGGCAATGCTCGCGATCGAGGCGGCAACGAAGAGCACGTTCTTGCCCGGGTTATGATGCATTTCTCCGGCAGTTCCGATGTCATAATGGGCGGCTGCCACCTCGAGCTCCTCCGGGCTGAGCACCCCGGCCGCCTCCTCTCGGGTCCAGGTGAAGTAGTCGCCATCGTCATCCAGTCCGACATCCGCGTCCTGGCTGGCGGCGTAGCCCCCTTCCGGGTCGGACGCCACCTCGCGAACCCAGCGGACGATACCCCGCGCCGTCTCGGCGTACTCCGCCGTTCCGAAGAGTGTGTACGCGTCGAGATACGTCTTCAGCAACTCCGAGTTGTCGTAAGACATCTTCTCGAAGTGGGGTACAATCCATTGCGCGTCCACGCTGTAGCGATGAAACCCGCCGCCTAGCTGATCGTAGATCCCGCCCCGCGCCATTCCCTGAAGGGTCCGGTCAATCACGGTACGGAGCTGGTCTGACGGCTGGTCGAACCAGCGGTGCAGGAGCACCGTGATGGCCCCGGGATGAGGAAACTTGGGCTGGCTTCCAAAACCGCCGTTGACCGGGTCGAAAACTCGGAGCATCTCGGCCTGCGTCTCGTCCAACAGGGCCTGCGAGACCGCACCGGGAGCCCGTTCGTCGAGCTGTTCCTGCAGTACCTGGCGGATGGCTTGCGCCTGGGCCTGGATCTGGTCGCGCCTCGATTGGTAGGCCTGGAGCACGCTGGCGAGGACGCTGCGGAAGCCGGGTCGGCCGTACTTCCCGTCGGGTGGGAAATAAGTGCCGCCGAAAAAGACCTCACCTCGAGGGGTGAGGAAGGCCGTGAGCGGCCAGCCGCCCTGTTGGGTGAGAAGCTGGACCGCGCGCTGATAACGGGCGTCCACATCAGGACGTTCGTCGCGGTCCACCTTGATACACACAAAGTGCTCGTTGAGAAAAGCCGCGAGCGAGGCATCCTCGTAGGACTCTCCGTCCATAACATGACACCAGTGGCACCACACCGCGCCGATGTCGAGCAGCATCGGCTTGTCGGCGGCCTGAGCGGTCGCGAACGCTTCGTCTCCCCAGGGAAACCAGTGGATTGGCTGGTGGGCGGCGGACTGGAGATAGGCCGATGGGGAACCGGCGAGGCGATTGGAACTCATGCAGATGAAGTTAGCTGTATTCCGAGCAGCGCGTCGGTGATGGCGGCCCGGTGCTTCTACGAAAGAGCCGTCAGTCTCTGACTGGCGGCTCTCTGCAGGTGCGCCTAAGGATGGCTATTCGGTGTCTGGTGTTGACTCGAGACGCTCCCGTACGGGATCAGACTGGGTCTTTACTTGTGGCTCAGACTGTACACATAGGCCGCAACAGCCTTGACGTCGTCTTCGCTCAGGTCTGCGCCGCCCTTCGGAGGCATCACGGTGCCGCTCTTGGACTCCTCCTTTGGCACACCGTGGTTTATTTGAGCCACGATCTCGTCGTAGCTCCCTTTGCTGTGAATCCATTCGGCATCAGTCAGGTTCGGTCCCACCAGACCCTCTCCCTTGCTGCCATGACACGCGTAGCAATTCGCCGAGCCGTGAAAGAGCGCGTCGCCTTTGGCGACTTGCTCAGGGCTGTAGGAGGCACCGGCACCGGGCTTGGCAGCCGCTTGAGGCTGAGCGGGTTTCGTGGCAGCATCGGTGGATTGAGCTGCCAGCGGCGTTGTCCCGGTTACGACAATGAACGCAAGCAGGCCGATGCGGTTAGACATATCCATGCTGAACTCCTGGGAGGGAAGGGTCTTTCTTAGCATACCCCGGCTTAAGCGATGGTCAAGCCGGTCCGGTTACGGGCCTGGAGGCAGCTGCCGGATCTCGACTCGCCGATTGAGCGCACGGCCTTGGGGTGAGTTGTCAGGGGTCCGGGGGATGGTGGCTCCATAGCCCTTCGAGACCATCTGGCGGAAGGGCACGCCCTTGGCCAGGAGATAGTTACGAACCGCATCCGCTCTCAGCGAAGACAGCCGCATATTGTCCGCCGCATTTCCCGAGTTATCGGTATGACCGCCGATCTCGATCTTCATGTTCGGGTTGGCCATGAGCACCCGGGCAATCGAATCGAGCTCCACATATGAGCCGGGCTGCAACCGCGCACTCGCCGATTCGAAGCTGACACCCTCGAGTACCGTGGGTGCCCCGGGTGGGGCCTCCAGCGTTCGCTGAGGCGCGGCGGGCCTTGGGGCAGCGGCACTGGTATCGGGCCGTGCGGCTGGCGGCGGATTGGTCGGCGCCGGGTTAGCAGGCGGGGGGTTGGCCGGAGCCCTTCCCGGGGTCTGGCCGGCAACACACCCATACGCATTAACCGTGGCTCCGATCGGAGTGCGGGGGCAACGATCCAGTCCATCGAGAATTCCGTCACTGTCTTCATCACCCGGGCAGCCCAGAGCGTCAACGGTAGCGCCCTGAGGTGTGTCAGAGCAGCGATCCAGGCCGTCGGGGATGGAGTCCCCGTCGCTGTCCTTGGGGCAGCCGCGCGCATCCACCAGAACGCCTTCCGGCGTATCGGGACACTTGTCCACCCCATCCATGATGTTGTCACCATCGCTGTCCCGGGGGCACCCGTTGGCATCCACCGTGGCACCGACCGCGGTGTTGGGGCAGCGATCCACGCCGTCCGGGACTCCATCGCTGTCGCTGTCGGCCGGACAACCTGACGCGTCGACTTTCGCGCCCTCCGGAGTGTCCGCGCAGCGATCGCGGTTGTTCAGAATGCCGTCGTGGTCGCTATCGGGAATGGGCTTGCTGCCCAGCATCAGACTCACGCCGAGGTTGAGCCCGAAGTTGGTGAAATGGATGTCGTTGGTTTCACCACCACTGGTGCTGGTGCCCTTGTTGGGATAGATCACCGCTTCGGCGCGTCCCAGCAGAATCGGGGTGAATGCCATTCGGTAACCCAGCCCCACCAGGAACATGCTTGTTGTGCCGCAAATGGTTCGCCCTGACGCACTGCAATCGCCGGCGTCACCATAGCGGGTGCCACCATAGCCGCCCTTGACGTAGGCCCAACCCTTTTGGCCTACCAGCAGGTTATAGAGGAGGGAGACGGCTCCGGTCTTTACTCCCACGTCGGCACTCCCGGTCTGGGAGCTGGGTGTGGATGTGGAGCCCTCCAGCTCAACCGAAAAGTTGGCCGGCAGCCAGAAGCCGAGCCGGGCCAGAAACCCGGGGGAGCCGTCCAAATCGGTCGAGTCGCCGAACGATTGGTAGACCCCCGCGACACCCGCCTCGAAGAGGTAACGTCGCTCCTGTGCTGCGGCAGCCCGGGAGCACACAGCTACTAACACAAGAGCGCCCAGGAGCCGCAGCACCCGGGCCCATCCCCCAGCGGGGAGTCGGTAGATCAGCATGGGTCAAATAGATACGATATCGAGGAGTGACTGACAAGGATGGCCGTCACAGCCAGCGCTTCCCCTTGGCATCGCCCCACGTCACCACTACGATTCTCGCCGTCCGGTGAAAGTCCTGCAAGATCCGATGGCACCTATGCATGTGACGATTCAATATTGCGTTGTCTGAAACTACCAGCCCCGGGCTGCCAGGGTGGCGGCCGAGCTGAAGCAAGCGTATCCGGATGCAGATGTGCGGTTGATCGAGTCTTCCGGTGGCGTGTTCGAGGTGACGGTGGACGGTAAGCTGGTGTTCTCCAAAAAGTCGCTCAGGCGCCATGCGGAGCCGGGCGAAGTCCTGAAGGCCATCCGGCAGGTGAGGGGTGAGACATGACCTATGCGCATCGCCGTCTCCACCGGAGGGGGTGACGCCCCAGGGCTGAACGCGGTCATCAGGGCCGTGGTTTTGTCCGCCAATCACCGCGGCTGGAAATGCTACGGGATTCAGCGCGGGTATGAGGGACTGCTCACCTTCAACGGCGTGGTGCCCCTCGGTCTCTCTCAAGTTCGGGGGATCACCCACTTGGGTGGAACCATCCTCGGCACCACCAATCGGGGAAATCCATTTCGCTACGTCACGCGCGATGCGGAGGGGAAGGAGTGCGAGGTCGATCGCTCGGGTGATCTGGTGGCGGCGTTTCAGGCCAGCGGCTTCGACGCCCTGGTTTCGATCGGTGGTGACGGGAGCCTGCAAATCTCGCACGAGCTATGGAAAAAAGGCCTGCCGGTCGTCTGCGTTCCCAAGACCATCGACAACGACGTGAGCGGAACCCAGCGTTCCTTCGGCTTCGATACCGCGGTGAGCACCGCCACCGAAGCGATCGACCGGCTGCACTCGACCGCCGAGAGCCATGACCGGGTGATGGTGGTCGAGGTCATGGGTCGTTATGCCGGGTGGATTGCCTTGTATAGCGGTCTTTCCGGGAGCGCCGACGTCATCCTATTGCCAGAGATTCCATTCGACATCGAAAAGGTCTGCCGCAAGATCAAGAGTCGAGAGGCCGCAGGTCGACGGTTCAGCATCGTGGTAGTGGCTGAGGGTGCGCGTTCGATCGATGGGAACGTGGAGTTGGTGGAACGCCGCGGGATGGGCACGGTGGACCGCCTCGGTGGCATCGGAAGCAAGGTGGCACGGGCGATCGAGGTCTACACCGGGAAGGAAACCCGGACCCTGGTCCTGGGTCACCTGCAGCGAGGCGGATCGCCTACGACGTACGATCGGCTTCTGGCGCTCCGGTTTGGGGCCGCAGCGGTGAGAGCCATCGCGGATCGAACCTATGGTGTCATGGTGGGCCTGAAAGGTTCGGGAATCGAGCTGGTACCGCTCGATGACATTGTGGGTCGTTCTAAGAACGTGCCGTTGGACTCCGACACCATCTCGACTGCGCGGGAGCTCGGCATCAGCCTGGGAGATTAGGAAGATCGAGTATCCCGCAACGGTAGCCGGCGACATTACCGAAGTTCTGCACGGTGAGACCGTCTCCGATCCGTATCGCTGGCTGGAAGACGGAGATGCTTCCGAAACCCGGGAGTGGACCGCTCGTCAGAATGCGCTCACCGAAGCGTATCTGGCCGAGATGCCCGCCCGCGGGCCAATCCGCCGACGCCTGGAGCAGCTCCTGGGCATCGGTGTGCTGGGAGTGCCGATGCCGGTCCGGGGCCGGTACTTCTATCTGAGGCGAGACGGTCGGCAAAACCAGCCGGTACTCTACTGGCGAGTGGGTGTTGATGGAGCCGATCGGGTCGCGATCGATCCCAATGCACTCAACTCTGAAGGCACCACTGCCCTCGACTGGTACTATCCCAGCGAGGATGGGCGCCTCTTGGCCTATGGTCTCTCGGAAGACGGAAGTGAGGAGAGTCTGCTCCAGATCCTCGATCTGGACAGTGGACGTCATTTGCCCGATCGAATCTCGCGGATGCGCGCTGCGTCTCTGGCCTGGCTGCCCGACGGGCGCGGATTTTATTACACCCGCTATCCCGCGAGGGAGGAGGTTCCTCCTGGGGAAGAGCATTACCACCGCTCGGTCTATTACCACGAACTTGGTTCCGATCCCGCGACCGACCGGTTGGTGTACCAACCGGTCCAGAAGGAGTACTGGCCCGGGGTCCGCCTTTCACCCGACGGTCGCTGGCTCCTCCTGGAGGTCGCCCGCACGTTCGACCAGACGGATCTCTATCTCAAGGACCTCGCCGTCAACACTCCGTTCATCCCCGTAGCTGAGAATCTGGCCGCGTCATTCGAAGGTGAAATCGCGCATGGCCGGCTCTTCCTGCGCACCAACCTCGAGGCACCCACCTACCGGCTCTATGGAGTCGATCCCGAGCGGCCGGATCGGACATTATGGCGTGAGATCATAACGCCCCGGCCGGATGCAGTGCTGGAGAGTGTGCGGGTGGCCAGCAACCGGCTGGCGCTTACCTATCTGGAGCAGGCTTCATCTCGGCTCCGCCTCACCGATCTGGAGGGGGGGCCGATCGAGGAGATCGGGCTTCCCCAGCTGGGAACCGTGTTCGGGGTCGAGGCTGAATGGGACGGCGACGAGGTGTTCTACGGATTCTCCACCTACACAGTACCGCCGCGGGTCTATCATATCGAGCTGCCGAGCGGCAAATCAACGCTCTGGAGGCAGGTCGAAGCCGATGTGGATCCCTCACGCTTCGCGGTGCAGCAGGTCAGTTATGACTCAAAGGATGGCACTCCGATTTCCATGTTCCTGGTCCATCCCAGCACACTGAAGCGCAACGGTGACAATCCGGTATACCTGACCGGCTACGGCGGGTTCAACATCAGCATGACACCTTCGTTCTCCCGCTCGCTGCTCGTCTGGCTGGAGCAGGGTGGGGTGCTGGCGATCCCCAATATCCGAGGTGGTGGTGAGTACGGTGAGGGCTGGCACCAGGCCGGTATTCTCGATCGCAAGCAGAACAGCTTCGATGACTTCATTGCTGCTGCCAAATGGCTCATGGCCGAGGGTTACACCAACCCGGACCGTCTCGCGGTGGCAGGTGGATCCAACGGTGGGCTGCTCGTCGGGGCAGTCGTGACTCAGCGGCCGGAGCTGTTTCGCGCGGCGGTGATTCAGGTGCCTCTCCTCGACATGCTCCGCTATCACCAGTTCCTCATCGCCCGGCTCTGGATCCCTGAATACGGATCGGCCGACGACCCTGCTCAGTTTCAATGGCTGAGGGCCTATTCGCCGTATCATCAGGTCCGCGATGGAGTCAGATATCCCGCGGTGCTGCTTGCAACTGCCGAGAGCGACACCAGGGTCGATCCTATGCATGCACGGAAAATGGCCGCTCGGTTGCAGGCGGCCACGTCGTCCAACCGGCCGGTCCTTCTTCGGCTGGAGTCGAAGGCGGGTCATGGGGCAGGGAAGCCGCTATCGAAGGTTCTGGACGAGCTAACCGACACCTGGACCTTTGTGTTTTCGGAGTTAGGGGTCCAGCTTTGAGGGAGTGCTGGCTTCCCTGGCGATTGACGAGGTCAACCAATGGCTCAGCTGCAAACAAGTGCTTCGATCGACATGAGTCACCCACGCGAGTGGCTGGCCCTGCTTCGGATCGTGGTCGGTCTTTACTTCGTCAAATCGCTGGTTACCAAGATGACGCTGGTGCTGCTGGGCGGCGTGCTTCCATTCCCCGCCGTGTCCGAGCGGTGGCTTTCCGTCATGCCGAAGATCGTGGCCAAGCAGGCGTCAGATAACCCCCTGACGTTCTACAAGCAGTTCCTCGAGGGAACGGTGCTGCCGCACAGTAACGTGTTCGCCCCGCTGACCGCGTGGGGTGAGACGGTGGTGGGGATTGGTCTCACACTGGGTCTGCTCACCGGCCTGGCCTCTCTTGTTGGTTTCATACTCGTGATCAACTATGGGCTGGCCACTCAGTGGATGTCACCGGGGCAGCAAGGCTTTCACCTGGTCCTGTTTTTCCTAATGCTGGCGTTTTTGGGAGCGAGAGCGGGCAGGGTCTGGGGAATAGATCGCTGGCTAGCTTTGCGGTGGCCTCGCAGCATTCTTAGCCGACGCCCGTTTTCCTGAGTCAGGAGCGAGAAGACTACTGAACCACACGGGGGGGTGATCGCATCCCCCCCACCACTCCGTCAGCTTCGCAGTGGGCATCGTCCGCGCTGTAGATCAGGCAGAACACTCCGTTCGCGTGCCACCGATCATACCACAGCCGCATGGCAATCCGGTCCTGAGCGCTGAAGCGAGCGGACGGCCGGTCGTCAGTGTACAGCGCGATGTGGGAGTGGACCGTGCCGGACCATTGGGGAGGGCTGCACCGCTCGATGGACGAGGTGGCTGAGATACCGAGGCTGTCCGCCTCCTCGGGGGGGAGCGGATCGATCCGGGTTACGAAGACGGTATCGCTTCGGATTGTGGTGGCCAGGCAGGCAACCCGTTCTTCCTTGGCTGCGATACTGGCGTTCCACAGCTGCCGCAGGGCGGCCCCAGCTTCGCGACTGAAGCGAAACGTGGCTTTTGAGACGGTGCTGCTGGTTTGACTCTGGACCGGCGCTGTTACCGCCGTGATCAGGACCAGACCTGAAGCGAGGAGCCGCACTGGGTCAATAACGGGAGCGCGGGAAGATGACGACTGTTTCGGGTCCCTGAATCTCGCAGATGACGTCCTTGTCGCTGTACAGCAAACAGAACAAGCCATCGACTCCCCAGCGTCTCCACCACATCATCATCACACCCCGGTCTGCGCCCGAGAAGAGGGAGTAGGGCTGTAGACCATCCCGCAGCGCGACGTGGGTGTGCACCGTGCCCAGCCAATTCGGCGGGCCACAGGCTTCCAGCGAGGCGCCGGCGGACACGCCCATCGAATCCGAGCGGGAGGGCGACAACGGGAGCACGTCGTAGATCTGCACCGTGTCGCCCTCGATCTTGGCCGAGAGACAAGCCACCTGCTCCGACTTCGCGCTGACGCTGCCGTCCCAGAGCCGATGGAGCAGGACGCCGGCTCCGGGGATGAAGTGAAAGACCCGGGGAGCTGGACGAGAGAACCCAGCCAATGCGAGCAGCAATACGCCGGCCAGGGCAAAGGTCCGTGACCGGCTCATAAGGTCACTTCCCTGCTCCGGGCGAGCTTCCGATCGCCACACCCCAAGGAATTTTCCCCACTGGGATCGTCTTGATCACTTGCAGCCGCCCGGTATCCACCACGCTTACGTCGTTGGACGGTCCGTTGGCGGTGTAGAGCTTCTTTCCGTCGGGTGTGAGCGCGATCCCCCACGGTCGCTGTCCCACCCTGACCGAACCCGACACCTTATTGGTGGCGGGATCAATGACGAGCACCGTGCCTCCCCGGCCGGTTGCGACATAGACCCGCTTGCCGTCGGGAGCAACGCGCACGCCCATGGGCTTGGCGTCAGCTGGAAGGCGGATGGTGGCGAGCACCCGGTTGTTGGGAACATCGATCACCGAGACGGTACCTCCTACCTCCGCCGTGGCGTAGGCCCGCTTGCCATCGGGTGTAAACGCCACGTCCCTGGGCCGGCGATCCACCTTGATGCGGGCCCTGGCGGCTCCGGTGGCAGCGTCGAGCACCCGGATCGAGGTATCGCTCTCAGCGGTGACATAGACCAGCTTGCCGTCGGGACTGATGCGCACCCCCTCGGGCTCCGCGCCCACCTTGACCGTGGTCAGAATCTTTCCGCTCGAAACATCAACCACTGACGCGCTGCCGGCATCCTCATTAGAGATATAGAGTCGCTGGCCGTCGGCCGAGATATCGAACTGTTCGGGGTCGGAGCCGCCGGGCAGTACCCGGCGGACCCGGCGCGCGGCCACGTCTACCTCGGCGATGCCGTCCTTGCTCTTGTCGGCCTTGAGCTTCTCACATTCCTCATCGGGCATGCTGGGGGGACACTTGGGGGACCCGCTCAGCGCCACGTACACGGTGCGTCCGTCGGGACTGACTTTCACGCCGCGGGGCCGAGTACCGACCTGGATTGTGGCAATGACACTATCGGTCCGGGTGTCGATCACACTCAACTCTTGCGAGTCCTCGTTGGTCACGTAGGCCAACTCTCCGGCCGGGGGCGAAGCTGAGGCCGAGGGGGCGGAGGTGGTGTCGCCCCGGCCGCCGAGTGAGGGCTGTTCCTTGCACCCGGCGAGAAGAATCGCCGCGCCCATGACTGCTACTCTGAGACTGACGTTCGCGCTGCTGGAATCACTTTGCATCGAAGATGGCCTTCTCCCGGTTGCGCGTCTGCGCCAGTCCCTGGAGCCGCTCCGTCCCAACCGCATGGCTGAAGTTTGCCTCGTCGACGTTGGCCTGAGCCACCTTGGCATCGGTTACATCGGCTCGGGTCAGATCGGTCTGGATCAGGTCTGCGTTCATCAGATTCGCTCGCACCAGCTTGGCGTTGGTGAGCTGGGCATGCGAGAAGTCGGCCTTGAACAGATTCGCATCGGATAAATCCGCACCGCTCAGATCGGCCCCGACAAATGTCGCCCGCATGACCCCCATGGATTGATTCCCGGGATCGGCCCCCGCATTGGCGTGGCGTAGACTGGCACCATTGAGCTTAGCGCCCCGGAGATAACCGATGATGCGGGCCCCGCCGAGGTTTGCCTCACTCAGGTCAGCCGATTCGATGATGGTGGCGAATAAGCTGGCGTTCTCCAGCTTCGCTCTGTGAAAGTTGGCCCGCCGAAGCACACTGCCGTCCAGGTTGGCCCGAGTCAGGTCGGCGTCGGTCAACACGGCATCGGTGAGATCCGCGGTAAAGAGATTGGCGCCCACGAGCTTGGTGCCGGCGAGCCGCGCGCCGGCCAGATTAGCCCGCTTGAAATCGACACCGCTCAGGTCCAAGCCGCTGAGGTCAGCCTTCGACAGATCAGGGGGTTTGTCCGCGGTGGCCTGGTTGAGCTTGGCTGTGAGCTGCGCCCGGGTCATGCGAAGGCCAGGTGTGTCCACCGCGGCGGCTAGGTTGGCTGCTTTGACGATCCGTCTTCCCAGGGAGTGGGCCCCCCCCTTGGCGATGTCCTCAGCGATTCCTTTCAGCTCGAGCTCGTCATCCAGGAGGCGCTGTCCGGTCGCGACGTTGGTCAGTTGCCCTGAGAGATACCAAATGAGATTGCTGGTCTTACTGAGCTTGGAGGTGACCATCCAGACGGCGCCGGCGTTCCGGCTGACAGCCCGGCGGCACTCCAGGGTCTCACATTCGAGCCCTCCCCGTTCGGTCGCTGTGAGCGTGGCGGCGAGGCGAGCGGGATCGATTATCTGGAACCGGCCCGTCTGCTCCAGGTCACTCCGCAGTATGCTGTCGGTCATGGCAGCCACCTGCGGATCACCCGGCTCAAGGGAATTCGCTCCCTTTCCGTAAAAGGCCACGGTAAAGAGAGCCAAAGGCTCCTTGCCCCGAGGGGCCTGGCCCCAGACGGTAGTCGCCAGGGCCAGGGTGATACTCAGCAGGTAAGGCATGACGGTAAGCGACATCGACTGGATCCACTCGTCAGGACGACGGCTTCACCGCAGGTCTTCCCGCGGCGATCTTGGCATCGCTCCGGCCCTTCACATAGGCGTAAATCTTCTCGATGGTGGGCAGCTCCATCCCCAGCGCACACCAGGATGGCATTCCCTTGGCGGGACGGCCGGCACACACCGTCTGAATGAACAATTCCTTGGTATTGATCGGTCCGTCCGGCCTGAGCGATACGATCAAGTGCGGGGCTATGGTGGTGCCCTGGACATCCTCGCCATGACAGCGGGCGCAGTTCAAGTTGAACTGCTTCCAGCCATCATAGACTGCTTGTGAGACAGTATCGCGGGGAGCCTGGTGATACTTATCGCGCAACTCCTGGGCGCGAGCTGCCGATGTCACGACGCAGAGACCCAGCACGACGAAGCTCGCCAGTGTTCTGATACCCATACGGGAAATGGGATCCTTTCAACAGCTGCGGGTTCAAGAAGGGTTGGGGATAACCGCCACGCTCTCTAACGACTCGCTGCTTGTCCCGAATCGCCCGGCGATGACGCCGGTGGAGCTGCTGCCTTGGCCTTCTCGGCCGATCCACTGTCTGGGGGCATCGGGAGAAGGGGAACCCCGTATTCCTTCAACAGGGCTTGAATCTGGGGTGACTTCCGTTCGATCACCTTCTGGAGACTGTCACGGAACTCGCGGTCCTTCCGCCGGACCGCCATACCGATGTTGTACTGCATGGGGAAGCCGGTCGCGGTGTCCGTTTCGACGGCAATCGGAGTGAGCACCAGCGGCACCGATGACCGCTTGACGAAATAGCCAGCCATGGGCCCCCAGACGATGGCCAGATCCACCTCTTTCTTGGCCACGCCGTTGATGATGTCTTCCGGCCGGGTAGTCTCGTCATAGGCGGTACTGTATCCCGTGAGGTTCCCGACCACGCCGTACCGGCTCAGCGCCATCTCCGGCGGTGAGTGCTCGCCGT
Organism: Gemmatimonadales bacterium; assembly: GCA_035695405.1. Lineage (GTDB taxonomy): Bacteria > Gemmatimonadota > Gemmatimonadetes > Gemmatimonadales > GWC2-71-9 > CAVVWJ01. Next base: position 40,165 of record DASSED010000277.1, read on the forward strand.
CGGTGGAGACGAACAGATTGACACCGATTTTGAGTTTCTTGAGACGGGGATCCGCCAGCGAATTGACGTTCTCCAGCCCACTGCCTTTGCGACTCAGGAACATATACCCCGAGCGATAGTAGGGCTTGGTCGACCCCGCCATATCCAGTCCCACCGGCGACTCGATCACCACATCGCAATAGGTCCCGTTCAGCATGCGATAGTAGCCCCTCCGAATGGGCCACCAAACGTACTCCAGCTTGGAGTTCCACTCCTGGGCGATCAGCGATGCAATCTTGTTCTCGTATCCCTCACCCTTCTGGTTGGAGAATGGGAGGTTGTCCGCATCGGCACACACCCGCAGGAGGCCGGGGGTAAGTGGGGCAGGACGTTGGGCAGCGGCCGGAGCTGCGAGAGCCGTTGCCGCCAGCCCTCCCAGGGCGATACCGCAGTACAGGTGTCTCCAATCGATGCGCATGGCAGGCCAATCCTTAAATTCGTGGCCGCGGACAGCCGTTGCAGGTCCTCTCAAATGAGAACGACGCCGGAGCGAACAGCTGCCCGGCGCCGTCTCTCACTTCATTTAATGTACCCCGGAAAAAGGCTGGAAGGGAAACCCCTCCAGCCTTCCCCGTGACAGCTTACTTCATCGGCGAGTTCTTGAGCGCGAAGACCGTCAGCACGCCACCCTGGGTGCTGAAGTTACCCGCGTCGCCGAACGCGCCCAGCGCGCCCAGACCGGCGGTCGGATCCTCTGCACCGATGCCCGCGGCCACGCCGATACCGGCCCAGCCGCCGATGCCCGAGAGCACGGCCACATACTGCTGGCCATCGGGACCGTTGTAGGTCATCGGGTTGCCGATGATGCCCGACGGAGTCTTGTACTGCCACAGGCTCTTGCCGGTCTTCTGGTCAAGCGCCTTGAGCCAGCCTTCCATCGTGCCGTAGAAGACCAGGCCGCCGGCCGTGGTGAGCGCCCCACCGTACGCGGCGAGGTTCTCCTTGTTGGACCACACCGCCTTGCCCTTCATGGGATCCCAGGCGATGAAGTTGCCACGGTGACCGCCCGGGCCGGGGAACATGCGCACGATGGCGCCGACGTAGGGCTGACCGGCGGTGTACTTCACCTCGACGCCTTCATAGTCCATGCAGATGTGGTTGGCCGGGACGTAGAAGAGGCCGGTCATCGGCGAGTACGCTGACGGCTGCTGATCCTTGAAGCCGATCGCCGCGGGGCAGATGCCCTCGGTGTTCTTCTTCGAGGTGGTGCCGTACTTGGGATCCTTCTCCGGCACGCCGGTGGTCAGGTCCACCCGCTTGGCCCAATTGACCGGCCCATAGGGCTGAGCCACGAGGACCTTACCGGTGGTCCGGTCGAGCGTATAGCCGAAGCCGTTACGGTCGAAGTGCGCCAACAGCTTCTTGCCACCATTTTCGAACAGCACGTTCTCGTTGACGCCGTCATAGTCCCACTCATCGTGGGGCGTCATCTGATAGGCCCACTTCACCTGCCCGTTGTCCGGGTTGCGGGCGAAGATGGTCATCGACCACTTGTTGTCACCCGGCCGCTGATCGGGGTTCCAGCTTCCCGGGTTGCCGGTGCTGTAGTAGAAGAGGTTCAGCTCGGGGTCGTAGGAGTACCAGCCCCAGGTGGTGCCGCCGCCCCGCTTCCACTCATCGCCCTGCCAGGTGGACACGCCGAGGTCCTTGCCCTTGTGAGAGGGGTAGTTCGCGTTGGCATCGCCGGAAATGAGAACTTCACTGTCCGGGCCGGTGCTGTATCCCCGCCAGACCTCTTTCCCGTCGTTGACGTTGTACGCCGTCACGCGGCCACGGACGCCGAACTCACCGCCCGAGATACCGGCGATGACGATGTCCTTGATCACGATCGGGGCGTTGGTCATCGTGGAGCCCTGCTTGTAATCGGCGTTCTTCACCTTCCACAGCTCTTTGCCGGTCTTGGCATCGAGGGCGAGCAGCTCACCCTGCAGCAGCTGGATGAAGATCTTGCCGCTGGGGTGATAGGCGGTCCCCCGGTTGACCAGGTCGCAGCAGGCGATTGGAATCGCGTCGGGCGACTGGTTGGGCACGTGCTTCCAGATCTGCGGCGCGCCGGGCTTGGAGAGGTCGAGCGCGTACACGATGTTCGGGAAGGACGTGTGGACGTACATCACGTTGCCGATGACGAGCGGGTTGCCCTCGTGCCCCCGAAGCGTCCCAGTCGAGAACGACCAGACGGGCCGGAGCTCGGCCACGTTCGACGTCGTGATCTGCTTGAGCGGGCTGAACCGCTGCAGGCTGTAATCACGACCGGTCATGTGCCATTCGCCCTCGGGCGCATTCAGGGTCCAAGCCCCTGACCGCGCCTGCTGGGCGCTGGCCGACAACGCTACGGCTACCGACAGCCCCGCAGCGAGTCCACCAGACACCACCTTCTGCGAAAAACGGTTCATAACTGACCTCAGGGAAAAGGGTGATTCAACTGCGACGACAATCGGGTTTACGGTGCTGAATCGGTCGGAAGTCAACCGGGCTCGGACGCCGCGTGAGCCGACCGGCCCAGAACTACGCGACCGAGATCATGACGCTGGTCTGATCCGGAGGTCCCCGCTCGACAATCGGAAGCATCCACCGGCGCAGCGTAGTCGGAGTCCTGGAACGGGTACGCGAGAGCGGGGGCCGTTGGATGCAGTGTGCAGCGCGGTTGGGCGACTCGACAGTAACCGCGCGAAGTTGAGGAAGAATCTGGGAAGGGATACGCCGGGCGAAGTCCGGCAGGGTGGGAGAGTTCAGGATGTGTCCCTGCTGCAAGGCGCAGCGACGCCAGAACTGGTGGGACCACCAGTGCCGCGCCGCATTGTGCGGCCGGTGTACCCGTGTCGAGATTGTGGCAGCTAACGGGGAAAAAACCATCTCATTCCCTCAGCGACGCCGGCTGAACCACATATGCCTGGAAATGCAGTCGGGGAAAGCGGCAGTCGAAATTGTCAGCATGCCGCCACTGAATTCGTTGTATAACCCCCGCATGGGGCAGGGTCGGCGCGACCCAGGCCGGATGTATGTAGACACCTGCCACGTCGCCAATTACGGGAGCTGAGAGGGGTCAGTATACACCCCGAAAAAAGAACTGTCAATCACAGATTTAGGGTGAACTGGACCACCACAGCTGGGCTCCCCGGCGGGCAAATCCACCCTCGAAAACCGCGCCCCCGGCACCAATGGTACGCCGAACCCTGGCCGCCAGTTCTCTCGCGGCGTCGGCCGTCCCCACCAAACCATAGGCGGCCGGTCCCCAGGAGCTCTGGCCCACCCCGGCCGCTCCCCAGCCGGCCATGTCCGAGATCAGGCGCTCGGTCTCCCCGGGGGCAAAGACCCCACCTTGCGCTGCGGCAAACCAGGAGCCGGTGATCCGCTGCACGGTCGAGAGGGCGTCTCCGAAGCTGGCCAAGTCCGCCTCTACCAACGCGGGGAGCAGTTGCATCAGCACCAGATGGGACACCCGCTCCACCTCTCCTTCCGGAGGACGGGGGAGCTCTTCAAAGGCCCGGGCCTCAGCCTCCCCGCTCAACCCGCGGCGCCCGCTGGGAACGGCAACAACACAGTGCCAGGGTTCAGGGATGGGAAAACGGGCAAGTAGGGGAGCCAGCTCCTCGGTGTCGGCTCGGCGTCCCCCTTCGACGATGAAGCCCCCCCGGGCAAAGGTCCAGGTACCGATCGCGGATCGCTGGCCCCTGGCAGTGGCCCGGGCAAGCTCCACTGGATCGGTGGAGAGGCCATTGAGCTCGGCCAGTGCCCAAGCGACTGCCAGCCCCAGTTGGGTGCCCGACCCCAGCCCGGCATGACTGGGAATGGCCCGGTGGAGCGTGAGGTCGGCCCCTCCCGAGAGGCGATGGTAGCTCAGAAACCTTCGGGCAAAGTCCAAAACGCGATCGGCATCAGGACCGGTGGCCCGCAGCGTTTCCGAGGCACCTGCCTCGAGCAGCAGGGATGGGGAAGGGATGGCGGCTCCCAAACCACCAAAACAACGGCCTAGTTTCCCGCCCAAGTCGAGCACCCCGAAGTGGAGCCGCGCCGGAGCCTCGACGAACAGACTAGCGGGAGGCGACATACTGGGTGAGCAGCTCCATGGCCTCGCGTTCCCGTGGTCCAGCGGTTTTATCCACGATGATCTGGAGCCGGGCAAACTCATCCCGAATCTGTTCTGATGGAAGCAGGTGGGTCCTCGTGGCCAGAATCGCAGCTTCGAGGATGGCGTTTCGAGCCCGATTGAATCCGATGAAATCGCGTCTCGTCCCCCGGTGGACCACGCGGCCCTCGATCCGCGAACGAGGGGGAGTCGCATCAACCGACGAGACCTGGATCTCGTGCCAGGAGCAGGCGGCCTCCAACACCGCGCCTCTTACCACTGTGGCAGGGATAGAGGGAAACTGGGGACTGGAGATGGCTCCCTGAGCGAAGAGCATGGCATCGTCCGTCAGATTGACGACCGCGACGCCTGCCGCGGTCAGGTTGCGAAAGGTGGTCGTCTCCAGAAAGGGTTTGAGGACGATGATCTCCTCGCCCCACTCCACCCCCATCGGGGCAAAATTGATCACACCATCTGCGGCCAGAGTCGTGACGATGGTTTCGACGATCACCGGACCAGATCGACCGGCGGCGGCGCGTCGGCCAGGGTGCTCGCCTCCTCTGAGGATGGACTGAGCGCTCCGTCGGGAACTTCGGGGAGGTTGCGGGGCGACGCCGGAACTCCATGAAGGAAGTGATCCAGCAGCC
>DASSED010000278.1:0-32667 GCA_035695405.1 Gemmatimonadales bacterium
CCAGTGCTGCGGCCACTGCAGGAAGCACATTGGGAAATACCTGGTCCCGTTGGCCCAGCTCCTCCGCCCGCCGCTGAGCCGACTCCAGTTCTCCCTCATGTCCCGGACTGAGCGCGGCAATCAGTTGCTCCGCATCCGCACAGTGTTCGTTGAAGCGCCGCTCGGCGTAATCCCCAGCGACCCCGGTGGAGATGATGAACTGCCAGTCGGACGCCTGCGCCAAGAGGAGCTCTCGCGTGGCTTGAGCCAACACTGGTTGAGCCGCCGGGGACGCGAGTCCATGGGGGGCGACATCCCAAAACGCCTGCTCCAGAGGCCAGAGGCGTTCCCAGGTCCACGCCGTTGATTGGCTCAGCCACATGCTGCTGTCTCCGTTCGCGCCCCAGGAACCCCAGGGTAGTCTGATCGCGGCCCGGGGCGGGAATTCCTGCAGATGGCGTGAGCCGGTGGCAGGATGGATGGCGTCTCGCTTTCCGGTGAGCGATCGGTACATGTCTCCCAGGAACTCCGGGCCCTCGAACCACCAGTGTCCGAAAAGCTCGGTGTCGAACGGTGCCACCACCACTGCTTCGCGGTTTTGAGTCTGAGCTTCCGAGATATGCTTGAGCAGATGGGCAAAGTGCTCGGCGTGACCGCGAGCCCGATCCTGCGCCACTTTCGGATCGTAAGGTTGCTTGTGACCCAGATCGACGCCCGGCCCAGTTACCCTCCAGAGCTTGAGCCCGCCCGGCCAACGCATCTTGTGGAACTCGAGATACGACTCATCGCCGGGATATCCCTCGAAGCGACTCCATACTTGCATCGAGGCGCGGGGGTCCCGGACATAGGCAGCGACGGGACCATGAGCCACCCGGTACGCGCGATAGGGCGAGCGATGCGACTCTGACAATGGAAGTGGCCGGGCCGGGGTATGAACGATGGGATCGCCGGCCGGATCACCGGAAAGTCCCAGCGGACGCCCGGCCGCTGCCAGATGGGCATCCACGAAGAAGAACCGGAAGCCAGCGTCGGCCAGGTGCTCCTCGATCCCCCGGCGCACGCCCGTCCGTGGTGCCGTGGGCCAGGGCTCCCAGGGGCCCCGGGGGCGGTAGGCGCACTCTGGCAACCAGCACCCAGCGGGTGAGCGGCCGAACAGACGGCGGTGCTCCGAGATCCCGACGGCCAACTGGAGACGAATGCTCTCGTCTCGGGCCAACAGTGGCAGATATCCGTGGGTGGCGGCAGAGCCAATGATCTCGAGCTTGCCGGCGGTCTCGAGGGACCTGAAAGCCCCTACCAGGTCCTGATTGATCGAATGGAAGAGATCACGCAGCCGGATCAGCCGCTCGCGCCAGAAGCCCACCAGCGGAAGCAGATGCTGATCACCGGTGCTGGCGAGGGATACAGGGGCTTCGTCACATGCTTTGATTCGCTGGCTGAAGAAAAGCTCCATCTCGGAGACGAAAATGGGGCTCGCCAGCTGGTTGGCGAGAACCGGGGTGAAGCCGATGGTGACGGGAGCCGGCACCTGATCAGCTGCGAGCCCGCGGAGCACCTCGAGCAGCGGCAGGTAGGTGTCGAGCGTGGCCTCGCTGATCCAGTCACTTCCATGAGGCCAACGTCCATGATTGAGCACGTACGGAAGGTGGCTGTGAAGCGTAAACACGAAGTCCGTCGTGCGGGGGTGTGTCATCGTAGAGCGCTGGCCCGGCGATAGACATCGAGGTACGCAGCCACCGAGCGCTCCCAGCTGAAGTCCCGAGCCATCCCCTCTCGCATGATTCCTTCCCATTGCGCCGGACGGGCGAAGTGGTCCAGTGCCCGGAACGTAGCTTCCTGAAAAGCATCCGGCGTGTACGGCTGAAAAGCGAAGCCGGAAACCTCGTCCTCCACGGTGTCGGCCAGTCCGCCGACGTCACGTACGATGGGGGGCGAGCCGTACCGCTGGGCCCGCATCTGGGTCAGACCGCAGGGCTCATAGAGTGAAGGCATGAGAAACAGGTCGGCCCCCGCCATCAGGCGATGCTCCAGCCGATCGGTAAAATCCAACTGTACTCCGATCCGGTCAGGAGCTGACGAGGCCAAATCGACCAGGGCGCTCTCGTACTGGATTTCGCCGCTGCCAAGAAACACGAACTGCGCATCCATTGCGAGCAAGTCGTGGCTCTGGAGGATGAGATCCAGACCTTTCTGAGTGACCATGCGGCCGGTCATCCCGAAGAGCGGAACTTTCCGCCGTTGGGGCAGACCGAAGGACCGCTGCAACGCCGCCTTACAGCGGCGCTTTCCCTCCAGTCTCTCAGCCGAGTATTGCGCGGTTATCTGCCGATCGGTGGCCGGGTCCCAGGTCTTCTGATCGATGCCGTTGAGCACCCCGACAAGGCGGTCGCCCAGGGAAATGAAGACATCATGCAGCCCGAAGCCACCACCCGGGGTCCGCAACTCCGCTGCCTGCGTAGGACTCACGGTGGTCACGAAATCGGCGAAGGCCAACCCACCTTTGAGGAAGTTTACCTTCCCGTACCATTCCATTTGCCGCCAGTTGTACAACTCCCAGGGCAAACCGATATGAGGCATGACCTCGGGCGGAAAGTGTCCCTGGTATCCGGGATTGTGGACCGAGATCACAGCGGTCACGTCGCGCGAATACCGCTCGTGCATCTGGGTGCGGAGGTAGACCAGCGCCAGGGCGGTGTGCCAGTCGTGGACGTGAAGCACCGCCGGACCGGGAACGAGTCGGTGGAGGGCGGTCACCGCGGCCGACGCGAAGAAGGCAAAACGACGAGCATTGTCGGGGTAATCCACGGCCTGCTCTCCGTAAATGCCCGGGCGATTGAAGAACTCCAGATGTTCGATGAAGAAGACCTGAACTCCCGCGCTTGCACCGGCCACTCGAAACACCCGCGCTTCCTCGACGTGAGTTCCCATAATAACCGGGAACGGCTGGCCCACCGGCTCGAGATCGGGGTCCACATCGCGAACGGTGCGGTACAACGGCAGGACCGCGGCGACGTTGATTCCAGCCGCCCGCTGAAAGCGCGCCAAGCCACTCACGGCCTCGGCCAAGCCACCGGTTCGGGCGTAGGGGTAATACTCGGCGCTGACATGCACCACAGAGACCGGCTGTCCTTCCGAGGTGGTGAGCGGCGGCAGCGGATGAGCCGGTTCGCGCGCCGTCTGATGCAATGTGGCCATCGCGTGTGTCTCAGGCGCTCGGTGGATCGTCGCCCGATGCCTCCCCTTCATATGCGGGTGCATAGTACTCCTGCACGTACTCTCGCAGCATGCGCCGGGCGGTAAACCGACTCCCCGCCAGCCTTAGCGCATGCCGCATCTTCTCCACCCAACCGAGCGAAATGCCCTCCGCATTCCTGGTGTAGTAGAGCGGGACGACCTGTTCTTCGAGCAGGTGGTAAAGAGCCTCCGCGTCGGCCGCGTCGGCATCCGAGTTTTCCGGAGCGGGCGAGATGGCCCAGCCACTCAGGCCATCGTAGCCTTCCTGCCACCAGCCGTCGAGGGTGCTGAGCTGGGGAACGCCGTTCAGCCCAGCCTTCATGCCGCTGGTTCCGGACGCCTCGAGCGGCACCCGCGGCAAGTTGAGCCAGAGATCCACCCCCTGGACCAGGAGGTGGGCGAGATGCATGTCGTAGTCCTCCAGAAACGCTACCCGCCCCTCGAACTCGGGATCACGGGTGAACTGGTATACACTCTGCAGGACCTCTTTGCCGGGATTATCCGCCGGATGCGCCTTCCCCGCAAAGATGATTTGCACTGGCCGCCAGGGGTCGATCAGCAAGCGCCGTAACCGATCGATGTCGTGGAAGATGAGGTTGGCTCGCTTGTAGGTGGCGAAGCGCCGGCCGAACCCAATGGTGAACGCCATGGGGTCCAACAAGGTTCCGGCCCCCACAACTTGAGCCGCTTCCTTGAGCTGCCGGGCGAATCGCCGCCGGGTATCCTCGCGCACGAAATTGGCCAGAGCGAACTTCTGACGCCGATGTGCTTCCCAGAGCTTGGCGTGATCGATGGTCAACACCTGATCCCACACCCCCGGCTCCTCGATCCGGTTGCCCCAATCGGGCCCGAGATGCTCGTCCAAGAGAGCCATGATCGGGCTCGCCATCCAGGTGGCGAGGTGGACCCCATTGGTGACATGGCCGATCGGCACCGCTTCCCAGGGACGGTTGGGCCAGAGATCCCGCCACAGATTCCGCGACACCTGCCCGTGGCGCCGAGATACTCCATTCAAGCGGGACGAGAGCCGCATCGCGACTACCGTCATGTGGAACTGGCCCGGGAGGGAGGGATGGGTGCCCAAGCCGAAGAGGGTTTCGCGGTCGACCTTGAGCTCTTCCCAGACGGGCCCGGTGCACGCTTCGAGCTGGTCCGCGGTAAAGAAGTCGTGCCCTGCGGGAACCGGCGTATGGGTGGTGAACACACTCCGCGCTCGAACCTGCCGGATGGCATCGGGGAAGCTCGATCCACCCACCACCAGCTCACGTACGCGCTCGACCAGCATGAATGCCGCGTGCCCCTCGTTCGCATGCCATACAGCCGGATCGATATTCATGGCGCGCAGGACGCGCACCCCACCGACGCCCAGGATCCATTCCTGACGCAGCCGAAGCTCCGGGCCTCCCGCGTACAGCTTGTTCATGAGCCCACGGTCATCCGGATGGTTGGCATCCAGGTTGGTGTCGAGCAGGTAAATGGGCACTCGGCCCACCATCATCTGCCAGGCCCGGACATGGACCGGGCGGCCCGAGGTGTCGACGGTCGTGAGCCAAGGTTGCCGGTTCGGGCCGGCCACGGGCACCAATGGGGTCGAGCTGATGTCGTACTCCTCGTCGCTATCCTCCTGCCAGCCATCGAGTGTCAGCCGTTGATCGAAGTAGCCCTTTTGATAAAAGAGGCCCACTCCCACGAGCGGAATTCCGAGATCGCTGGCTGATTTGCAATGATCGCCCGCCAGCACGCCGAGGCCGCCAGAGTAGATCGGCACCGAGTTATGGAGCCCGAATTCGGCGCAAAAGTACGCCACCGGCCGGCCGTTCAGCTGCGGGTAATTCTGCGCGAACCAGGTGTGACCGCTGTCGGCCTCCTGTCGCATTCGCTCAATGACGTCATCGTATCGGCGGAGAAAGTCACTATCGCTGGCACATGCGGCGATCCGCGCGGGCTCGACTCGGCAGAGCAACTCAAGGGGATTGTGACGGGTTCGTTGCCAGAGTGAGACGTCGATGGATTGGAAGAGCGCGCGGGCCTCGCGGCTCCAGCTCCACCAGAGGTTCATCGCAATGTCGGCGAGCCCCTCGATACGGGCGGGCAGGTAGGGGATGCGACTTTGTTGGATCAGCATGGCCAATTATAAGCGGGGAAGTGGGGAGGCAGGAAAGCGGGGAAGTAGGAGTGGTCTCCGACCTGCTTCCCCGCTTCCCTGCTTCCCCGCTTTCAATGCACCAGCTTCTTGTACCGAATACGATGCGGTTGATCGACTGCGGTACCCTTCCGCCGGTGGTAATCGGCCGCGTACTCCTGATAGTTGCCCTCATACCAGGTGACTTCACTGTTTCCCTCGAATGCCAGGATGTGCGTGGCGATACGATCGAGGAACCAACGGTCGTGGCTGATCACCACGGCGCATCCCGCAAAGTTGAGAAGTGCCTCTTCCAGAGCTCGCAAGGTGTCGACGTCGAGATCATTGGTCGGCTCATCCAGGAGCAGTAGGTTGCCCCCGCTCTTGAGCAGCTTGGCGAGGTGAAGCCGGTTCCGCTCGCCGCCTGACAACGTGCCTACCTTCTTTTGCTGGTCGGCGCCTCGGAAGTTGAATCCGGCGGCGTACGCCCGGGCATTCACCGTCCGGTTGCCGAACTGCAGCTGATCCTCACCGCCCGAGATCTCCTGGTACACCGTATTCAGGGGATCGAGCGCCTCGCGACTCTGGTCGACGTACGCGATTTCCACGGTCGAGCCGATCTTGAGGCTTCCCGCGTCCGGCTGTTCTTCACCCGTGATCATTCGAAACAGCGTGGTCTTGCCCGCTCCGTTCGGGCCGATGATTCCCACGATGCCGCCGCGGGGCAGAGCAAAGTTCAGATCTTCCATCAGGAGTCGGTCGCCGAATCCTTTGACCAGTCCCTCCGCCACGACCACCTCGTCACCCAGGCGCGGGGGAACCGGGATCAAGATCTCGGCGGTGCCTTCCTGCTGCCGTTCGCTCTGAGCTCGAAGCTCCTCGTACGCCGTGATCCGGGCTTTGCTCTTGGCCTGGCGCGCCCGGGGGGACATCCGGATCCACTCCAACTCCCGCTCCAGTGTCTTCTGGCGGGCTGACGCCTGCTTTTCCTCCTGGCTCAACCGCTGTTGCTTTTGCCCCAGCCAGGAGGAGTAGTTGCCTTCCCAGGGTATGCCTGCTCCCTGATACAGCTCCAGAATCCAGCCAGCAACGTTGTCCAAGAAATACCGGTCGTGGGTGACCGCCACCACCGTTCCCTGGAACTCGGCGAGATAGCGCTCCAGCCACCAGACGCTTTCGGCATCCAGATGGTTAGTCGGCTCGTCCAGCAACAGCATGTCGGGCTGTTCCAGCAGCAGGCGGCAGAGCGCCACCCGACGGCGTTCCCCACCGGAGATCTTGGACACATCGGCATCACCGGGGGGCAGTCGGAGTGCGTCCATCGCCATGTCGACCTTATGGTCCAGCTCCCAAAGGCCGAGCGCGTCGATCCGCTCCTGGAGATTACCCTGCTTCTCCAGTAACGCGGTCATCGCCGCGTCATCCATCGGCTCGGCAAACCGGCCACTGATCTCGTTGAATTGATCGAGGATGGCCTGCTGCTCCTTCACGCCTTCCATGACATTCCCGCGAACATCCTTGGCGGGGTCCAACTGAGGTTCTTGAGGCAAGTACCCGATTCTGGTTCCCGGGAGCGGCCGTGCCTCTCCCGAAAAATCGTGATCCACTCCCGCCATGATCCTCAGGAGCGTTGACTTTCCCGCGCCGTTGGACCCCAGGACACCAATTTTCGCGCCAGGGAAAAACGAGAGATAGATCCCTTTCAGGATCTCGCGAGATGGAGGCACGACCTTCCGGAGGTCGCGCATGGTGAAGATGTATTCGCCGGCCATAGGGCGTGGAAGATACAAGAAGGGCGCTCCAGCGGGAGCGCCCTTGGTTAAAGCATGGTGAAGCAGCTAGCTGAGGTTCTGGTTGGCGATCTTTGCCAGGTCGAACATGGTGACTTGACTCCGGCCACCGAAGAGCGGGCGGAGCTTCTCGTCCGCATTGATTGCCCGGCGATTCTTGGAGTCCTGCAATCCGTTTCGCTTGATATACGCCCAGAGCTTGCTGATGACCTGGGTGCGCGGCATCGGGCTGTTTCCCACGACGGCGGCCAGTTTAGCGCTGGGCTGCAACGGCTTCATGAACGCGGGATTGGGTGCCCGCCTCCGACCTGAGGACTTCTTGGCTCTCTTGGTGGTTTTCCTGCGTGAGGCGGTGCGCTTGGCTGTTTTCCTGCTGGACTTCTTTCTCCCTGCGGTCTTTCTCCTAGTGGTGGCCATCGCGAGTCTCCCAGCATGAGTGAGAACCGTGTGTGCCTCGGGACCAGCAGAACTACCGTGTCCAACAGTATACAAGCCGCGCCCAGTTGCAATAGGCAAATCGCGTTTTTCCCTCGGGAAACCCCGATTGGCCCCCCGTTTTCCCCTCGGAAATGGGATGATCGGCTATATCTTCCGGGAGTGTTCCGGGTCTGTCCCTGCACTTTTTACTCCCGATTCGGTACTGCACATGTCTACTTCTCGATCTCTGACTACCCTCGTTCGCGGTGTTTCCTTGCCGGTTCTTCTCGGCACCGCAGCGTTAGCTGGTAATCCCGTTCGCTCGAATTGCGACCCCGACAACGGCGGCCTGGTCGTCCCGGAGGGGTCCTGCGCTGTGTTGGTCGCCGACGATGTGGGCGCGGTACGCCAGCTGGCGGTGGCGCCGAACGGCGATCTTTACGCCGCCATCGCCGACGGAGGACGCGGTGGAATTCTGGTGCTTCGAGACCGCAACGGAGACGGCAAGCCCGACGAGCGCGCCAGCTTCGGGCCGGTCGGCGTCAATGATGTGCAACTTCACGGGGACTACATCTACGCGTCATGGAGCGACGCGGTGCGCCGTTATCGGTTGTCGCCGGACCGGCTGGAGCCGGCGGGACCCGCCGAGACTATCGTGACCGGCCTTCCGGCCCAGAGCGGACATCGAGCCAAGAGTCTGGCATTCGGCCCCAACAATGTCATGTACGTGAGCGTTGGATCGGCTACGAACAGCTGCCAGCAGAACGATCGCGCCCGACGCTCACCGGGTAAGGATCCTTGCACCGAGCTGGAGCGGCGAGCCGGCATCTGGGCGTTTTCGGCCGATAAGGTCAACCAACGTTTCGAGGATGGACGTCGCTTCGCAACCGGTCTGCGGAACGCCCTGGCCTTAACCACTCAGCCCCGGAACGAGACCCTCTATGCCGTGGTCCATGGCCGAGATCAACTGAGCGACAACTGGGGGTTCAGTGCCCAGGTGAACGCCAACAACCCCGGGGAGGAGCTGGTGCAGGTCCAGGAGGGCGATGACTTCGGCTGGCCTTATTGCTACTACAGCAACGACCATCACCGGAAAGTGCTGGCGCCCGAGTATGGCGGTGACGGCGACAAGGTGGGCCGCTGCGAGTCGGCCAAGGATCCATTGCTGTCGTTCCCGGGACACTGGGCACCGCTCGCGCTCGCGTTCTACAATGCCGACCAGTTCGGACCAAAGTATAAAGGGGGACTTTTCATCGCCTTTCATGGATCTTGGAACCGGGCCCCGTTGCCCCAGGCAGGATACCGGGTGGTCTTCGTACCCTCCGTGAATGGGCGGCCGAGTGGTGAGTACAGCACCTTTGCCACTGCCCGGAGCGGCCCCACGGATCTGCGAGCCAGCGGAGTCGCCGTCTCGCCCGATGGATCGCTCTATATCTCAGCGGACGCCAACGGAAAGATCTGGAAGATCTCGAAAAAGAAGTGAGCGGTGAGAGTCAGAGGTTAGAGTTGAGAGGTAAGAGGCAAGAGATGAGAGGTAAGAGGTAAGGGGTGAGGCGAGAGAGGTGACAGTGAATCAGTCCCGCTCGCCGCTCACCTCTGACCTCTCACCTCTCACCTCTCACCATCTCCAACGCCCGCGCGACCTCCCGCAAATCCGGGTCGATCTCGACCGGGCGGTTGGCACCCGGAGGCTGCGGTTCCGTCTCCTGATGATACCGCAGCAAGAGATCAGGGTCCTTGAGAATGTGTCCGGTGAGCACGGCCACGATCCGTTCCCCGGGTTTGACCACCCCCGTGGCCACCAGGTGCCGCAGGCCGGCCACTCCCGCTGCGCTGGCCGGCTCGCAGCCCACCCCGGCTGCGTCGATGGCCGCCTTGGCCTCCAGAAGCTCGGCATCCGAGACGGACAGCACGATGCCGTCGGTCTCCCGGATCGAGATCACCGCACGGTCGTACGAGGCCGGATCGCCGATTCGGATCGCGGTGGCAACAGTGTCTGCCTTCACCCGGTGGCGCCGGGAAAATCCTTCCGCGAAGCTCCGGGCAAAGGGCGCCGCACCGGCGGCCTGTACCGCCGCCAGCCGGGGCATTCGCTCGATGAGGCCCCATTGGCGAGCTTCCAGAATTGCCTTTCCAAAGGCCGCGGTATTCCCCAAGTTGCCCGCGGGAAACAGGATCCAGTTGGGTGACTCCCAGGAGAGCTGCTGCAAGAGTTCCAGGATGATGGTCTTCTGCCCTTCCACCCGAAACGGATTGATGGAGTTGAGCAGGTACACACCGAGCTCGTCGCTGGCTTCTTCCACCAGGCGAAGACAGTCATCGAAGTCACCCCGAACCAACAGCGTGCGGGCGCCGTACGCGAGGGCCTGAGCCAGCTTCCCGCTGGATACCCCGCTCTTGGGCACCAGCACCAGGGCAGGGAGACCCGCTTGGGACGCGTACGCCGCCATGGACGCTGAGGTATTCCCGGTGGATGCACAGGCCACCGCGGTGGCACCGACGCGCAACGCTTGCGTCACCCCCACCGTCATTCCCCGGTCCTTGAACGAACCGGTGGGGTTGTAGCCCTCGTGCTTGAGGAGGAGCTGGTCCACTCCAGCCCAGCGGTCCAAGGCAACTCGATGGAGCAGTGGAGTATTCCCCTCGGGATATGACACCACTTCATCGGCCGACGGCAGGACGATTTCCCGGAAGCGCCAGACTCCGGATGAGGTCGCACCCGGCGCCCCGCCGCGGCGCTCGGTAAATCGGCGAATGAGCTCGCTCGGCATCATGGCCGGAGGGCGATGATGGACTTCGAGCAGACCACCACAGGAGCCGCACCGGGTGCGTGGGTCCCGCTCCACGACCTCGTTGCCGCAGGCAATGCAGCGCTGCCAGCTCGCCGGCCGGCTGGTCTGAAACTTCATGATCGCAGCCTGTCTTCGTGATCCAGGATCCGCGCTCCCTGACGATCGATCTCTACCACCTGCACTTCACTCTGGATCCCGCAGCCGGTATAGGCCTGGGCCATTGCCTCGGCCACTTCGTGACCACGGGCGGGGCCCTTCACCAATGCGAACGCCGTCGGGCCGCCACCCGAGATGGAGCTGCCCAGAGCGCCCGCTGCGAGCGCAGCGGCTTTCGCCTCCTTGAAACCGGGCAGCAGCGCGGCACGCACCGGCTCGGCGATGCGGTCATCGATCGCGCGACCCAGCAGGTCATAATCGGAGGTCGCGAGCGCCGCGACCATGGCCCCAACCTGGGCCGCCTGATGCAGGGCCACGGCTCGAGGAACGGACTCGGGCAGCACCGACCGGGCCTGTGCCGTTCGGAGTCGCTGGTTAGGGCGAGCCAGCACAACCCAGAGCTCATCGGGCACCGGTAGCTGGATCAGATCGATCGGATCCAGGGATCGGATCAGGACGATGCCCCCATACAATGAAGGAACAATGTTGTCCGCGTGACGACCCGAGACGCCCTCTTCGGCCTCGAGACAAGCGCTTACGAGGGCTAAGCGCTCGAGAGGACTTCCCAACAGCCGATTCACTGCCACTGCCCCCGCCACGGCGGACGCCGCACTGCCACCCTGCCCGCCGGAGAGAGGCAGACCTTTCTTGATCGTGAGTCCGATGCCCCGGGAGGGTTTCATCCCGGCTCGCGCGACCACCGCGGCCGCGGCCAGACCTGATGTGTGCTCCCGGGCGCTGGTGGGAAGATCGGGGTGGCCGGTCTGGTGGATATGAATCCCGGGCTGGTTGGTCCATTCGGCCCGCACTGTGTCGCCTTGTCCCGCTAAAGCCAGGCCCAGGATATCCAGGCCGGGCCCGATGTTGCCCACGCCGCCGGGTGCGAAGGCCGTGACCCACTCGGGAGCGCGACTCATGCGCCCGCCAAACGAAGGATATCGTTGAGCACACCGGCCGCAGTCACTTCTGCCCCCGCGCCAGGACCCGTGATGACCAGAGGGTTCTCATTGTAGCGAGCCGTGGTGAAGACCAGCTGGTTGTCCGAGCCTTTGATGGCAGCAAAGGGGCTCGAGAGCGGTACGGTTTGCACCCCCACCCGCACCTCTTCAGCCGAGACGGATGCTACGTATCGCAGCACACCACCGTTCTTGGCTGCCGCTCGGACCCGTTCCTGCCAAGGACTGTCCAACTCTTCCATACGGTCGAGAAATGCTTCAAGTGAAATGGTACGCGCCCAGCGCGGCACCAGTGATTCCACCGCTCGTCGGTGCAGCTCACCGGGATAGCCCAGCAATCGGGCGAGGATGAGTGCCTTGCGTGCGACATCCATCCCCGAGAGATCGTCCCGGGGATCGGGCTCGGTGTAACCCTTCGCCATTGCGCTCCGCACCGCCCGGGAGAACGGAACACCGGCCGATACCTCGCTGAGGACGTACCCCAGGGTGCCCGACAGCAGCCCCTCGATCCGCGTGACCGTGTCACCCGACTCGACCAGCTTATGGTACGTATCGATGATGGGGAGCCCGGCTCCTACCGTGGCTTCATGGAGAATGCGGCGGCCTCGAGCCCTCCCGGTTTGCCACAGTGCCTCGCTTACGGATCGCTTCTGCGCCAGCGGACGCTTATTGGCCAGCACCAGATCCATCCCATGGATGAGCGCCCGCTCGAGGATGGGAGCCGTGTCGTCGGCTGTGAGATCCACCAGGACCGGTCGGGTGAGCGCGTAACCCGCGATGTGAGCCACCGCTTCGGATGCAGTGGCGGCGTGACCGCCGGTGAGGGAGGCCAGCGGGCGGCCTTTGCGCTTGTCGGCGGCGAGCGAGCTCAACTTGCGAGAGCTCAGGCCCTGAGGGTCGAAGACGAAACCGGAGCGATCGATGACCGCGGCCACCTGGAGTGAAAGCGCCGGCCGATCCACTCGGCCGATCAATGAAGCCAGTGACTGCCCGATCTGGCCGAATCCGAGCAGAATGAGCTCCATCCGTTCCGGACGAACGACCGATCCCCCCGCAATGCGCGAGAGCTGGAAGGCGGTATGGATTCGGCGTTGTGCCTCGCCCGCCTCTGTGGCGGCCACTACGACCGAGATGTTCAGCTCGGACGAGCCCTGGGCGATCGCCACCACGTTGATTCCACCCGCGGCCAGCGCCGAGAACACCCCGGCCGCCACCCCCGGTGTCCCGTGCATTCCCAGGCCGACTATGGCGACGGTCGCCATTCCCGGACTGACCTCGACGCCATCGATTTCCCGCCGCGCGATCTCGCCATGGAATTCCTCAAGCAGACTGCGGCTTGCCTGTTCGGCGAAGGTCTCCGGGACACTGAAGCAAATCGAGTGCTCCGATGATGCTTGCGAGATGAGTGAGACCGAGATCCGCCGTCGGTGCAAGGCGGCAAACGTGCGAGCAGCTATGCCGGGAACTCCGAGCATGCCGTTTCCAGTGACGGTAATGAGGGCCTGGGCTCCGGCTGCCGTGAGCGCCTTGACGGGAAATTTCCCCGGAGATGCCCGCTCGGATACTTCGGTTCCGGCCGATGTGGGCTCGGCAAAGGGGCGGATGTAGATAGGAATTCGTCGCCCGGCGAGCGGGATCAACGCGCGCGGGTGGAGCACCTTGGCTCCATAATAGGCCAGCTCCGCCGCCTCTCTGGCATGCAGCTGCGGAATGACTCGCGTGTCCGGAACCACTCGCGGATCCGCGGTCAGAAGACCAGGAACATCCTTCCAGAGCAATACCTGCGCTGCACCTACCCCGCGAGCTACCAGGGTAGCGGTCAGATCGGAGCCTCCTCGCCCGAGGGTGGCGATCTCGCCGTTGGGAGTGGCACCCACAAAGCCAGGGATTACGGGAATGATCCCCCGGGCGAGCACAGGCAGCAGGGCAGCCTGCGCGGCTTTATCGGTGGCGGGATAATCGGGTGAGGCCTGGCCGAAAACTCCATCCGTGTGAATGACCTCGAGTGCATCGATGTACCTGGCCTTGTGACCGGCGGCGTCCAGTGCGGCAGCGAACAGGCGCGCGCTCAAGCGCTCGCCTCGCGAGACCAGATAATCCGACGTGCGAGGTGTCAGCTCGCGAACCAGACGGAGCCCCTCCGTGAGAGCCTCCAGTTCGTGGAACACATCGGCAATGTGCGCCAACAGCTCGGCCCGGCTACGACCGGATGGGAGCAGGCTTCTGGCGACTTCGGAATGGCGCGATCGAAGTTGGCCGATCAGCGAGGCGACGGTGCGCTCGTCGCCGCCTCCGGCCAGCCGGGCCACCTCCAGCAAGGCATCGGTGACTCCGGCCATCGCGGAGACGACCACGATGGTCGGTTCCGGCCGATGGGTCCCGATGATCTCGATGGCGTGGCGAACGGCAGAGGAGTCGGCCAGTGAGGCACCGCCAAACTTGTGCACCGACGGTGCCCGGCGGCTTCGTGGCATGAGGAGAGAGTCTAGAGCGGAGAGCTTCCAGTCAAGGGGCTAGCGACGCATGACTTGACCCTGGACTCGTGACCCTAGACCCTTCCTCCATGCTTGCCCTTCTCAAGCTGATCCAGTCCATCATCAAGACGCTCCACTCAGCGGGAACGCCGGGGCAGGTTGCCGCCGGAATGGCCCTGGGCTCCGCCTTGGGGCTGACTCCACTGATGAACCTGCATAACCTGGTGATCTTCTCCTTCCTGGTGCTGCTCAACGTCTCGTTTGGTGGCGGGATGCTCGGATGGATGTTGTTCGTGCCGGTCGGCTTTCTGCTCGATCCCATTTTCGACTCGTTCGGCCTCCGCCTGCTCACCTCCGCCTCGCTGCGACCACTGTGGACCCAGTGGAGCAACACCCCGCTCCTGCCCTATACCAATTTCAACAACACGGTTGTGCTGGGCAGTTTCGTGGCCTGGTTGGTATTGGCGATCCCGATCTTCTTCGCTGCTCGCTACGGGGTCGCGAAATATCGGGCAACCCTAGGCGAACGGGTCCGCCAGTCTCGCTTTTATAAGGCGGTGACCGCGTCGCAGGTCTACAACTGGTATAAGATGTTCCGCCCATGAAGTTCCAGATTTTCCGCTGGAAGGCCATCGGCCCTTTACTCCTGTTCCTTGCGATCATCGGCATACTGGTATGGATATTCGCCGAGCCGGTCGCGAAAGACACTACTGAGGAGGCGAGCACCGAGCTGCTGGGCACCCAAGTGGACCTGGGCAAGCTGGATTTATTCCCGCGGCAGGCCGCCGTAGATCTGCGGGCGCTGCAGATCGCCGATCCGTTTGTGTTGACCCGGAACCTGCTCGAAGCGGATGAGATCCACCTCAAGCTGAACCCAGCGGCGCTCGCGGAGAAAAAGATCGTGATCGAGCAGCTGAATCTCCAAGGCATGCGATTCGGTACCACCAGAAAGACGCCCGCACGGCCCCAGAAGGGCGACGGCTTCGCCCCCCAGGTGTACCGATCGGTTCAAGAGTGGACCAATCAGTTCAATGTTCCGTTGCTGTCCCTCACGCCCATCGATACGGTCCGCCAATTAGTGCTGAACCCGGGTCAGCTCACAACGGTACGTGAAGCCCAGGCCTTGACCGCGCGCACCGATTCCATCCGGCAGGCCATGGAGCAGGGTTTTCAGCAGCTCAAGATCGCTGCCACGGTCGACTCGGCCCGTCAGTTGGCCGAGCGACTGTCGGCGACCGATCCGAAGAAGCTTGGGCTGGATGGAACTCGCCAGGCGATCGAATCGGTCCGGCAGACGCTCAAGGCCATCGGGGATGCCAAGCAGCGGGTCCAGGGATTGGAGCGGAACGTCAACGGGGGAGTCCAGCTGTTGGGGCAGGGGCTTCGCAGTCTGGAGCAGGCCCGAGCCAAGGACTTTGCTTTCGCCAGGTCGCTCCTCAAGCTGCCGACGTTCGCTGCGCCCGATATCGGAAGCGCATTCTTCGGGAAGGTGAGCATCGAGCGCTTCAAGCAGGCGCTCTACTGGGCTGAGTTGGCTCAGAAGTACATGCCTCCGGGATTGTTGCCACATCCTGCACCCGGTCCCAAACGGCTCCGGGCGGCAGGATCCACGATCGAGTTCCCCAAGGTCAAGGAGTTCCCCCGGTTTCTGCTGGAGCAAGGTCGGCTCGACTTCTCAATTGGCGGAGGAAGTGTGGTCCACGGCAACTATGCTGCCACCGTCCGCGGCCTGACCTCGACGCCGGCGCTCTATGGCCGTCCGGCCGTTGTCTCCGCGCACCGTCGCGCCGCCGGGTCGGCAATCGCGGCCATCGATGTGGACGCAGTCATCAACCACCTCTCGGCCCGGACTCATGACTCCGCCAACGCGCGTCTCCAGGGCGTCAAGCTTCCGTCATTCGATCTTCCCGGGGTCCCTTTCCGCGTCGCTCCGGGTATCGGCTCCAGCAGCCTTACGTTCTCGCTCCGGAACGGCGGCGCCGAACTCTCCGGCCGCTGGGCCATTCAGTCGAACCAGGTGAGCTGGGTGGCCGACACCGGCTCGCGTCAGTTGAACGATCTCGAGCGTGTTGTCTTTCGAGTGGTTTCCGGGCTCAAGGAGCTGCAGGTAGTGGCGGAGGTCACCGGCAGTGTGAAAGCACCTAAGCTCGCGGTGTCCAGCAACCTGGACCAGGCTGTGTCGCAGCGGCTCAAAGCGGTTGTCGGTGAGGAAGTGGCCAAGGCCGAGCGCCTGGCGCGAGCCAAGGTGGACAGCCTGGTCGCGGACAAAGTCGAGCCACTGAAGAAGCAGATCGCCTCGGTTCAAGGAGAAGCGACTCAAAGGATTCAATCGGAGAAGAAGCGCCTGGACGAGGTGGAGGCGCAGCTCAACGCTGAGCTGAAACGACTGACCGGCGGCCTCGCTCCGGGGATCGAGCTCCCCAAAATCAAGTTGTAACGGATCCACCCTACTTCACGATCACCCAGCCTTCGACAAGGCCTAAAACCGATAACGGGCCCCCAGTTGCATCCGCCAGCGTGAAGCATCGCGATCGATAAAGCCTCGGCTAGCTTCGAGCAGACGGTACACTCCACGTCCCGCAACGGCATCATACCCCACCAGCTCAAGAAGATGGTCGTCCGACGCGCGAACCAGCCCCCAGTCTGAGTCAATCACATGCAGCAGGTTAAAGATGTCGAGGCTCAACTCCAATGAGTGACCGGCAAGAACGGGAAACACTTTCGACAACCTGAGTTCGCTGTGATTCTCCCAGGGAAAGCGACAGCTGTTGCGGCGCAGTATACGACCACGCTGTTGTCTGAGACACGACTCGGCACCGATGAAGTGATTCAGCCTCTGGTAGACCTCAGCTGAGGCCGGCACTAGGCTGCCGGTCTCGTCAGACGTCGCCAGACTTATATCGCCCCCGGGGCTCGCATTCCTGGGTACGTACACGATGTCGTCGCCTCCGAATCCATCGGCATTGGCATCGCCGCCGACCAGGTAGCTGAACGACCTGCCGGATAACCCTTCGTAGAAGAATGAGACTCGGAATCCCAGTGGGAGGTTAGCGGTTGCCAGGAGTGTGATCCGGTGGGGAACCTGCCAGAAAGACGTCGTGAGATTGCGCTGTTGCAGGCTGCCGTCGAGAGCCGTGAAGTCCACGTCGTCCCCCGTGTTGTCCGCACTGGGAGAGAGCCGATCCTCTGAGCGGCTGTAGGTGTACGACCCATTCAGCTCCGTGCCGTTAGCAAAGCTTTTCTGCAGGTGCAGGGTCGTTGAGAATGCTCGGTTCCCTCGGGCATTCCTGAGCTGAATCACCGGCCCGAAAGCCTGGGTTCGCCGGTTGGGGGTGGGAACGCCGAGACTGTCTATCGTGCCGTACATCAGCCGATTACCCTCGCCCGATGCCAAGCCGGATGGCGACTGGAGATTCAGATCAACCAGATCGTACTGGTCGACAGCCCGGGTATAGAGAAGGTCGAGGGTACCGACCACCCCACCCGGGAGTCGCTGATCCGCACCCAAGGCGATCTTGAGGTTGCGGGGGAAACGAAAGGCGGGGTCGAAGACATTGACCAGCGGGGTCGAGGGAAGGATTCCGCCTGCGCATGTCGAGGGCTGTCGAGCCGGATCGATGACGAACGCAGGCACGCTATCCCCCGTGCATGAGAGCTGGATCGCTTCGAGTCCGGTGTGCGCGTCGACCGCGACAAACCACTTGTAGGCCGGCCGCCCGGCGAACAAGCCAACCCCACCGCGGAGAAAGGTGCGGCCGTCCCCCGATAGGTCGTAGTTGAGGCCAAGCCTGGGTGACCAGAGGATATGCCCGCTTGGGGTTCTGGTGTTATCGATGGCGAGCTCACTCATCAGCGCCGGGTTCAGTACCGGTTGTCGGGAAAGGAATGGCACATCCAAGCGGAGCCCACTGGTGACGGTCAGTCTGGGATTGGGATTCCACTGGTCTTGAACGTAGCCACCCAGCTGGGTTATCCGGGGGTGTGACAGGGCGCCTGCGGCTCGCGCCGGATTTCGCAGCGTGGCGTTATAAGCATTGGGCAGTCCCTGCTCCAACGAATCCAGGCTGCTGAAGGTCCAACTGGACCCGAAGAAAAAATCGAGAAATGGCAAACTGCTAAGCCGAACCAGCTCATTGTGGGTGCCCGCAGTGAGGTGATGTGTCCCTGCTGCCAGGGTGAGATTGTCGGTGAGCTCCAGGATATTCTGGCTTTGCTCGTTCTCGCTACGAATGATGGCGGGGATGCAGATGCTGCCGGCCGTCAGCCCACGGTTGTCGGCATGGACCCCGATCACGGGAAACGCGCTGGCTGGCGAGCATTGGTTCGCCTCGTGCAGGCGGGCCGCGATCAGCTCATTGGAGTAGCGGTCGCGGAAGCTTGTCGTCCAGCTTATCCGGGTCGCGTTGGTCGTCGACGGCAGGGCGAACACACTGGAGGTGAGCGAATAGAACTCGAAGCCCCGGCTGACAACGAGGCGAGCGAAGCTGTGGCTGTAGTTGTGGGATAGCTCCAGACGGCTGTTGACCCCCAGCTGGAACGTCAGCTTGCCAAAGAGGTTCTCGGCCGGCACTCGGAAAGGAAAGGCTCCCGGGTTCCCCGGTTCTACACCGTACACCTGCTGGAGGATGTCCCTGAATCGAATCGCGCTGGCATAGCGAACGCCGACGCCAACCGAGTCGGCGCCGCCCGTCGTATCGGTTCCGATCAAGGGAGCGGTTTCGGGGAAGAGTCGGCGCTGGATACCAGCGTCGAGGAAGAATGCCGCCCGGTCGCGTACGATCGGCCCGCCGAGCGTGACACCTAGCTCCTTGGCGTCGAAGTCGTCTCCTCGACCGCCGATGGGGTCCTTTCCCACAAGTCCGCGATCGGAAAAGTAGCCCGACACGGAGCCCTCGAACCGATTGGTACCCGACTTGGTAACGGCATTCACCAGTCCGGCGGCAAAGTTGCCGAACCGCACATCGAATGGTGCGGAGATGATCTGCAGCTCCTTGATAGCCTCCACCGACAGGGTCCGCGCACCGAGGCTCTGGCCCGGCGTGCCCACCCCACCCAAATCGGACCTTCCGAACAGGTCGTTGTTCGTGGCGCCGTCGATCTGGAGCGCGTTGAGGCGGTCGGGTTGGCCCGCGATGGAGAGTCCCCCATTGGGACTTAGAACGACTTGAGGGGAGAGCAGGGCGAGTCGAGAGAAGTCTCTGCCCGAGACCGGTAACCGAGCCATCGTAGATTCGGCGATGCTCTGGGACGGTCCGGTGCGGGCCGCGTTGGCCCAGGGATTGATGTCGGCGCTAACACTGATGGTTTCGAGCTTGAAGGCAGCGTGCTGGAGCGTGAAATCCGCACCCAGGCGCTGGCCCAGAGCCAGCAGGACGCCAATGCGGCGGATAGGTACGAAGCCAACGGCTCGGACCTCGATCAGGTAGGGTCCCCCAACCGAGAGCTGCTCCAGAGCGTAGCGGCCCTTCGCGCCGGTGACCGTCCGCCATCGCTCGCCATTCGAAGTATTGGTGACGAGAACGATCGCGTCTTCCACCGGCATGGTGTCCGCCGTCACCCGTCCCTGAATGGCGGCTCCGGTAACTCCCTGGGCCTGAAGGGACGTTCCTTCGATCGAGCCCGCGACAGCCGCCAGGGTGAGCACCCAACGCCAATGCCCCCCGGGACGGCTCATCCGTCACTCGGTCGAATCAATTCCAGGTACGGTGGATACTTGCGGAGTGACTCGAAATCGGGATCGAGGTGGAGAAACATGACGCCACGAAGACCATGCTGGAGGGCCTGCCGCACGAGGCGTACGGCCTCGTCGCGATCACCTCGCAATGCTGCCAGGCGGGCTCGCGCATAAATCGCTCCGGGGTTCTGCCGGCGAGCAAGCCACGCGTCCATTCGAGCCGCTTCCGCCTGGTCTCCTCGCCGCACCGCCAGCGCACCCAAGGCCGCGTGTGCCTTCACGCTGGCCGAATCCTCGGCCAGAAGGTGCTCGTATCCCTCGCGGGCTTCCTCCCAGTGGCGGGTGTAATAGAACGAACTAAAAAACGCGCGAGCACAGGGAAAATCATCGCGGGTGGCATCGTTGATGCCGGCTCTTCCGTACCACGCCACAACCCGCTCGAACACCCGCTGGGATTCCGTGGGATGACCATGGGCCCGAAGCTCAAGGGCCACGCATTCGGTCGCCATTGGCGTAGGCCAGGGATCACCGCTCGTGTGCCGCTCGGGTAGGTATCCGATCGCGATCCGCTCTGCCTCTCGCGCCTGACCGAGGCCGGCGAGCGCGGAAGGATCGGGATCCGGTTGCTGCGAACTCTTACCTGCGTACCAGGGGTGGGTAGACAGCTGTCGGCGATAGTCCCCCAGCATGTGATACGTAATGCCCAGCCAGTCCCGATGCAGATCGGCCAGGAACCCCTTGGCACCGATTTTTTCCGGGTTCACCATCTGCAACATCTCCAGGGCCGCCCGCGGCCTCAGGTGCTCCACGGCCACCACCGCACCGAGAATGACGAATCCGACCGATCGAGGTGCCGCACCGATTGCGTCGCGCACGGCCACCAGGGCGGCATCGGTGTCTCCCTGGCAGCTAGCCTGGGCCAGACGCAGCTGGGCCCGATCAACCGGTGGTAGCTGCGATTCCTTGGGGGCCAGAAGTCTTCCGATGGAATCCACGGCGCTGCAGTCATCCTCAAGTGAGAGCGATACAGCGGCTGAGGTCTGGGCGCCCGTGAAGCTGGTATCCAGTGCAGCAGCTCGGCGGTAATGCTCGACCGCCGCCGCGAAGTCAAATTCCGTCTGTCCGGCAGCGAGCATCTCCTGGTAGGCATCGTACGTCGGCGGCAGGCTGGCCGCCTTCCAGCTGTCGAACTCGGAGCCGAAGACCGTGGCAAAACCAGCCATCACCCGCTGCCGCAGGAGCTCGACCACACGGGTCTTGTCCCGCAGCAGTCCGACCGATGGTTGCAGAGCGACGACCAGCCTTCCTGTCGCTCCATCCACGACCTGGGCCTCGAAATGGAGGCTGTCACCATCCCGATAGTAGCTGCCCCAGAGCACTGTCCCGGCATGGACCCGGCGGGCCAAGGCCAACCCTGCCGCTGCGCCCACCCGGACCGAGTCTCCTACTTCTCGGGCGGTCAGTCGTACGTCGTACACCTCGTGCATGAGCCGAGTGGCCGCAAGTCCCCGAGCTATGTAATCGGCAGCGATGTCGCCGACCGGAGCTAAGGCAGGATCACCGGTCTTGTTCTCGAAACCGGCAACGACGACCTGCTTGGGATCACGAGCCGACATACGGCGCGGAAGAAAAGCCACGGCAGCAGCCACCAGCGCAAGCGCTGCCGCCCCACCCATCATCCACAGCACCCGCCGGGGCCGATGGTGCTCTGGCTCTGCCGCCTTGGGCGATTCACCACTGGAGGCAGACCCGGAGAGCGCCGCTCTGAATTGGTCTGCATCGGTAAAGCGCTCACTGGGATCCCGAGCGAGAGCCCTGAGCACAGCGTAGTCGATATGTGCCGGGACCTCCGGCCTCAACGATCGAATCGGGGGCGGTGGCACCGCGAAGCGTTGTTCCAGGAGTCGAGCGGCGGTGGGACCCTGCGGCGGGTCTCCCACCAGCATCTCATACATTACACACCCGAGACTGTAGATATCGGAACGGTGATCCACCTCCCGACTGCCGGCTGCTTGCTCCGGGCTGGCGTACGCCACGGTGCCGACGGGGAGCCCCGACTCGGTCTGGATCGCATCATCGCCGCTTCGGCCGGCCAGCGCCTTGGCAACCCCGAAATCGGCCAGCAGGGCGTGTCCCCCGCTCAGCAGGATGTTTTCCGGTTTGATGTCGCGGTGGATCACGCCCGCCTGGTGGGCATGACACAGGGCGCCGGATATATCGCGGGTGATGGCGATGGCATCGGAGATCGGAAGCTGGCGTTCCCGGGTGAGTCGATCCCGCAGTGACTCACCCTGCACGTACGGCATGACGTAGTAGAGGATCCCTCGGACGGCTCCCGAGTCGTGGACCGGCAGGATATGCGGATGGTTGAGCTGGGCTGCGATCCGAATCTCTCGAAGGAAACGCTCCGGGCCGAGCGCCGCGGCAATTTCGGGAGGCAGGACCTTCAGCGCGACCGGACGGTCATGTTTGCGGTCGTGGGCTAGGTAGACGGTTCCCATACCGCCGCGACCGAGCTCGCGCTCGACCACGTAACGGCGCCCGAGTGCCGTGGTAAGTCGGGAGAGAGGAAGCTCCGACAGCCAGATCCATCCCGCAGATGGGATGGCTTAAGATGCCTCGCCCGCAAGCCGCCCGCCAGTTGAACCGTGCCGGC
The DNA here is from genome assembly GCA_035695405.1 of Gemmatimonadales bacterium. Classification (GTDB taxonomy): domain Bacteria; phylum Gemmatimonadota; class Gemmatimonadetes; order Gemmatimonadales; family GWC2-71-9; genus CAVVWJ01. Next base: position 22,251 of record DASSED010000278.1, read on the forward strand.
CTGTTCGATCGCGCGGTGCTCTCTCAGGGAACACCCGGGAGAAAACAATGCACCAGGAAGCGGGCTGCAACGCTTCCCGAGTCGGGTACCACGACTTGCTGGGGGCCGGCGTAGCTGCACCAGGGCTCCACGTCCGCTAAGCCCAACCAATGGGAGCCCGGGTCGGCCGGGATAGCCCCGGTCGTCCCGTTGCTGCTGACGTGACTCACCATGACATCGTCCAACAGCACGCCATAACCGTTGGTATCGATGGGGCCGCCGAAGAAGCCCGCCGTGGTGACCGTGAGCGTGATCGTCGGTGGTCCCGGGGGCGTCGGAGGCGGGCAGGAGACCTCGAACCGGATTTCGGTGGTATCGCCCGCGGCAACCGAGAATTCGTCCACCGGGCCGGGCTCGACCGCGCAGCTCGCAGGTAGGCCGATCAATTCTGCCGTATGATTTCCTTCGCCTAACTCGAAAACCAGTCGCCCATTGGCTGCCAAGCGGCCTCCGCTGTCGCCGTCGAGGATAAGCCAATAACTCTCTGGGTGCGCGCCATTGGTCGTGGTCGTCTGGGTTATGACGATCAACGTTCCCGGATCACTGCAGGTGATCGCGAAGTGGACCTGGACCGTTTGTCCTGCGGCGACGCCGACTGAAATCGGGTTGGAACCTGCAACCGCACAGTTCAGAGCCAGGTTCTCCAGGGCAATTGTGTGCATCCCACTCTCGATGCCGGTGAATCGGGTCTCGGACTCCGAGAGAGCCCTCGGCGGCCCATGGTCCAGGCTGACCGCCAGGCCTGCGCCCCACTGCAAGTCCCCACCCGAAATCGCGATCCTCACCTCGATATTTCCCAAAGAGGCCCCGGTGGGATCTCCGCTACAGGCAGGAGTTCCAGCCAGCACCACCAGCAGCGCCGCCGCTCGGATCGGTCGTCGGATCAGATCGCTGCGATAAATTTGCCCGTCCATGCTAGCGCCACGACGTGGGGAATTCCGAGCCTGGCCGGCTCAGCAATACAACTTCGGGACCTCCCTGAGCAGGGACCACGGTCAGCTCGGTAGGTCCGCCCGATTTCGAGCCGGCGAAGGCAATGACTGCGCCGTCCGGCGACCACACGGGCTCAGTTGCGTTTTCGCTGGTAATTCGGCGCGACACTCCGCCCGCAGGGCTGATCTGCCAGAGTCCTCCCAGGTGACTCCCCAGGAAGCAACAAATGCGGGAATAAACGATCGTTGTTGCATCCGGTGACCACGCCGGACCTCGGGCCTGATCTGAAGGGTCGATGCTCGCGGTGAGCCTTCGGGCTTCGGACCCGTCCAGCTCTTTGACGAAGATCTCGCTGGGACAGAAGAAGTCGAGGAAGCACCGGCTCTGGTCTACCCGGACGAACGCGATCCTGCTGCCGTCGGGAGACCAGGCGGGAGAGTGACCAACCTCGAACTGCTGAACATTGGAGCCGTCCGCGTTCATCAGCTTCACGCTGCCGCTATCAACAAAGGCGATGGTGCGGCCATCCGGAGACCACGCAGCCTGGACTCCGCTTCTGAGACGCCGGACCCCCGACCCATCCGCGTTCATCACAAACAGGGAGTACCTGCCGGCTCGGCCGGACACAAAGACCACCTGTTTGCGGTCCGGTGACCAGTCGGCTCCCTCTCCATCGGCGTTGGGGGTTAGGTCCCTGAGACCGCTGCCGTCCGCGTTGATGCGAAAGACGTGACTCTCGCCCGATTTCTCACCGGTGAACAACAGGAGGCCTGCATCCGAGCCGGCCCGACAGATGATCTGAAACTCGATCTCTCTTGTGGCACGATAGACAATCGTCACGGTCACCGGGTTGGCCGTTTGGACGGCGCAGTTCTCAGCCACCCCGCCCAAGGTGACCCGGTGCTCACCAACGGGAATCTTTTGAAGACTCAGGCTACGGGTTGTAAAGGCTTGGGGAGATCCCTCGTCGACCTGCACCGTATACCCGTCAGGGTCCAGCCGGAGTCCCCCTGTGAGGGTGCTGACAACCAGCGTGCCGCTTCGGGCCTCGCAGGTGATCTCCAGGCTGACCGCGACCCGCTCGGCCTCGACCACGATGGGGTGGGGGTTGGGACCGCTCAGCACGCAGTCAGGGGCGATCCCATCTACCCGGACTGAACGATCCCCAGCTCCGACTCCTCTCCAGGTAAGACTCGAGTTGATCCCCACGGTCTCGGCGACCCTGCCGTTGAGCGTGACCACGTACCCGTCGGGGTCCAGGTTCTCCCCCTCGGTCGTGATCGTGAGCTCTACGCTGCCTGGGGGAATGGAACAGTGGACCTCGAAGCTGATTCGCGCGAGGTTGCCGTGCGGGACGGTCGCCTGACGCGGATTGTCTCCTGCTGTCTCACAATTCGGCGCCACGTCACTGAGCTCGACGCGGTGGTCTCCCGGGGGGAGGTCGGCAAAAGTGAGCACCGAGCTGGGGCCCAAGCTGTGCCTGCCGCCATCCAGGAGCAGAACGTACCCGTTTGTGTCAATGGAATCGCCGTTGGTCTCACTGGTGACCTCGAGAGATCCCGAGGGCGGCTCAGTCAGATCGCCGCCACAGCCATACCAGAACGACATGGTACACCAGAGCAGATTCCATTGCCTGCGCCGGAGGTGACTCACCGCTTGCTCCCGAGGATTGGACCGGTGTATATGCTAGAGCTCGGTCGTCAATCGCCGGTCAGCCGTTAATCAGCCATCAGTCAACTGGCGCTCATGCTGCAGCTCAGGACCTTTGGAGGTCTCTCCCTCAGCCGAGGCGAGGAGAACTTGACCGGGGCTATCACCCAGCGCCGGCGGTTGGCGATTTTGGCGTTGCTCGCGGTGGCGGGAGATTCCGGCATGAGTCGCGACAAGCTGCTGGCCTATCTCTGGCCCGAGTCCAGCGCGGAGCGGGCTCGGCACGTTCTCAACCAGCTCCTGTACGCCCAGCGACGGCAGGCGGGCAGCGATTCGCTGTTTTTGGGACAGAAGACGTTGCGGCTCAACCCTGATTTGATCCAGACTGATGTCGGGATGTTCGAGCAAGCAATGGAGCGGAGAGAGCTGGAGCAAGCCGTGGCCCTGTACCGGGGTCCCTACCTGGACGGATTCTTCTTGAAGGACGCGCCCGAGTTCGAGCGCTGGGTCGAGGCGCAGCGCCAGCGGTATGGCCGTCTTTCTCTGACGGCCTGTATCAGCCTGGCTCGCGGTTCCTCCGTGGCCGGCGACAAACGCACTGCGGTGGAGTGGTGGCGGCGGGCCGCCGAACAGGATCCGCTCGATGGCGAGGCGGCGATCGGCCTGCTAGAAGCGCTGCTGGCGATGGGAGATCGGGCAGGCATGCTCCGGGAAGCCCGCCGCCACGAAGCCCTGCTCCGCTCAGAGTTGGGGGTAGCGCCCGATCCAAGGATCTCGGAACTGCTCCGCAGTTCCGGCAGTGCGCCTCCCGCTTGATCTCGCTCTGGCTTTGCTAAAATTAGACGACCCCTCCCAGTTGCCCGGAGTCACTGATGCAGATTGGAGTTCTCAAGGAGACCTCGCCGGGCGAACGCCGGGTGGCCCTGGTGCCCGAGTCGGTCAAGAAACTCATCCAGGCCGGATACAGCGTCACGGTCGAAGCCGGTGCGGGCGAAGAGTCGGGCTTTCCCGACCAGGCTTACCGCGAGGTTGGAGCGACTGTAGATCCCAATCCCCAGTCGGTTGTCGGCTCCGCCGATCTGACTTTGAAGGTGAATCCGCCGGTGGCTCGAGATGGAGCCAGTGAGGCCGATTGGATGCGCCCTGGCTCGGTGTACCTCGGCTCGCTGATGCCCCTTCGGAATCTCGATGCGGTGCGCGCCCTGGCCTCGCGCCGAATCACTTCCTTCTCGACCGATGCCATCCCCCGGACCACCCGGGCGCAAGCGATGGATACACTCTCGTCCATGGCCAACATCGCCGGCTACAAGGGGGCACTGCTCGCGGCCGCCGAGCTCAACAAGTATTTCCCCATGCTGATGACTGCCGCCGGGATGGTGCCACCGGCCAAGGTGTTCGTGATCGGCGCCGGTGTGGCGGGGCTGCAGGCGATTGCGACGGCCCGCCGGCTGGGAGCGAACGTGTTCGCCACCGATGTAAGGCCCGAGGTCAAGGAGCAAATCGAAAGCGTCGGGGCCAAATACGTCGGCATCGAGCTCAAGGACAGCGCCGCGGCCGGTGGGGGCTACGCCAAGGAGCTGTCGGACGAAGACCGCCGGCGGCAGCAGGAGCTGCTGGCGGCCCAATGCGCTCAGTCGGACGCGGTAATCACAACTGCCTTGATTGGAGGAGTATTCGCCCCCCGTCTGATCAGCGCCGCCATGGTGCGCGCCATGAAACCTGGCTCGGTCATCATCGACCTGGCAGCGGATGGCGGGGGCAATTGCGAGCTGTCCCGCCCGGGCGAGCGCGTCACGGTGGACGGCATCACCATCCTGGCGCCGCTCAACCTGCCGGCCACGATGCCGCTGCACGCCAGTCTCCTGTTCTCCCGCAATCTCACCGCGTTCATTCAGGCATTCACTCAGGAGAAAGCGTTTCGGGTCGATCTGAGTGATGACATTCAGCAGGGTGCGGTCGTTACTCACGACGGCACCGTCACCCATGCGCGGACTCAGGACGCGCTCCGGAAGGCCGGCTCATGAATCAATCGCTCGACTATTGGTCCATGCTGTATGTATTCGTGCTCGCCTCGTTCATCGGGGTGGGGGTGATCCGGCGGGTGTCCCGCCTTCTCCATACTCCACTGATGTCGATCACCAACGCCATCTCGGCGATCGCGGTGGTGGGCTCCATCATCGTTACCGGAGCCGACTACCCCCAGCCGATCCGAATCCTTGGTGCCATCGCGCTGTTCGCCTCGATGACCAACATCGTGAGCGGATTCCTGATCACCGACCGGATGCTGAAGATGTTCAAGTCGGAACGGAAGCCCGGCTCGGACGGCCACCCATGATGCACGGCGCGGTGCAGCTCGCCTATCTGCTGGCGACGGTGCTCTTCATCTTCGCGCTGCATTGGATGAACACGCCGGCCACCGCACGACGCGGGGTCTATTCCGGGGCGGCCGCGATGGCCATCGCCATCCTGGTCACCTGGGCTCAGCCCGAAGTGGTCCATCATGGGTGGATCATCGGGGCCATGATCGCCGGATGTGCCGTGGGCATCCCGCTCTCCCAGGTGCCTCTCACCGCGGTGCCGCAACGGACCGCGCTGTCCCATGCCTTCGGCGGACTGGCCGCCGGTCTGGTGGGTACCGCCAAGTACTACCTCTGGGTGTCTGAGGGACCCGAGAACCTCACGACCTTCAGAATGATCGCCATCATCGTCGAGATCGTGCTCGGCTTCCTGACCTTTACCGGCAGCCTGATGGCCGCCGGCAAGCTCCAGGAGGTGAAGTGGATCCCCCAGCGGCCGGTGACCTATCCGCTGCAGAATGTGACCAACCTGGGGCTGCTGGGGCTGGCGCTGGTGGTGGGAGCGGCGCTGGCCTATCAACCCACGGCCAGCTGGGCCCCCGCGGTCTTCCCGGTCATCATTGTGTTGTCGCTGGTCTTCGGCGTGCTGCTTATCATCCCGATCGGGGGCGCCGACATGCCGACGGTGATCGCCATTCTGAACTCGTACGCCGGCCTGTCAGCCGTCGCCATGGGGTTCGTGCTGGACAATAAGCTTCTGATCACGGCCGGTGCCCTCGACGGCTCCAGCGGCCTGATTCTGGCCATCATCATGTGCCGGGCCATGAACCGGTCATTCACCAATGTCTTGTTCGGAGCGTTTGGTCAGACCCAGAAGATCACCGCCGGAGAGGGTCACAAAGAGTACCGGTCGGAGACCATTGAAGGCGGAGCCCAAGTGTTGGAGCAGGCCAATTTCGTGGTGGTAATCCCCGGCTACGGGATGGCGGTCGCCCAGGCCCAGCACAAGGTTCGCGAATTATACGACCAGCTCAAGAAGCGGGGCGTCACCGTCAAGTTCGCCATTCACCCCGTCGCCGGTCGCATGCCGGGACACATGAACGTGCTGCTCGCCGAGGCCGATATCCCGTACACCGACCTGGTGGAGATGGACGAGATCAATCCCGAGATGCCCCAGTGTGACGTGGCTCTCGTAGTCGGTGCCAACGACGTGGTCAATCCGGCCGCTCGCACGGACAAGTCCAGCCCGATCTACGGGATGCCAATCATCGATGCGGACCGGGCCCGCACAGTCTTCGCCATCAAGCGCAGCAAGAACCCGGGATTTGCCGGGATCGACAACGAGCTCTACTTCTCTGATCGTACCTGGATGCTGTTTGGCGACGCCAAGAACGTGGTGGGTGAGCTGGTCAAGCAGCTCTCCGGCGGCGGTCTCCATTGAGCGTTCAGAACATTGCGCCCTGTGGGACCGAGGCTAACTTCGGACAATCCTCCACTGCGAGTTTTTCCATGCGTTACCGGTTGTTCGGGCTCATTCTGCCGCTGGCACTCCCCACTTTGGCTCAGGCCCAAAAAAACGCGTGTGCTGATATTCCCAAGTTCTTCGCTCACCCCCCGAAGATCGGCGAGTGGGCCGAGATTGCCTGGGAGAAGAAGGGTGACGAGAAGGGGCCCGACCGGATGCGGATGGCCGCGGTCGGGACCGAACGCCGGGAAGGAAAGCAGATGTACTGGCTCCAGATGGACATGACCGACGACAAGGGAAAGCGCAGCATCATTCAGATGCTGACCCCGTGGGATGTGACCACTTTGCATGGAGGCGAGCCGGCGGAAGTGGTCATGAAAATGGAGGGTCAGCCGGCCATGAAGATGAGCGGTGGGATGATGAAGCGCTCCGCGGCCGCCCAGGGCGACTGGCGGGAGTTCTGCGCTAAGTCCACGTTTGTGGGCGAGGAGTCGGTGACGGTACCGGCCGGCACCTTCAAAGCTCGGCACTATAAGGGTCCCGACGGCGATACCTGGGCGTCGCTCGACGCACCGGTGTGGCACGTCGTGAAAATGACCACCGAGGGCGGCAAGACGATGGTGCTCAGCAGCAAGGGATTGGGTGCCAAGAATGAGATCACTGAAACCCCGGTCGACATGAAGGCGATGATGGCTAACCCCGAGGCAATGAAAAAGATGCAGGAGGAGATGAACAAGAAGAACAGCCAGTAGTAGCTCGTAGTAGCCGACGTTGCAAATGTAAACCTTGTCAGTGACCACTCCGACCTCCAGCCGCCCAGGTCGGATACAGTGGGCTGCGGTATTACCCTCCCGCCGCGCGTTGTATCAGTGTACCGCAACTATGCATCCCGTCACATCTTACCTAAGGTGTTGATTTTCAGCATCTTAGGTTGTATATTGGCGCCCTCGAAAACTTGGCTCGGCCTCAGTCGTGGCTGGTCACCGAGCAGGGGACGTGCGTCCCATAGGAGGCTAATAGCGTGACAATCAAGGCCCGTAGCAAGCGTCGCCCCGTGCGGCCGGCCCAGATCGCCCGTGCTATTGATGAAGGGCGCGAGAGTCTCGACCTCTACCTGGACGAGATCAGCCGGGTTCCCCTCCTCAATCGGGAGGAGGAAATGGAACTGGCCCGGAAGGCTTTCAAGGGGAATGTGACCGCGCAGGAAAAGCTGGCCCGGCACAACGTCCGCTTCGTGGTCTCGGTCGCCAAGAAATTTCAGAACCGGGGAGTTCCGCTGGTTGACCTGATCGGTGAGGGTAACCTGGGGCTTATGACCGCGGCCCGGAAGTTCGACCCCGATCGAGGCGTGAAGTTCATTTCCTACGCCGTCTGGTGGATTCGCCAGGCGGTGCAGGCGGCCATTGCCCGGCACGGGCGCCCTGTCCGGGTTCCCCTCAATCGCACGGCGGATCTGAGCCGCCTGGGCCGGACCACCACCTTGCTCAAGGACCGGCTGGGTCGCATGCCCACCACGGAAGAGCTGGCTCGGGCCACGGGGCTTACCGTAGAGGCGGTGCGCTCGCTCAGTGCCCTAAATTCCGAGGCGGTGCGGCTTGATCATCCGACCCGGGACGGGGAGGGGAACGAGCGCATCGAGCGGTTCACCAGTGGCGAGCAAGAGAGCACCGACATGAGCACCATGGCCAATAGTCAGACCCGTGACATCGAGGCTGCGCTTGCGGCTCTTCCGCCCCGGGACGCCAAGGTGCTCAGGCTCTACTTTGGTTTGGATGACGGAAACAGCCGGACCCTCGAGGAGATCGGGCGGATGATGGGGGTCACGCGGGAGCGCATCCGCCAACTTCGGGACCGGGCTCTGCTTCGGCTGCGTGAAGGAGAAACCGGAGACCGGCTCCGGGACCTGGTGGCCTAGAACGGTCAGCAATTCGTCACCCGAATACCGGCTATAATACATGCAAGCCCTCCGATATTCGGAGGGCTTGGTGTTTGTGCAGCCCCCATCCCACTGTCAGCCCCCTCAGTTGGTACCAGCCGTGCCGCCCATTCCCTACGCCATTACCCGCCGCGATGACGGACTCCTGATCGAATGGGATCAGCTGGGTCACGCCGGCTTCTTCTCAGCGCGTCCTCTCCGACTTGCCTGTCCCTGCGCCGGTTGCGTCGAGGAGATGAGTGGCCGGCCGCTGCTTGACCCCGCCCGCGTGGCGTCCGATGTTCGGCCCCTTACGCTGGAGCTGGTCGGCGCCTACGGACTCCGGGTCCAGTGGAGCGACGGTCACTCGACCGGCATCTACACCTTCGAGCAGCTGCTCCGAAACTGTCCTTGTGCCCGCTGTAGGTCGCGGACGGGACCATTTGAGTCGGATCCCGCTGCCGGGTGAGCCGCGACACATCCTTCCTCCGGCTTGGTCGGCTATCTAGCGCTGCTTGCGGTATGGGGATGACACAGCGGAGCAGCTATGCACCAGAAGAATCATTCGATCCTGCGCGAAGGACTGCTGACCGGATTGGTGGGAGCTCTCATCGTCGCGGTCTGGTACCTCATCTATGACATGGGCCGAGGCCAGCTTGGGTATACCCCCAATGTACTGGGGCAGGTTTTTGTGGGGCGCGATACCACGCCCGCCGTCCACACCATCGTTCCGCAGGCGGTGGCGGACTTTGCCCTGCTGCATTTCGTGCTGTTCTTTTTGTTTGGCATCGGCCTGGTGTTCGTGACTCACCTGGCTGCCCGAAACCCTTCCCTCCGGATGGGGGTGTGGTTGGGTCTGGTTATCGCCTTTCTATTATTCCTGGGCCAACTGGTGATGCTCTACTCCATGACGGCGCAGCGGTTCCCCTGGGTGTCCTCCGTCGTGGGAAGCATTCTGGGGATCGGTTCGATGGGGTGGTTTCTGTGGCGTCGGCATCCTGGCTTGCGTGGCACCTTTCAGGAGGCGCCCCTTGGCTCCGAGGTCAGGCCTCCGCCCCATCCTTCAGCGGGCCGCCGCATTCCCTGAATCTGCGGCTTGCATTCCGGACCCGCGGGCGCCAATGTGGATGATGCCGCATCGCGGCATCATCCACTCGAGGGGCCGCTCCGGAGGTGCCTCATGCTGGACCGTTCCCATTCCGTGATGTCTGAAGGCACGGACGTCGGAATCATCGGCGGGCTGGCAGTAGCGATCTGGTTTCTGATTCTCGATACCATTGCCGGTCACCCGTTTCAGACCCCCAGTCTGCTGGGCCAGGTAGTTCTCTTCGGCGACTCGACTCCCGTCACCAGCCACCTCGTCTTCGGGGCGATTCTGGTCTACACCGCCTTCCATTTCGCGGTTTTTGCGTTACTCGGCATGGGGTTGGTGGTACTGGTTCATTGGGGTGAGCGGGATCACGTGGTCCGCTACGCCCTGCTCCCGGTCTTCCTCGTCTTTGAAGTGATGTTCTATGGACTGCTCGAGGTGTTCTCCGAGCGGACCAACGAGTTGTTTCCCTTCTGGGCCGTTGTCAGTGCCAATACTCTCGCCGCCATTTCTATGGGCCTGTACCTGTGGACCCGTCACCCCGAGTTCCGCCGAGCGGTCCGGGAAACGGCTCTCGGTGATGCCCCGTAGCTAGTTAGTTTTCCAATCTTCATTTACCGGGGTCGCGTTGTGCGCCGCCGATTGCTATTCATCGGTTCCGCGGTTCTCCTGTCCTGCCTATCCGTACCTCGTTCGCTGCTGGCGCAGCTCGAGCCACCTTCAACCGGTGGCGCCGTCGCGGTGGACCAGGAGCTCCGGATGTTGGGACACTACAAACGCGTCCTCATGATTGGGGCTCATCCCGATGATGAGGACACGGAGCTTCTGACGATTCTGGTCCGCGGCCTTGGCGCTGAGGCAGCCTATCTTTCCCTCAATCGGGGTGAAGGCGGGCAGAATCTCATCGGGCCCGAGCTGGGGGAGGCGCTCGGCCTCCTTCGGACCGAAGAGTTGCTCGCAGCTCGCAAGCTGGATGGTGCCAGACAGTACTTCACCCGAGCGTACGACTTCGGTTATTCCAAGACGCT
>DASSED010000279.1:0-2151 GCA_035695405.1 Gemmatimonadales bacterium
AGTTCCGCCCGTCGTCGCCGCCGGCGTTCGACTCGCCCGTGTTCCTCGCCGCACTCGCCGAAGTGCGCCAGATCTCCGACACGCGCACGCCGGAGCAGGACGCCAATGCCAAGTTCTGGGATATGCCACCGGGCACCGTTACGCCGCCGGGATACTGGAACCAGGCGGCGGCTCAGCTGGCCGTGAAATACCACCTGAGCGAACGTGAAGCCGCCCACGTTCTCGCGCTGATGAACATGGTCGGCTTCGATGCCATCATCGCATCGCATGAGGCCAAGTTCACCTACTGGATGGTCCGCCCCTCGCAGGCCGATCCCGGAATCCAGGTGGCGATCGGGTTGCCGAACTTTCCATCCTATCCCTCGAATCACTCCACCATCTCGGCTGGGATGGCGGCGATCCTGGGAGCAATGTTCCCAACCGAGAGGGCCAGGTTGGATGCGCTGGCGGAGGAGGCCGGCCGTTCCCGGATTCTCGGCGGTATCCACTACAGCTTCGACAACAGCGCGGGGCTGAAACTCGGCCGTACAATCGCGGCGTGGGCGCTCGAACACGACGTCAACGGCCATGAGGCTTTTACGCTGCGGTAGAGATGCCGGCGCCGGCGAGAGAATGGCTCTACTCGATCGCGGCCGCGAAGGACAGGCTCTACTTCACCGAGGCCAATCAGAAGGGGCTGTTCGAGTGGGCTCCCCGGCGCGGCTTCCAGAGGGTGGCGGACCTCTCACTCGTCTCCGGATTCGAGGTTCCGACCGCAGTCAGCGCCGAGGGCACCATCCTGGTCGCTGACTTCGGCCTGCTCCGGGGACCCACGGTTGGCGACGGGACGGAATCGATCTACCAGGTGACGCCGAGCGGCAACGTCCGGGTGTGGGCCAGCGGTTTCAGCAAGATCTTGGGCTTGAACGTGTATCGGGGGGCGTTGTACGTGTTGGAATCCGCCAGCGGCGGCGTATTCGCACCCGGCTCGGGACGGGTGGTGGGGGTCGGAGGCATGGGACACGCGCCACGGTCTGAAATCATTCTGTCAGGACTGTACTTCCCCACGGCCATGACGATCGGACCTGACGCCGCGCTCTATGTGGCCAATCGTGGCTTCGGTGCGGCTCCGGGAACCGGCGAGGTGCTGCGGGTGCCGCTCTAAACCGCCACGCTTCGGGGAGGCGCAATTCGGGCGAGAGGGCCCTAGGCGAGTGACTCTCGCCGGAATGCTCCGCAGGTCGGCTCGGACTGCATCATCAACTCCCGCCGCGCGCAGTCGGTGGAAAAGTGGCAACTAGGAGCGCCGTCACGGCCTTGGCCTATGGCGGCGCTTTGTTTTTGCCTACCTCATCCGGTCTGTACTCCAGTCTCTGCTCTTAATTCAACCGTGGCGCCGAACCTGGCGAGCTTTGGGTTCTGCCCCAATGTTTGAGATGCGATCCCTTGCGCACCAGCGTGGACGCATACCCCCTAACATTGCGCCGACCAGCGTTCCCTGAATCCGTCCGGAGGTCGAGTATGGGCAGACTTTCCACCCTGGTCCTTCTCGCGACTCTAGTCATCGCATGCGCCGCCGAAATCACGCCGCCGATAGAGGACCTGTGCCAGACGGTGGCACTGCCGCTTACCGGAGCTCCCGCAGGTCCTACCATTACCGATGTCGCTATAGAGGCTCAGACCGGTGATGGGATTGTGGTGCTGGCGACCGCGACCGATCCCCAGGGAGGTGATAATCTGCGAGACGTGCTCCAGACCGTCGGGGTATTCCCGGATGAGCGCTGCGAAGGCGACCCAATCCTGCTCCAGGACGATCTGGTGGACTCCGGGGTCGAGGAGAGCTTCGGCATTGCGGCGAGTGCCTTCTCACCGCTCTTCACCGAGATCGCGGCGTCTACCACTTGGCCGGTGTCGGTGGACTTTTCGGATCTTGACGGCAACCGGGTCACGGCGCATGTGAGCGCTCGGATCATTCCGGTGGATCAGGGAGCGGTGGCCTCTGTTGCCGAGTAGAGCGGCCTCACTCGTCCACAGGAAGGGAGCAGCAAACTCTGACATTTGAGTGAGTAAGGTAGGGCAAAGTCGAGCATGAACCCAGCAAACTGCAGCATCGGGTGACACGAACTCGCGTAAATGGTAGCAAGTTGCTGGAATTCGGCTGGTTATAGCGGC
>DASSED010000280.1:0-57922 GCA_035695405.1 Gemmatimonadales bacterium
CCGGGTGAAGACGGTTCGGCTGCATACTGCGAAACCGGAGGAAACGGCGGCACCCAAACCGGCCTGACGGCTCTCCCCGGGCCGCGTTACCTTCTCGATTGATGTTCCCCTCACCATTTGCCGCGACACCGCCCGGCGCGATCGATCTCACCGGGGAGGCCGTGCGCCGCCGCCGTGGACTCCAGCGCGTCGCGATGGAGACGCTGGCGCACGCCGGGTATGAGGAGCTGCTGCCTCCCACCTTCGAGTACGAGGACACCTTCATCCGGGCCGGCGGACCGGGTATTGCCGAACGCTTGGTACGATTCCCCGACCGCGACGGTAGGATCTTGGCCCTGCGCTACGACTTTACCGCCAGTCTGGCGAGGGTCGCAGCTACGACGTTTTCCGCCGCGAGCGATCCACTCCGGCTCTGCTATTCGGGCCGAGTTTATCGCCAGGAACCGGAACGGGGCGGGCGGCCGCGGGAAATGCTTCAGGTTGGCGCGGAGCTGCTGGGCCAGGGAGACCTCGCCGCGGATATCGAGATCGTTCGCCTGACACTCCGGCTCCTCGGTTCGGCCGGGTTGCGGGACTTTCAGCTGAATCTGGGTCACGCAGGCGTCCTCGCGGCGGGACTCCAGTCGCTGGAAGAGCCGCTCCGGGGGGAGGTCAAACGCTGGATCGACCGGAAAGACCGCGGAAGCCTGCGTCGAGCACTGGCCAATTTTTCGGGCGATGCCTGCACTCTCCTGACTCTCCCCTTCGTCATCGGACGACGGGACGAGCTGGAGGAAGCTGCCCGCCGAGCGCCCGCGGCTGCGGTTTCCGGGCTGGACCATCTACTCGCGTTGGATACCGCTCTGACAACAGAGGAACGGGCCCACGTGGTGTACGATCTGGGCGAGGTGCGAGGTCTGGACTACTATACCGGCATCCACTTCGAGCTGTTCGTCGCGGGCATTGGCCGGGGCGCTGGTGCCGGAGGCCGCTACGACGATCTGATGGGTCGCTTTGGCCGGCCCATGCCTGCTGTGGGCGTATCGATCGATCTGGACACGATCGCCGAGGTGGCTGGGTGAGCCAGCTCCGTATCGCACTGTCGAAGGGCCGGCTGTTCGAGCCGACTGTGAACCGTTTCCGGAGCGCTGGCGCCGCGCCGGCCGACACCGGCGACGATCGCAGACTCCTCCTCGCGTCCGCCGATCCATCCATCGAGTTCCTGGTTGTGAAGCCGGGAGATGTGCCGGTATACGTGGAGTCCGGTGCCGCGGACCTCGGGATCACGGGGACCGATGTGCTCAGGGAAAGCGGCGCCGACGTGCTGGAGCCACTCGAGCTGCAGTTCGGTTTCTGCCGCCTGGTGGTTGCCACTCCGGCCGGAGCTTCCTATCCCGCGCTGCCTGGCGGCATCACTCCGCGAGTGGCCACCAAATATCCTCGGCTGGCCCAGGCCTACTTCGCGGGGCTGGGAACGCCAGTAGACATCGTCCAGGTGAATGGGTCGGTCGAGGTGGCTCCGTTGCTCAAGCTCTCGCACTGGATCGTGGATTTGGTGGACACCGGAAACACCCTCCGGGCCAATGGGCTGGTCGAACGCGCCACGATCATGAACTGCAGTGCGGTGCTCGTGGCCAATCGGGCCAGTCAGAAGCTCAAGCTGGATGCCTATCTGGATTTAATGGAGCGGTTGGAAAGAGTGTCCTCCTGAGCGACTGCGCTCAGGTGACACTGCGCTCAGGATGACAAGCTCAGCACAGGATGACCAGCTGGTCAGGCAAACGCCTTGGTTCTGGCCGCCAGCTTTATGGCGAGCTCGATCGCCGCTCGCATACTCGAAGGATCTGCTTTCCCTTTCCCCGCGATATCCAGAGCCGTACCGTGGTCCGGCGAGGTTCGCGGGAAAGGCAGCCCCAAGGTCACGTTCACCGCTCGTCCAAACGCGGCCACTTTGATGGCCGTCATTCCTACGTCGTGGTAGGGCGCCAGCACCGCATCGAACTCACCGCCCATGGCGCGCACGAACACCGTATCGGCGGGAAGCGGGCCGGTCGCGCCCAGCTCCCGTGCTGCGGGTTGGAGGATCCGCGCTTCTTCGTCTCCAAACAGACCCGACTCACCCGCGTGTGGGTTCAGGGCGCAGAGCGCGATCCGGGGCTGCTCGATCTGCCACCACTCCTGCAGCCCACGTTGCACGATCCTTCCGGTGCGGACCACGCGCTCGGTACTGAGGAGTGAGGGTACGTCTCGGAGGGCCACGTGGGTGGTGATCAGCACGACCCGAAGAGCCGGTTCGGCGGAAGGGTTGGTGCCGGTCTCCGCCGCCAGCATCATGGCGACGTCGACGTTGCCGGCGAGCTGTGCCAGCCACTCCGTGTGGCCGGGGTACGGGAAACCGGCGAGGTGCAATGCATGCTTGTGCGCGGGCGCCGTAACGATCGCGTCAACTTTACGCTCGAGCGCGAGCTTGGCGGCGGTCTCCACCGCATGGCCGGCGATCCGTCCAGCCTGAATCGTCCGGTTGCGGTTGTCCTTCACGTCACCGCTGCCGAGTCCCCAGCGTCCGACGGCGATCCGTTGTTGGGCCGGAATGCCTGCGATCTGGTCCTCCGCCCCGATCAGCGTCACCTCGGCATTCGGCGCAGCGGTCTGGAGCACCTCCGCCGTGATCTCGGGGCCGATCCCGCGCGGGTCGCCGAGGGCGACTGCAATTCGAGGTCGGGGGATCTTCTCCGCCGCTCTAGCCCCTGATCTCGACGTAGGTCGCCTTTCGCAGGCGGTCGAGGTAGCGCCGGATGGCGAGCTGCTGCCCCAACTGGTCTCGGATTCGGTCACGCACGTCTTCGTACTTGACCGCGCCTTCGGAGCGGCGGTCGGTCACCTGAAGTACCACGAACTGATCCCGTCCTCCCGGCCCCGCCATGGTGAAAACCGGCAGCACTTTGGTGGAATCGCCCTGATTCAACGCTTTGGCGTAGGCTTCCGGGAGCTTGGTTACCGGAACGCTCTGGGCTTCTCGTTCGGCCGACCGATCGTGATAGAGCCGCTGCAGCGAATCGAAGGAGGCTCCCGTCAGCACCGCCTTACGAATGGACTCGGCCAACGCTCTGGCGCTGTCCACGTGGGCTGAGTCGATCTGGGGAATCAGCAGGATGTGCCGGGCCTGGACTTCGCCTGGCTGGATCCGCTCCACCTGGATGATGTGATACCCGAACGGCGATTCGACGGGATCGGAAACCACGCCCGGCTTGAGAGAGAATGCCACGCGTTCGAACTCCGGCACCATCACCCCACGCCGGAACCAGTTGAGTGAGCCCCCCTGCTCTTTGGAGCCGGGATCTTGCGAGAAGCGGCGCGCGGCGGTGGCGAAATCGGCACCCCGTCTGAGCTCGAGTACAATCGAGTCGGCCTGGGCCTTGGTCCGGGCCCTGGCCTCAGGCGATGACTTGGGGGCCACGACGATCTGACGAAACGATATGGTTGCCGGCCGGCTGCCGAGCGTGGCTTTTTGCTCGTCGAAGAAGGCTCGCATCTCCTGTTCAGTGGGAGACACGGGCTTGAGCTTTCCGTCGGTGCGTAGCTTTTCGATCAGACGATTTTGCAGCGCGGCACGGCGCTGCTGGTCGGTCAGCCATCGGCGGTACTCTTCGGGTGTCTGGAACCCGGCTTTCTTCAGCTCGGCCCGGTAATCAACTTCGGAGCCGAAGTTGCTGCGCACCTTCCGCACCTGTTCCTCGACGCCGCTGGCGATCTCTTCGTCAGTGACTTTGATCGCCGTGTCCCGCTGCGCCTGTTGTACCAACAACTCCTCATCGATGATCGACGACACGATCTGCCGTCGCACGTCCCGAATTCCTTGAGGGTCATCGGGTAGCTTGGCGCCCTGTGACTGCCGGGAGAACAGCTCCTCGTCCACTTGCGATGCCAGCACCGGCCGGTTGCCCACAACGGCGACGACTCGGTCAACCACAAAGACGGTGTCGTGGGCCGGATTGGTGCGTTCAGCGCCGACTGGAACTCCCGGTGCCGTGGTGGTGTCCCCGGCTGCTCGCGCCGAATCCGCAATCACCGCGCTATCCGCCACCACGGTGACACTGTCCTGAGCGACCACCAATTCAGGGTGCGTTACACCCCCCAGGCACAGCAGCACAGCGGCGAGTTGAACGCTGATTTTTCGCATCCTGCGTTACCTCTTGGCTCCTGTACTATCGGGCCGCGCCGGCTTGGCCTCACCCTTCCCTGGAGCCGGAGCTCCCGGCCTCGGAGCCTGGCCCATTCCTGGAATTGGGGCAGGTCCTGGGGCGGGGCGTACCGGCCCGCCCTTGGCCTGGGCGGAATCCTTGGGTTTCGCCGCCTCGGCCAGCTCCACCGCACGGTTGATTCCGGCGTCGTAGATCCGATACTGGGATCGGTCACGCAACAGGGTTGCGAGTGCCGAGGGAATCGGGCGCAACCTCGTCTTACCCGACAGGAGCCGGTCGAAGTACTGATCCACTTTCAGAGCAGCAACCTTGTTCCGGTCCGCGGGAGAGACGCTTGAATCCCAGAGCGCCGCCGTATCGAGACCCATGTCGGTGCGCAACGTATCCAAGCCGGTCCGGTACTTATCGGTCAGGTTTTTCCATTCTTCGGGCGTTACCCCGATCTTCGCCGAGTCGGCTTGTTTGAGCAGGAGAACATTCTGAGCCAGGATTCGGGCAAAGTTCGTGAGCATGCTGTCATTGGCCGCCTTGAGCTGAGCCGAGTATTGCGGTGGGAGCGCCCGCACCCACCGCATGAACTCGCCCACCGTGAGCGCGCCACCCTTGAAGGTGACCAGCGGCTTGGTGGAGCTGCGCGCTTCCTCGGGGTCTTCCGTGGCCTCTCGCATCGTGGCTGCGGCGCCTTTGACGACCTTCACATCTTTGGTCGTGGCCAGGCTATCCATGTAGATCGAGTCCAGCCGCGTGCCAACGCTTTCGGTCAAGTAGGTGGCGAGCCTCTCGCGCACGGCGCTCTGCTCGGGGCGCTTGATGATGTGATACCCAAACGGGGTCTCGACAATGCCGCTGACGCCACCCGGAGGGAGTGACCAACCCACGCTATCAAACGCCGTCACGAATCGTCCCTTCGGGCTCGGCGGCAGAAAGCCGTTGTCTCGCTTGCTTCCAGGATCCTCGGACACCTCCGAGGCCAGGCGGCCAAACTCAGCGCCTCGCTTGATCCGTGCCAGCGTGCCCTCAGCCTTCTTGCGGGCAGCGCTCTTAACGGCTGGGGTGGCGTTCTGGGGCACTCGAAAGAGTATGTGCTGCAGGACGCGAACCTTGTTTGCGTCGTAAGTGCTGTCGGCCGCCCCAGGCGAGAAGTGTGAGCGCCGGGCCATCAGGGTGTCGTGCCAATGATTCCCCCGCAGCTCAGCCAGCTCCGGCCAGAGCGCTTGCGCCATGCTCGCGGAATCGCGGGGCAACTTTCCCTCGGCTACCGCATTGGCGAAGAGCGCGTAATCCACCCAGACGTTGGTGATGAACGCGGCCGCATCCCGGTTGGCCCGCATCCCCTTGCCGCCGGTCATGATCTGGCTCAAACGCTGGGGAGTGAGCTGTTGTCCCCCGGCCTCGGCGGCGAGGTCGGCGTGGGCCGAGAAGAGATCGCGAAAGCCGGAACAGCCGGCGAGGGTGAGAGTCAGTAGGAGCGAGAACACCTGGGAAACGCGCAACGTCTTTACTCCGGTAGAGTGGTGTCTAAAGTCGAAGGTCCCAAAATCACGACGCTTTCCGCAACGCGCGCACCAGCGCGGGCACGATCGGCTCTCCGCCCAGACGCATCAAGCGCAGCGAAAGCGGAACGGTACGCCGGACTTCAGCGGCGAGCTGCACGTCGTCGAGTGCCGAGGTCAGCCCCGCCAGCCGAGGCGTCGTGCCGGGGCGGAACGTCAGGCGCGCCTCGTCTCCCCGTACCAGGACGTTCTGCAGCCCCAGCGTGGCACCCATGACCCGGAGCCGCGCCATATCGAGGAGCGTTTCGGCCATGGGCGGGAGCGGTCCAAACCGTTCCCGCAGCTCATCGCGAAGCCCGTCAATCTCGCCGGATGAAGCGGACCGCGCCAGTCGCCGATACACGTCGAGCTTGATGTCATCGTCCTGTACGTAGGCATCCGGAAGGTGCGCCGGGCGATCGAGCACGACGTCGGGAGGAGCCGGTTGTTCCACGGTGCCTTGTCCCCGCAGCGCTCGAACCGTCTCCTCCAGCCATCGCAGATATAGGTCGAAGCCCACCGCCTGCGCATGCCCCGACTGCTCGGCCCCCAGCAGGTTGCCCGCCCCCCGAATCTCCAGATCGCGGAGGGCAATTCGGTACCCCGCTCCCAAATCGGTATGATGCTCGAGCACTCTCAGTCGTTCCTCGGCATCCGCATCCATCACATCCGGCACCAGCAGGTAGCAATAGGCTCGCCGGTGACTCCTCCCTACTCGGCCGCGGAGCTGATAGAGCTGCGCCAGACCGAAGCGGTGGGCATCGTGAACCACCATCGTATTGGCGTTTGGCACATCGAGCCCGGATTCCACGATCATGGTCGAGACCAGGATGTCCACCTCGCCCCCGACAAAGCATCGCATCACCCGCTCCAGCGCCTCGGCCGGCATTTGGCCGTGGGCGACACCGATGCGGGCCCGGGGAGCGAGAGTACGGACCCGTGCGGCGATGGTGTCGATGGTCTCGATCCGGTTATGGACCACGAAGACCTGACCTCCCCGATCGATCTCTCGAGCGAATGCCTCCTCCAGCAGCTCGTCATCCCAGGGCTCGACGAACGTGAGAATGGGCGACCGATCGCGGGGAGGTGTCTCGATGAGGGTGAGGTCCCGCAGTCCTGCAAGTGAGAGGTGGAGAGTCCGTGGAATCGGCGTCGCGGTCAACGTCAAGACGTCCACCGCCAGACGAAGCGCCTTGAGCCGCTCCTTGTGCTTCACGCCGAAGCGGTGTTCCTCGTCCACCACCAGGAGTCCCAGGTCCTTGAACTCGACATCCTTCGACAGCAGCCGGTGGGTCCCGATGACGATATCGATCTGCCCGGCCGCGAGTCGCTGCAGCGCGGCCTTCTGTTCCTTCGCGGTCCGAAACCGGGAGAGTACTTCGATCGTGACCGGAAAGTCGGCCAGGCGCTCGATGAAGGTGCGAGCGTGCTGCTCCGCCAAAATCGTGGTCGGCACGAGCACCGCCACCTGCTTTCCTCCCTGCACCGCCTTGAATGCGGCCCGCACCGCGATCTCCGTCTTGCCATATCCCACATCACCCACGAGGAGCCGGTCCATGGGCAGGGGCCGCTCCATATCCCGTTTGACTTCCTCGGTGGCTGTACGCTGATCCGGCGTGTCCTCGTAGAGGAAGCTCGACTCCAGCTCTCGCTGCCACTTGGTGTCGGGGGGAAATGGGTACCCGGCGCTGACGGTTCGCCGGGCATAGAGGTCGAGCAGCTCGGCAGCCATCTGTTTGATGGCCTGGCGAGTCTTTTCCCGGACCCGCTGCCAACTCGAGCCTCCCAGACGGTGAATCCGAGGCGGCGGACGATCGCCGTCCTCGCCCGCCGCGCGGTAGCGCTCCAGCTGGTCCAACCGATACAAGGGGACGTTCAGCCGGTCGCCACCCTCGTATTCCACGATGGCCACTTCGAGGGTCGCATCCCCCGCGGTGATGGTCTCGATGCCCCGATAGATGCCGATTCCGTGTTCCAGATGAACCACGTAGTCGCCCAACGTCAGCGCACCGGTCGCGGATGAAGGCGCCGCTTCCCGATATCGCCGGGGACGCCGGAGCCGCCGGGCTCGGCGGAAGATCTCGTGATCCGTGAGCACCCGGAGGGTCGGCATGACGAAGCCACCGTCCAGCGCGCCGATGGCCAAGGTCACTCCGGTCACGCGCCGCCCGTCCTCCTCCAGTAATTCTTCCATCCTCTCGAGCTGGCCTTCGTTGTCGCAGAGGATGAGCGTCGGGAGGCTAGGGCCCAGCAGGGCACGAAGCCGCTTGAGGTCGCGATCGATCCGCTCGGGAGGGAAGAAGCCGAATTGGAGATCGACCTGCTCGGCCCGCACGAGCAGTCGAGGAAATAGGCCGATGCGGGCGTGCCACTCCTCCGGTGGCTGGAAGATCGCCTCGCGGCTGGGAACCTCCTCACCCAGCCGCCGCGCCACATCGAGGTGGTGCGCCGCTTCGTCCCAGGCACGGGTGACTTCTTCCAGGTCGGGAGCCGGAGCCTCCTGAATGAGCAGCGTGTCCGGCGGGAGGAGCTCGAGGAGGGTGCGGCGGACGGGCGGCCGGTCGGGCGCCTCGCGCAGCGCCTCCGTGCTCACCGGCAGAACCGTGAGGTCACTCAGCTCCTCCAACGACCTCTGGCTCGTGAGATCGAACCCACGGAGTGAGGTGATGTCGTCTCCCCACCACTCGAGCCGGGCGGGAACCGCCATGCCGAATCCGTACAGGTCGAGAATTCCTCCCCGAACACTGAACTCCGCTACCTCGGTAACCGTGGGGACCCGCCGGTATCCCATGGCCTCGAGCGCATGCACCACGTCGGCCGGAGGTCGGCGCTCGCCCGCCGCCAGCTTCAGACTGAGTCGCTCCAGCGCGGCGGGCAGCAGGGTTCGCTCGGCACTCGCTCGGGCCGTGGTCACCAGGATCCGGAGCTGGCCCTGGAGCAGCGCTTGGAGGGTCTCGGCCCGTTCACCTGCGATCTCGTAATGCGGCTCGTCTTCACCGAGCGCTTCTCGCTGGGGATACAGCGCGGTCGGCTCCTCGGTTAGCTGGGCCAGATCGGTCAGCCACCGCTCGGCATCGGCGGGTGTGGGAGCGACGACGGTAAGCACCCGCTGGGGAAAGGTCCGGACGATCCACGCCACCAGCGCGGCACCGCTGGAGCCCGGGAGCCCGCCCAATCCCAGGGCCTGGTGCCGTGCCGGCAAGCGTCCAGCCAGATCCTGCACCGCCGGAGCCCGCTCGAAGGCATCGATGACCGGTTTGAGGCTCACGCGCGACGTCTCCAGCCGCTCGCGAGGCCGGCCTCCATCAGTCCCACGGCCAATGCCATCCAGAGCAGCGGGCCTCGAAGATCGCCGCGAGAGGCAGAAGAGAAGGCCAGTGGTGCGGTGTTTCGGAGCGAGATGAGTCGCGCTCCCTTCCACAACTGGCTGACCTGCCTATCCGACGCGCGCTCGAGGCGTGACTCCCGAGGATCCAGGTTGACGCTGATTGCGCCGACCGTATCCCGCCCGGCGAGCAGGTAGTAAACCCCGGGCTCATTAGGCTGAAACAGCTCTCCACCTTCGACCCTCCAGTCCCGCTCACCTTCTCGGACATCGGTGACGAGATCAGGTAGGGCCACCGTGGCTCCCGGCATACTCGTGATCAGTTCCAGCTCTCCCCGAGCCAGCCGATTGATCAGCATATCCATGAACGGCATGAACTCCGCCGAGATGGGGAGATCGCTCCAGCCAGGATCCATCCGGCTGCCGAGCAACACCACGTTGCCGCCCCGGACCATCCAGGGTGCCCCGCCCACCGTGGCGAGTACGCCGGTTCGTCCACTGCCACTGGACTGGAGGGCGTACCGGCGAAGCACTCGGAACCGGCCCACGACCGCTCCGCTGTCGCTGCTGCCTGGTTGAGTGACCAGGTCACCAAAGCTCCATCCGACACCCCTGGCGGCCAGCGCCCGATTCAATGCACCGATCTGAGCCTGGTCCTCGGGTGGCTCGACGATGGATATGCCATGCCCCAAGCTTCCCACGGTGACTTCCCCACCTGCTACGATGCGGCGGTTGGCGGCGAGAACCCGGCCCGCAGCGTCGACAAACCGATTGGTGGAATCCCAGCTGACGCGCGCAACCGGCGCCACCCGCACAGCGGCCATCGCTCGATCGTCGGCGCGGAACTCATCCGCTGCCAGCTCTGCGGTCAACACCCACCAGCCGCCGGGAGCACCGGGCACCGCCAGACTGACTGCGTCTCCCGCATGTCCCAGCCCCTGGCGAGCTGGGCGATTGCCGAGCTGGGCACTCACCGGCACCGAGGTACCGGAATCGCCCGCGAGCGCCACCACGACGCGGCCCCCTTCCGCAGACCAGGGCTGAGCCCCGGTCGCGATCGCGGCGATACCGGTGTTGGGTGGGGATGGCGCGTCAGGCCGGCCGATGGTGAGCGGCACCTTGATTTGAGCCGGTGACACGGCGCTGGCCTGAAGATCGGTCAACAGCACGATCTCTCCCGGACGCGGCTCGGCTGCCAGCACTTGCCCCGCCAGCGTGAGTGCGCTTCCGATGTCCAGGCGGCGCCAGGATGGAGTGAGCCCGGTGAGAAGATCGCTCAAGGCGGACCGGTCTCCTCGCCGGGGAATGCCATCGGCCGTGATGAGCCAGACCGCATCCTCGGGCGTCGCCCGGTCCAGCACCTGTGCCGCCGTGGCCGTGAGCTGTCGCAGCAGGGGAGTTCCGCCCAAGACCGCTCCGCTGCTGGGGGAATTGTCCACGATGAGGGCCAGCGCGCTGGGCGAGTGCCCGGGCACGCCGCTGAGCGGCATGGTGGGTCCCGCCGCCGCCAGCACCAGCAGCGCGATCAGCAGGGTCCTGAGGAGCAACAACAGCCAGTTCTGGAGCTTGAGTCGCCGCTGATGCTCCCGGGTGGTTGTGACCAGATAACGAACCGCGGGAAAGACCACGGTCGGCGGCTCTCGGCGCGCCAGCAAATGGAGCAGAATCGGAATCGCGGCGGCGGCCAGTCCGGCTAACACCCACGGGTGGAGAAATCCGATCATGCCGAGCGGGAAGGGGGCGTCAACGCCTCGCGGAGGACGACTCCATATGGTGTGTCGGTGGTCACCCGATGATACGCGATGCCGTGGCGGCGGCAGGCCAGACGCCACTCGGTCACCACCGCCCGGATCGTGTCGCGATAGGCGCCGGCCCAATCCCGGGGCCGCAGGACGACGGCGGCACGGGTCTCCGGATCCTCGAAGCGAGCCTCGTTGGGTCCAGCGAGCACGACCTCGGCCGGGTCCATGATGTGAAGCACGATGACTTGATGGCCGCGATGGCGGAGGAACCGCAGCGCCTTCAGTGCCAGTCCCCGGTCCAGAAGCAGATCGGATACGAAGACAACCAGACCCCGACGGCGCAGTTGACCGACCACCCGCCGGAGCGCGGGCTCGGCTGCCGTCCCCTGCCCCGCCTCGGTTGCGGCCAGCACCTGTAGCAGCTGGCGCCAATGACTCAGCCGCGCCCGGGGCGGCGTAACCGAACGCACGTCGTCGTCGAAGGTGATCAGCCCGGTGGCATCGCGTTGGCGGATCAGTACCAGCGAGAGGGCCGCGATGAGGCGCTGGGCGTAGGCGAGCTTCGGCAAGACGGTCTCGGGCGAGCCGCTCCAGGCCATGGATCGGCTGACGTCACAGACCACCATAGCTCGGAGATTGGTTTCTTCTTCAAATTGCTTCACGTACAGTCGGTCGTTGCGTCCCAGGATCTTCCAGTCGACGTACCGCAACTCATCGCCGGGCTGGTACATTCGGTGCTCGGCGAATTCGACCGAAAACCCTCGCCGGGGCGATCGGTGCAGGCCACTGAGAAACCCTTCGACCACTCCTTGAGTAATGATCTCAAGGCCGCCCAGCTTCGACACCTCCATGGGATCGAGCAGATCGAGGCGGGCACGGCCGGCGGACGGGCTGGGATGCGACATCAAAGGGCAACGTATCCGCCCGCAATAACAGAAGTCAAACAGCCAGTTACTCTTTCAGAATGACCACCGAGGCACCCTAACCGAAGGACCGGCATGTACCACCGCATGGTGTTGATCAGTCTCGCCGCCCTGACCAGCCCGCTCAGCGCCCAGATGGCCCCTCCGCTGGCCCGGGCCGCCGCCAGCATTACTCCCCGGGATGTCGCCCAGCGGATCGGGATCATCGCGGACGATTCGATGATGGGCCGGGATACCCCGAGCCGCGGACTCGAGCAAACCGCGCAATACGTGGCGGCTCAGTTTCGCCAGTTCGGACTTCGACCGGGCGGAGATGACGGCGGGTGGTTGCAGCGCTACGCCATCACCCGCCGGCGACTGGACCTGAAGCGATCGAGGATCGTATTTACGGCCGGGCCTCAGCGCGACACCGCTGCGCTCACCTCCGCCGCCAAGTACGAAGGCGGAGCCATGCCGGCCCAGGCTGTTGAAGGTACCGCGCTGCTGGTTGGGGGAGCGCAAACTGCGGAGACGGCCAAGCGTATCGACGTGCACGACAAGGTGGTGATCTACGCCGCACCGGAGCGGCTGGAATCGGAACAGATTCAAGAGGTACTGCGGACTCTGTTTCGCGCCGGCCCCAGGGCCCTGATAGTAGTAAGCGATCGTGATTCTGCCGACTTCGCCGCCACACTTCCAACCTCCGCTTCGGTTCGGACCGTGGTAGGGTCGCCCAGCGGGCCGGTGGCGGTGCAGGTGCGTGAAGGAGCCGTGAGGACCGCGCTGCGGGCAGCGCAGGCTGATCTGGCGAGCGTGCGACGCTCCGGTGAGCCGATTGCGCATGCCCTGCCGGCGCTGGTCGTCTCCATCGAGCTGAAGGACTCGATCACCTCGGCCACGTCGGCCCCCAACACCGTCGGTATTCTCGAGGGGAGTGATCCCACCCTGAAGCATGAGTATCTGGTGTACTCGGCCCACATGGATCACATCGGCATCACCCCAGGCCAGCCGGACAGCATCAACAACGGTGCGGACGACGACGGCTCGGGCACCGTGGGTGTGATCGAGCTGGCCGAGGCGTTCAGCCGGGCCGGGGCCCGGCCCAAGCGCTCCATCATTTTCCTCACCGTGAGCGGAGAGGAAAAAGGCCTCTGGGGTAGCAAATATTTTTCCGAGCACCCTGCTGTCCCCATCAAGCAGATCGTGGCGGACCTCAACATAGACATGATCGGTCGGAACTGGCCCGACACTATTGTGGCCATCGGCAAAGAGCACTCCGATCTCGGGGCCACGCTCAATCAGGTCAATGCAGCCCATCGTGAGCTGGGCATGACCGCCATCGACGACCGCTGGCCTGAGGAGCAGTTCTACTTTCGCTCCGATCATTACAACTTCGCCCGGAAAGGCGTGCCCATCCTCTTCTTCTTCAATGGCGTGCATCCCGACTACCACGAGGTGACGGACTCGCCTGATAAGATCAACAGTGAGAAGGAAGCCCGGATTCTCCGGCTACTGTTCTATCTGGGGCAGGAGATCGCGAATGCACCCGAGCGCCCGAAGTGGAGGCCGGAGTCGTATAAGGAGATTGTGGAGCCGTAAGAACGGACCGAGGGACGGAGAGACCGAGGATCAACCCTCCGCGTCTCTCCGTCCTTCTGCCCCTCCGCCTCTCGTCAGCAACACGCCCGCGATGATCAGGACGGCACCGATACCCTGGAGTCCGTGGGGTCGCTCTCCCAGGAGCAGCCAGGCTCCAGCGACAGCGAAGAGTGGTGTGATGCACATGTAGATGGCCGTGCGGGTTCCGCCGACCGCCTTGACGCTCCGATTCCACAAGAGATACGCCACGATGAGCGAGAGCACGGCGGCGTAGCCCAGGGCCAGCCAGGCCTCGAGTGGTACCGCGACCCACCTCACCTGAAGCATGCCGGGGAGCCCCGCGAGAACCAGACCAGGCGTGCCCGCGATCGCGGTGATCGTCGTGACCCGAAGTGGGCTGATGCCCGCCGGGACTCGTCTGAGCCCGACGGTATAGCCGGCCCAGCAGAGCACCGCCAAGATCGTCAGGAGATCGCCTGGAAGGGTTCGGGCGTCGAAACCCACACCCCGAGCGGCTATGACCAGGACCACACCGATAGTACCCAGAGCAATGCCGAGCCACATCCTCGGAGTGATCCGCTCGAGCCCCAACGCGCCGGCAAATAGGGCGACCATTGTTGGGACCGTCGACAGGATGAGGGAGCTGTTGGTTGCTGAGGTGAGCGAAAGACCCACAGTGAACGCCAGCTGGTACAAGGTGTTTCCCACCACCCCCAGCACTACCAGGCGCTTGAGTCCAGTCAATGATCGGAGTCCTGGGCCCTCTGCAAAGCGGAGCACAGACCACAGCAGCACACTGGCAGCCATGAAACGCACGGCGGTGAAGGGAAGCGCCGGAATGTGATAGAGCGCGAACTTGGTGACGCTGAAGTTGAGACCCCAGATCAGACAAACGAGTAGCATGCCGAGGTCGTCGCTGAGGCGGCGTCGATGGCTGGGAAGCTGGGAGGGGGCGAAGTCGGGTTCGTGGACCTGCGTCTCGATTGCCATTGGAGGTAAAGAGTAATCTCCTTTCCTGCCTCCCCGCTTACCCGCTTCCCCACCTATCTTCCCCGCATGTCCCAACGCATCCGCAACTTTTGCATCGTCGCTCACATCGACCACGGCAAGTCTACGCTGGCCGACCGCTTGATCGAAGCCACCGGGGCGGTCGAGAAGCGCCAGATGCGAGACCAGCTGCTCGACACCATGGATCTCGAGCGGGAGCGGGGGATCACCATCAAGTTGAACGCTGTTCGAATGAGCTACACCGCGCGGGACGGTACGCCCTACGAGCTCAACCTGATCGACACGCCCGGCCACGTCGACTTTACCTACGAGGTGTCCCGGTCGCTGGCGGCATGCGAAGGCGCCATCCTGGTGGTGGACGCCTCGCAAGGGATTCAGGCCCAGACGCTCAGCAACCTGTTTCTGGCTCTCGATGCCGGTCTCGAGATCATCCCGGTGCTCAACAAGATCGATCTGCCTGGGGCAGAGCCCGAGCGGCGCGCCCGGGAGATCATGGAGCTCATCGGTGCCAAGCGCGAGGAGATCCTCGCGGTATCGGCCAAAGAGGGCACCGGGATTCCTGAATTACTGGAGGCCGTCGTGACGCGGGTCCCTCCGCCGCGAGGCCGGGAGGAGGAGCCACTTCGGGCCTTGGTCTTCGACTCGTATTACGACCGCTATCGGGGAGCCATTCCCAGCATCAGGGTGGTTGACGGCGTGGTCCGGGAAGGAACGGAGATCGTATTCGGGGCCCACCCCGACGATATCCATCACGTCGATGAGGTGGGATATCTCCAGTTGGGCCAGCACCCCACCAGCGAGTTGGTGGCGGGTGAGGTCGGTTATCTCGTAGCCAGTCTCCGGGACGTGCGCGACGCCCGGGTGGGCGACACCATCCTCGATGCCAACAACCGGGCCTCCGAGCTCCTTCCCGGATACCGCGATGTCAAATCCATGGTCTTTGCCGGCCTCTACCCGACCGAGTCCGACCAGTATGAAAACCTGCGCGATGCTCTCGAGAAGCTTCGCTTGAACGACGCGAGCTTGCACTATGAGCCGGAGTCCTCCAGCGCCCTTGGGTTCGGCTTCCGCTGTGGCTTCCTGGGCCTCCTGCACATGGAGATCGTCCAGGAGCGACTGGAGCGCGAGTTCGACCTGGATTTGCTCACCACGGTTCCCACCGTGGAATACCACGTGTACAAAACCGATGGGAACATGGTCCTCCTGGAAAACCCGAGCAACCTGCCCGATCCGGCGGAGATCGATCGGATCGACGAGCCCTACGTCAAGGCCCGCATCATGGCCCCAGCCGACTACATTGGCGGAATCATGAAGCTGGGACAGGAGCGGCGGGGAGTGTACCATGGGATGCACTACATCGACCCGACCCGGGTGGAGTTCGACTTCGAGTTCCCGCTGGGTGAGATCGTGCTCGACTTCTATGACAAGCTCAAGTCGCTGAGCCGAGGGTACGCGTCTCTCGACTACGAGCCGGCTGATTACCGGCCATCCGATCTGGTCAAGCTCGACATGCTCATCAATGGAGACCCGGTGGATGCCTTCAGCGTCATCATTCACCGGGACAAGGCCCAGGAATACGGGCGCAAGGTGGCGGAGAAGCTCAAGGAGCTGATCCCGCGGCAACTCTATCAGGTGGCCATTCAGGCCGCTATCGGCAACAAGGTGATCGCCCGCGAAACCATCTCTGCATTCCGGAAAGATGTGTTGGCCAAGTGTTACGGGGGTGACATCACTCGCAAACGGAAGCTGCTGGAAAAACAGAAGGAAGGCAAAAAGCGGATGAAGCAGATCGGGGCGGTGGAGATTCCCCAGGAAGCCTTCTTGGCCGTCTTGCAGGTGGACTGATGACGGGGGAACAGACGGGCCGGCGGCCAGAGGGACAATCCGCACGGTCAAACCGTCCTTCCGACCGACCGTCCGCCTTGATCATCCAGACCGCCTTTCTGGGCGACGTGGTCCTGACCACACCCTTGCTTTCCGTTCTGGCCCAGCGATATGGCCCGGTTGATGTGGTGACCACACCGGCAGCCGCTGGATTGCTCGAGCATCATCCGGCGGTCAATGAGGTGATTCGCTACGACAAGCACGGGGCCCAGCGAGGGTGGCGCGGATTTCTCCGGCTGGCGCGGGAGCTGCGCCGCAGGACGTACCAGCGAGTGTACCTGCCCCATAGGTCGCTGCGCTCGGCGGCGCTTGCGCTCCGCACCGGAGCCCCAGTTCGGGTCGGTTTTGCCGACAGTCCCGGCGCTATCATCTATACCACGCGAATCCCCCGGCCTGCGCAGGGCCATGAAGTCGAGCGACTGCTGTCGCTGGCGCAGCTCGCACCCGGCGAGATGGCTCCCCCGGTGACGCTCGGTCTGGTGCCGACCGATCACGCCGCGGCAGACTCCTGGCTCGCCTCACATGGGGTAGGTGCCGACTTCGTCGCTCTGGCACCAGGCTCAATGTGGGGTACCAAGCGCTGGCCCTACTACGCCGATCTCTCGGCCCGGCTGGACCGCATGTCGGTCATCGTCGGGGGTGAAGACGATGCTTCCCTAGGGGACGCGATCGTGAGCCGGTCGGGCGGGCGGGCGGTCAACGCGGCAGGAGCGTTGAATCTTCGGGGATCCGCCGCGCTGATCCAGCGAGCCACAGCTCTGGTGACCAACGATTCCGCACCCCTGCACCTGGCGACCGCGGTGGGAACCCCGATCGTGGCCCTCTTCGGTCCCACCGTGCCCGAGTTCGGATTCGGACCGCGGAGGTCGGGTGATCTGGCGTTGGGTCACACGGAGCTGCCCTGTCGGCCCTGCTCGAAGCATGGGCCACAGGTCTGCCCTCTGGGACATCATCGGTGCATGCGTGAGCTTTCGGTTGACGCGGTGGTATCCGCGGTGACCGCTGTTGCAGGCTCGGAGGAATCAGGTGCGCTTCGTTCTCGGCATTGATATCGGAGGAACCAATCTCGTGGTCGGCAGCGTAGCCGAAGACGGATCGTCTTTGCACGCGCTGGCCAGCGAGCCGACCCACGCGGAGGCCGGCCAGAAAGACGTCCTCGACCGGCTCATCGCGCTCGCCCAGCGGACGATCGAGCAGACCCGCCAGGAAATCCCCGGGGCCGAGATCATGGGCATCGGTGTGGGAGCACCCGGTCCGCTCGATACCAAGAGCGGGATCGTGCTGCTCACCCCCAATCTGGGCTGGGTGAACCTGCCGCTCAGGCGCATCATTCACGAGCGGCTCTTGCTCCCGGCCGCCCTGGACAACGATGCCAATTGCGCCGTCCTGGGTGAGTGGTGGATGGGCGCGGCGAGAGACACCCAGAACGCCATCGGCATCACCATCGGAACCGGCATCGGCGGAGGCATCATTATCAACGGGAAGCTGTTTCACGGCGCCTCCGACTGCGCGGGCGAGATCGGCCACACCACCATCGACACCGAAGGCCGCCGGTGTAAGTGCGGGAATTACGGATGCCTCGAGGCGTACGCTTCGGGTCCCAACATCGCGCTGCGCGCCGTGGAGGAGATTCAGGCCGGAGCCGACAGTCGCCTGGCGGGCTACGTGGGGGGTGACCTCAAGAAGATCACGGCCCAGACCGTCTACCAGGCGGCACACGATGGGGACGATCTGGCGCTCGAGGTCGTGAACGATACGGCAAAGTTTCTCGGCGCCGGGATCGCAAACCTGGTGAACGTCTTCAATCCGGAGGTGGTGGTAGTTTGCGGCGGCGTCACGCTGGCTGGAGAGCACCTTTTCGCGCCGCTCCGGCGCGAGGTGGCTCGTCGGGCATTCAAGCCGGCGGTGGCGGTCTGCCGCATCGTACCCTGCGAGCTGTCAGGAACCGCTGGTGTTTACGGCGCGGCACGGGTGTTCCTCGACCAGGCCAGTGAGCAGAACAGACCAGGAGCCAAGCGAGGCAAAGGCAGCGCGACGGGGCGGCGGGCAGCTCGGTAGCATGCGGATCGGAATAATCGGATCACTGGTCTGGGACGTCATCTACGGCCGCGACCCCTTGGCCCCTCCAGTGGAAGAGTGGGGCGGAATCGCCTACGCACTCGCAGGTCTGGACGCTAGTCTGACCGCGGATTGGGAGATCGTTCCGCTGATCAAGGTGGGTCGCGATCTGAGCAGCCAGGCTCAGGAGCTCCTCCGGAGCCTCTCCCGGCTGGCGCCCGGCGCTCGCTGCGTGGAGGTAACTGCCCCGAATAATCGAGTGGTGCTGCACTATCAATCCACCGAGCGGCGTTGCGAGCGAATGGCCGGGGGCGTACCCGGTTGGACCTGGGCCGAGCTTGGCCCCATGGTGGCAGACCTCGATGCCTTGTATGTGAATTTCATCTCGGGATTCGAGCTCTCCTTGGGCACAGCTCAGGCTTTACGGCAAGGCTTTCGGGGACCGATCTATGCAGACCTGCACAGCCTCTTTCTCGGCATGCAGCAGGATGGCATGCGAGTGCTCCAGCCCCTCCCCAACGCACCTGCCTGGTTCGGCTGCTTCGATTGTATCCAACTGAATGAAGACGAAATGCAGCAGCTCACACCGGATCCGCTGATGCTCGCGGCCGACGCATTAGGCACGGGGGTATCACTCTTGGCCGTGACCCTGGGACCGCGAGGCGTAGCCTACGTGGCTGCACCGGGGTTTGATGGGTTGGCTGGGATGCAGGGAAGCGGGGATGCGGGAAAGGAGCAGCCGTCCCGCTCGCTGGCTTCCCCGCTTCCCCGCTTACCGACTTCCTCGCTTTCCATCCGCTCCGCCCTGATTCCCGCTCCCGACGTGGAGACTCTCGACCCCACCGGCTGCGGTGACGTCTTCGGCGCGGTGGCCTTTGCTCGATTGCTGGCCGGCGAGCCGGTGGAGCCGGCGCTCCGTCACGCGGTTGATCTTGCGGCGCGCAACGCCCGCTTCCGCGGGGCCGGCGGCTTGTCTCGACATCTTCGTGGGGAACTGGTCACCCCATGACCCGGGTGATCGAGGTCCCCGGCCATTTCGACGATCGCACCTTCGACACCTTTGCCACCGGCTTCGGTGAGTGGCCACCCGATGAAAAAGTGCTGGTCGACGCGCGAGCCACCCAATGGGCCTCGCCCTACGGATTGATCGGAATCCTCACGGCTGGTCAGGCATTAATGGAAGCCAAGCAGGAGAAGCCCCTCCTCACGGTTCCCACCAGTGACGAGGTCAAGCGTTACTGGGCCCGTGCGGGATTCTTTGGGCATGCCGCCGAGCTGTTCGAGCTTCACGGCAAGGTTCCGAGAGCGGCGGTCACCGGACCATCCGATGTTCTGCTCGATGTGACCCCGGTGCGCGCGTCGGAGGACGTCCACAGCGTGGTAGACAAGATTTCCGAAGGCGCCTCCCGGATTCTTCATGGTGAATTGGGCCTGGAGATGAAAGCGACCCTGCGGTTCAGTATGGCGCTTTCAGAGGCGTGCCAGAATATTGTGGAGCATGCGGGCACCAGCGGCTGGGTTGCGGTCCAGGCCTATACCTTCCGCCGGCGCTTGGGCCGACGAGTGGTGGTTATTGCCGTAAGCGATGCCGGAGTCGGCTTCCGCCGTTCGCTCGAGAGCGCTCATGCCAAGCGCTTCGGAGAGCGCTGGGGCGACGGCGCAGCCCTCGAGGCGGCCCTCATTCAGGGTGTCAGCCGCTTCCGCGATCCCGGCCGGGGACAGGGGCTTGCGTTCATCAAACGCTTCCTCGACCAATGGGAGGGAAAGATCTCCATCCGCAGCGGCACCGCCCGGTTATCAATTGTCCCTCCCTGGGATGAGGATGTTCCCTTGAGCGATCACTTGCCGTTTTTCCCCGGTGCCCAGGTGCAGATCATCATTCCGGCGCAGGGGCCGGAGTCGCGGTGATTCAGACCATCCAGGTAGGCAGTCTGCTGCGCGAAGCGGTGGCAGCACCCTATCGGAATCTGGTCACCAGAACCACCGGCGCCGCCGTTCGGGTTCGCATCGAACGCGCTCTGGCCGGATCGAATTGCATGACCGCGCTGCTCGACTTTTCTGACATCGAGCTGGTGGATTTGAGCTGTGCCGACGAGGTCGTGGCGAAGCTGCTGCTGGCGGTCCGCACCGCCTGCTTTGTGGTGCTCCAGGGGCTCCGGGAAGATCATCATGAGGCAATCGAGCACGTCCTTCGCCATCACCGCCTCGCGGTCGCAGCGGTGCCACCGGGAAGTCACCAGCCCCGCCTGCTCGGTTGGGTGCGGAGCGACGCCCGCCAAGCCTTTGCCTGCGTGTGCGGCCAGGGTCCCATCCGCCTGCCCGATCTGTGCCGGTCTCTCCAGTGGAATGAATCCAGAGGACGCCTGGCGTTGAGCGAGCTGGCCGGCCATCGGCTGGTCCGCCCCGTGGGCGACCTGTATCACCCACCTCCTACGGCATGAGCCGTCCGACATACGGCTTCTCGACGCTCGCCATTCACGGGACGCCGCACCGCCGGGCGGATTGGAGTCCCATTGCTCCCGCCTTGATGCAGAGCAGCACCTTCGTCAATCCGGTCGGATCGGACGAGGAGGTGCTGTACAGCCGCTACGGCAACAACCCCAATCAGATCGACTTAGCCAGAAAGTATGCGCTGCTCGAGGGTGCGGAGAATTCGATCTTCCTGGCCAGCGGAATGGGCGCGACGGCGCTGGCCCACCTCGCGGTCCTCCGTCCCGGCGATCACTTGATCTCGAGCACCTGGATCTATGGTGGCACCCAGCGTCTGTTCGACGAGGAGCTGGCCCGCTTCGGGATCGAGGTCACCTATGTGAGTCCGGACCAGCCCCGGCTCTGGCGCAAATCGATCCGGAAGGCGACCCGCGCGCTCTTCGTCGAGACCCCTACCAATCCCCTCATGCGGGTCATCGATTTGGCCCCGATCTCTTACGTGGCCAAGGAGGAGGGTTTGGCCCTCCTGGTGGACGCCACCTTCGCGAGCCCGATCAACTTCCGCCCTCTGGAGCACGGCGCCGATATCGTCATCACCAGTGCTACGAAGTACTTGAATGGCCATAGTGACGTCATCGCCGGTGCCGTCGCCGGGTCGAGCGCGTTTGTCGAAGAGGTAAACCGGCTCATGCGGCTGTGGGGACAGGCCATCGATCCGCATGCCGCCTGGCTCATCGATCGCGGAATGCGTACCCTCGCGGTTCGGATGGAGCGCCATAACGCGAACGGACTCGCGCTGGCGCAGTGGGCGGAGCAACATCCTGGCGTGGCCAAGGTGCATTATCCGGGACTCCCGTCCCACCCCGATCACCAGCGTGCCAAGACCGTGCTGAATGGATTCGGGGGCATGATCGGCATCGAACTCAAGGGGGGTGCTCGGGCGGCGGAACGGCTCCTCAAGCGCGTCAAGCTGATCACCCACGCCCCCAGTCTCGCCGGGGTAGAAACCCTGGTCTCCGAGCCCCGACTCACGTCCCATAAGAGCATCGGGGCGGAAGGCCGGGCCAAGATCGGGATCCCCGACGGCTTTCTCCGGCTGAGCTGCGGGATCGAAGATGCGGCCGACATTATTAAGGATCTGGAGCAGGCGCTGGAGAAGTGAGGTAAGAGGTAAGAGGTGAGAGGTGAGGCTGAGGGATGAGCGGGAAAAAGCGAGGCCCCCTCCCGCTCGCTTCTCACTTCTCACCTCTCACCCTTATTTTGCGCACGTGATCCGCTTTTCCAACGTATACAAAGGCTATCCTAACGGCGCGCTCGCCCTGAAGGACGTGACCTTCCACGTCTCCAAAGGCGAGTTTGTATTCTTGACCGGGCATTCCGGCGCCGGAAAATCCACCATCATGAAGCTTCTCTACGCGGAGCAGCGGCCCAGCAGCGGCGAGGTGCGGGTATCAGGTTACAATGTGACCGCGCTCAAGCCGGACGAGGTGGCGAAGCTCCGGCGCCGCCTGGGAGTCGTGTTCCAGGACTTCCGGCTGCTGGAAGACCGCACCGCGGCGGAGAACATCGCGTTCGCCCTGGAAGTGACCGGTGCCCGCTCCGACACCATTGCCGCCCGGGTGATGCGGGTCCTCACCCAGGTCGGCCTCTCCGCCAAGGGCCGCGCCTACCCCCGGGAGCTCTCCGGTGGCGAGCAGCAGCGGGTGGCGATTGCCCGGGCCCTGGTCAACGATCCCGCCATTCTGTTGGCCGACGAGCCTACCGGCAATCTCGACGAGCGGGCCACCCGGGGTGTGTTCCAGTTGATCCGCGACATCAACGCCGGCGGCACCGTGGTGGTGATGGCCACCCACGACCTCGACCTCGTGCGCCAGACCTCGTACCGGATCGTCGAGATGCGGGACGGCAGCCTGGTGTACGACAGCGCCGTCGACGAAGCGGCGGCTGAGGCCCAGTGAAGCTGCTCACTCGGGAGGCGCTCCTGTCGTTCCGCCGAGCGCCGCTTTTATCCACCCTTTCGGTGACGGCGATCGCCTTCTCATTGTTTACCCTGGGGCTGTTCGGATTGGTGGCGGTGAACCTGCGTCAGGCACTTCGTGGCCTCGAGGAGCGGGTCGAGATCGTAGCCTACATCCTTCGGGGGACACCCTCCGAGACCATCGCCATCGCGAGCCAGGATATCTCCGCTTTTCCCGAGGTCCAGGACGTCAACTACGTCAGCGAGGAGGTCGCTCTCCAACGGGCCCGCTCCGAGCTGGTGGAGTTTCGGGATGCGTATCGGGACCTTCAGGTCAATCCTTTGCCCGCCTCCCTC
This sequence comes from Gemmatimonadales bacterium, assembly GCA_035695405.1. Taxonomy (GTDB): domain Bacteria; phylum Gemmatimonadota; class Gemmatimonadetes; order Gemmatimonadales; family GWC2-71-9; genus CAVVWJ01. The sequence continues at coordinate 22,976 of DASSED010000280.1, forward strand.
GAGGTGCGGCTCAAGGAGGGCTTCCGAGACGCCGCGAGCGTCGAGCAGGTCGCCCAACGCCTCAAGGGTTTCGGGTTCATCGACGACGTGCGGTTCGGGCGCGAGTGGGTCCAGAAGCTGGATCATTTGCGGAATCTCACCGGTCTCGTGGGTCTCCTCATCGGGCTGGCATTTGCGGCCGTTGCGGTGGTGATCATTGGGGTCACCATCCGGCTGACCATTCTCCAGCGGGCCCGGGAGATCTCGATCATGCGCCTGGTCGGCGCCACCAACTGGTTTATCCGGGGGCCATTCCTCCTGGAAGGGGCTCTGAAAGGATTGCTCGGCGGCTTTCTGTCGCTGGTCCTCTGTTACGGTGGTTATCTGCTTTTTCGGGATCAGAGCGGCGGTACCTTGGCCGGCCTGATCTTTTTCCGTCCCGAGCACATGGTGATCATCATCATCTTTGGGGTCATGCTGGGGCTGGGCGGGAGTCTGGTGAGCGTAGGGCGACATCTTCGGAATGTGTAGCAGGCAGGGAAGCGGGGAAGCGGGGAAGCGGGGAGGTTGTCATCCGCCGTCGGGATTGACCGCTTCCCCGCTTCCCCGCTTCCCGGCTTCCCTGCTCGCCGCACTCACGCTGCTACTCTGGTGCACCATCCCCGTGCAGGCTCAAGGAACTCCGGATCTGGAGGAGTCCAAGCGCCGACTCGAGGAGATCCGGGCCGAGCGCGATCGCCTGGAACGGCAGCGGGAGCAGCTGCAGGGACAGGTACATGATGTCAACGACGAGCTGAGCAACCTCGAGCGCCAGCGGCAGTCAACTGAAAGGATTGTGAACGAGATCGAGCGCCAGATCGGGGGACTGGCCTCGCAACTCGACCGCTCCAGCGCCGAGTTGATCCTGGCGCAGGATAACCTGGAGGAGCGGAGGGCCGTCCTGCAGCGCCGGTTGGTCGACATCTACAAGCGAGGCCCACTGCACACCTTTCAGGTCTTGCTTGCGGCCGAATCCTTCGGCGACCTTCTCAGCCGGTACAAGTATCTCTATCTCACCAGCGAGCAGGACCGCGCGCTGGTGGGCGATGTGGAGAAGCTCCGCAATCGGGTGGTGGTCCAGCGGAACAATATCCTGAACGTGCGGGGAGAACTCGACCGACGGCGAGAGGAACGTGAAGCGGAAGCCTCCAAGTATTCCCATCTGGCCTCGGAACGGTCACAAAAGCTCCAAAGTCTCCAACGGTCCGCCCGCAGCACCGAGCGCCGATTGGTCCAGCTCCAGCGGGACGAGTCCCGCCTCAATGGCTTGCTCGCGGCTCTGGAGCGCGCCCGGCGGGACGAAGCCTCCCGAGCCCTGCGGGGTGGCGTCAGTGCGCCTGGCTCGATAACCACTGCAGACCTCGGCAAGCTGGATTGGCCGGTCGAGGGAACCATCGTCTATCGCTTCGGCCGGGACACGCTCCCTAGCGGCGGCATTATCCGCTGGAACGGGGTGGGGATTGCGGCCCCGATCGGCACGCCGGTGAAAGCGGTGGAGTCGGGCACGGTGCGGCTGGTAGGTCAGTTCGGAACCTATGGATTGACGATCGTGCTGGAGCATGGGAACGGCTACTACTCGGTGTACTCCCACCTCGAGACCGCCGAGGTGAAGCTGGGCACGACGGTGTCTAAGGGGAAGGTGATCGGCACCGTTGGGGGACAAAATTCGGATTACGGCCCGCATCTTCACTTCGAGATTCGAGGGGAGAATCAGATTGCCTTGGACCCAACCACCTGGCTTCGGAAGAGGTAGGCGGGAGCGGCAGGGCCGCCGCCTCGCTTACATTGCCACCCCGATTCGCTCGCCCGATTGTGCCTTGCCTCGCATGAGGGCGGCTTCGACCAGCGCGAATAGATCATCGGTCTCACTGGCCGCGGGATGGGGATAGGTCACGATTCCCGCGCTGAAGCCGCTCTGCGCCGACCGAGGGTCGTTGTGCGATTGCACCGATGCCAGACGTTCCCGAATTCGGAGCACTGACTGACGGGCACCGGCCTGATCGGTCTCCGGCAGCACGATGGCGAACTCCCCGGCACCATACGGTGTGATGAAGTCCGGGAGCCGGAGCTCGCGCCGCAGCACGCCGCCCACTTCCTGGCGCCGCTGCTCCGCCTCCTGATCGCGCAGCAGCTCCAGCTCGTCCACACCCAGTAGCACCAGACTGAAGCTCAAGGAATACCGGCGAGCTCGCTCGAATTCCTCGTGCACTCGCAGATCGAGCGCATCGTTTCGGCTGGACTCGGACTGTTCTTCGTTTCCATTCCACGAGGCAGGCGAAGACGCCTGCTGGTCTCTGCCGGCCTCGGCCTCGCGCTGCCGGATCCGGGTTTCCAGGCGGGCGCAGAGCTCCGGCAGGTCCACTGGAGCTGCCATGACATCATCCGCCCCGGAGGCCAGGGCGGCAGCCGGTGCATCCGGATCGCACGTCGTCAGAATGACGATCCGCGCCGGACGGCCGGTGGTATTACTGTTCGGCTCCGGGAACAGCTGCCTCAGTTGTTCACGGTCTAGGTCGCCGAGCGTCACCAGAATGGCATCCGGCGGTGCGCCTGGTCCTTCGTCACCTTGTTCCACCAACTGAAAGCCGGCGCGGGTGAGCGCTCGCTCCAGTCCGGCCGGCCGGGCGAACGCGTCTCCCGCGAGGAGCACCTTCGAGCGAGTAGGCTGCTGCACTGCCTCTTCGCTCACGCGTAACAGGACAGCGAATGCATCAGCGTAGCAGCGAAGAACGTCTGGGAGCCCATGTTTCGGTCCAGGGCGGCGTCCATCAAGCGCCAGTCAGGGGGAACGCGATCGGAGCCACGGCGATCCAGGTCTTTACGAAAACCCCCAGCCAATGGCGCGAGCCGGAGGTCCTGTCCGAGTCCTGTGCCGCGTTCCGTCGGGAATGCGAGCGTTATCACCTCTCCAGTATAGTGGCGCATGATTCCTACCTTATCAACCTCGCGTCTCCCGACCGGACCTTGCGTCGGCGTTCGGAGCGAGCTTTTCAGGCCGAGTTGCGCCGCTGTGAATCCTTCAGCATCCCCTATCTCGTGTCCCACCCCGGCAACTATATGGATGACCGGAATGCCGGGATCGAACGCAATGCCGCGGCGTACACGCGCTGTCTTCGGGCGGTCCCGGGCTCGGTCGTCGTGCTCTTGGAGACCACGGCGGGTTGCGGTACCGCCCTCGGGAGTACCTTCGAAGAGCTCGCGCTCCTGCATGGATTGATTGAGGACGACGTGCGGCACCGGGTGGCGTTCTGCGCCGACACCTGTCACCTCTACTCCGCAGGGTACGATCTCGTCCGTGAGTACGAAGCCGTCTGGCGACAATGGGATCGGATTCTCGGGCTCGATCGGCTGCGGTGTCTTCATCTGAATGATTCCAAGACAGGCTTTGCATCCGCCTGCGACCGCCACGAGCTCATTGGTGAAGGCTCGCTGGGCCCGGTTCCTTTCCGCCGGATCATGACGGACCCGCGTCTCGACCATGTGATCAAGATCCTGGAGACCCCCAAAGGCGATGACCAGGTGACTGCCGACCGCAAAATGCTGCGACGGCTGCGCCGTTACGCCCGCTCGTCCCTCTCGGCGCGTTGACCCCTACTTCTTGTCGGAACATACTTTGCGGCATGCGTACCTGTCTTGCCTTGGGCCTGGCTATTATCGCCGGGCCGCGAGCTCCGCTCCGCGCCCAGACCGACTTCTACGGCCGCTTGGGGCTGACCTTCAGCACCGACCTGGTGCGGGATGTCATTTTCCAGGAAATCCGGGTCCGACCCTCCTTGGCTCCGACCCTCGCGGTGGGGGCCTCGGTTCCGGTGACTCCTACCGCACGGGTCGGCCTCGAAGGCACCCTCACTACGTCGGGCTACCATAGTAAGGAAGGGGAGGTCACCACAGACCTGGGAACCATTCGCACTGGATCGGTCCTCCTGATGTTGGAAGCACCCCTGTTTTGGCGGCTATCTTGGCGTGGGGGGGTCGGTGTCGTTCATTATTGGCCAACCGAGGATACCGGCATCTTTTCTCAGGGTGGCCCTACCCGGTTTCTGGTCGGGGGCGGGGTGGATTACCGGTCTCGGGCCATGAGCGGCTGGGACTTCCTGATGTCTTTGCGCTATGACTTTCACCGCTTTACCACCGAAGAGCTCAAGCTCCGTGGATTTGCCGGCAACCAGGGGGTTCAGCGGGTTTCCGCCTCCCTCGGCTTGGCCCGGAGCCGGAGATGAAGCTTCGCCATTCTTTGCCGATACTCCTTCTTTCGGGCGGAGCCGCGGGTTGGTTGTCCTGTGCCGATATCGCAGCGCCTACCCGAAGCCAAGCCTATGAGTGGCGCCGCATCGTGCCCACCGGTACCGGTACGGCTGACACCCTGAGCTTTCATTGGCCCCCATCGCGTCTGCCTGTCCGGATTTGGGCCGAAGACGTCCTGGAATTACCGGCCCACGTTCAGCACGGCATCGATCAGTGGAAATCGGGGTTCTTGTACGGCGAGTTCGATGCCATCCTGGTGCAGGACTCCAGCGTCGCTGACGTCGTGGTTCGCGCCGGCCCACCGGACAAAGGTGGGTTTTCGGTAACTCGGCTCGCCAGCGCAATGGCACCGGAATGTGAAGGCGGAACCGACTTCGAGCTGCCCCTCGGCAGCCGCGAGGTTCAGATGCCGATTCACATCTTCCTGAATCCTCGGGCCGATCCCGCGGCACCGGGGTTCGAGGCCTGCATGGATTTGACGGCGACACACGAGCTGGGTCACTCGATCGGCATCCTGACCCATTCTCCATCGCCGACCGACATCATGTTCGGCGACCCAACTGTACCGGTTCCGAGTGCGGCGGACCGAGCGACGGCTGAGCTGGTCTATCATTCCGCGCCGACGCTGACCCCCGCACCACGCTGAGGTTGCACCTCACTCAGGAGCTAGGGATCTTACGGACATGACGATCGAAACGACCGCAGTCCCCCGCGAGAATCTCACCCTGGTCGAGCACGGCCTCTTTCCCATCCGCATTCACGCCAACCTCTCTCCTTCGATGTTGATCGAGCATGCGCTGCGGCGGGGAGAAGGGGCCCTGACCGATCACGGGGCATTCACGGCTGTCACCGCGCCCCACACTGGTCGCTCTGCCAAAGACAAGTTCCTGGTTGATGACCCCAGCTTCACCGGCCGGATCTGGTGGGATAAGAATGCCAAGCTCGACCCTGCGGCCTTTGAGCGGCTGCAGGAAGACGTTCGAGGCTATCTCGATGCCCACGAGGTTTTCGTCCAGGACCTCTTCGCGGGAGCCGATCCCGCGTATCGATTGCCGGTACGGTTCATCACTCCCAATGCCTGGCATGCACTGTTTGTACGCAACATGTTCATCCGAGCCGTTCCTGCCGAGCTGGCCCAGTTTCGCCCCGGCTTCACCGTGCTTCATGCCCCGGACCTCCAGGCCGATCCCGTGCGCCATGGCACCCGAAGCGGAACGTTCATCACCATCAACTTCGCCAAGAAAGTGGTGTTGATTGGTGGCACCAGATACGCCGGCGAAATGAAGAAGTCGATCTTCACCGCCATGAACTTTCTGCTCCCGCCTCAAGGTGTCATGCCGATGCACTGCTCGGCGAACATCGGGCCGGGTGGAGACACCGCCATCTTCTTTGGATTGTCGGGCACCGGTAAGACCACCCTCTCCGCTGACCCGTCCCGCCAGCTCATCGGCGATGACGAGCACGGGTGGACTGATCGGGGCGTGTTCAACTTTGAGGGCGGGTGCTACGCCAAGGTGATCCACCTGCGGTCCGAGACGGAGCCGGAGATCTACCGGGCCACGCAGATGTTCGGTACGGTGCTGGAGAATGTGGTGCTGGATCCGCTTACTCGCGCCGTCAACTTCGATGCCGATACCATCACCGAGAACACGCGGGCCTGCTATCCCATCGATGCTATTCCCAACCACGTCTCCAGCGGTGCCGGCGGGCACCCCCGGAATGTGGTCTTTCTCGCTGCCGATGCCTTTGGCATCATGCCACCGCTCGCTCGCCTGACGGCGGATCAGGCCATGTATTACTTCCTCTCGGGATACACCGCCAAGGTGGCGGGAACCGAGCGGGGAGTCACCGAGCCTTCTGCCACATTCTCCGCGTGTTTCGGCGCGCCGTTTCTCCCACTGCATCCCGCGGTGTACGCCAGGATGCTCGGAGAACGGATCGCGCGACACGGCGCCAGCGTCTGGTTGGTGAACACCGGCTGGACCGGCGGACCGTACGGCACCGGTTCACGGATGAAGCTGTCGCTCACCCGAGCCATGCTGCGCGCAGCTCTCTCCGGCAGCCTGGACCAAGCCCGGTTTACTCCAGATCCGGTGTTCGGCTTTGCGGTCCCGGTTGAGGTCCCTGATGTACCGTCACACCTGCTCTCCCCGCGGGGCACCTGGTCCGATCCCGCCGCCTACGACGCCCAGGCCAAAAAGCTCGCCACCATGTTTCGGGAGAATTTCGCGCAATACCGATCCCATGTGCCCGATGCGGTGGCTCAGGCGGGACCTGTGTGAGTGGGGCAGCGGGGCGGCGGGGCGGCGGGACGAAGACGCGAAAATCCTTAGCAAAGAAGGTGGCTCGCCGAAAGACCGGTTCGTCTGAATCATCCAATCACCGACCCGCTGCCCCGCTGCCCCGCCTTCACGCTGACACCGACATCATCCGCGATCCCCTCTGGGACAACATCCGAGTAGACCGGCCCGCGCTGCTGGCCCTGGACACTCCCGCCGTTCAGCGACTGCGCTACGTTCGCCAGGTCGGCCATTCGTTCCTGGTCTATCCCGGTGCCACCCACAGCCGCTTCGAGCACGCCCTCGGCGCATACCATTTGACCCGCCGGGCGCTGGCCTGGCTCGGGGAGCTGGGTGAGCTCGATCCGGTCAGCGACCATGATTGCCTGGCGGTGCGAATGGCGGCCCTCCTGCACGACATTGGGCACTACCCCTTTTCTCACGCGTTGGAGGAGGCGGGCTTTCCTTCCCATGAAGCGCTGGGGGTGGCCAAGCTCTCCCAGGGCGAGCTGGGCCAGCGTCTGGTCCAGATTGGCGGGAGAGATTTCCCGGCTCAGGTCGGGGCCCTGATCACCGGCACGAGCCGGAGCCCGCTTCAGGGTCTGGTCTCAGGCTCAGTCGATTTGGACAAGATCGATTATCTGAGCCGGGATGCCCGAATGTGCGGTGTGCCCTACGGCAATGTTGATGTGGACCGTCTGCTCAGCTCACTGACCCTGGTCGAGATTGGCGCCGGTCGTTACGAAATCGGGGTGCAGGAAAAAGGGATCAGTGCCCTCGAATCGCTCCTCTTTGCCAAGTACCAGATGTACCGGAACGTGTACTGGCACCATGCAGTTCGTTCGGCCACATGCATGTTCAAGCGAGCGGTACGAGTGGCCGAGCGGCGGGGAAGCGTAACCGCCGAGGCCATTGCGAATGCCACCGATGACGGGCTGATGGAATTGCTCATCGACCGGGATCACAACCGGCTCGCCATTGCCATTCGCGCCCGCCGGCTCTTCAAGCGAGCACTCGATCTTCCGGCCACTGATGTCCCGGGCGACGTGCAGCCCTGGGTCTCGAACGATCCGGACCTGCTCGAATCCTTCGAAGATGCCATCGCAGCACAGGTCGGCCTCGAAGAGGGAGACGTGCTGCTGGATTTCCCCGCCAGAACCGCAATGTTGAGCGTCAACCTCCCTCTGCGCACCCGCAGCGGCACCATCGAGCGACTCACCGATGCCGGCCGGGCCGGCCACCTGGGTCTTCCCCGAGTGGCAGACGAGCTGTACCGAAGCGCACGCCGGTTGCGTATTTTCGTGGGAACTCCTCCCCGCCGTTCGCTCGACTGGGTGTTAGAGCTTCTCACCTGGCCAGCCGATCAGATCCGCAATCGGCTCACCCATAGTAGGTCCCTGGTTTAACGAGGTTCGGATGATCAGTCGACGTAGGTTCATGACCCAGATTGCCGCGGCCATAGCTGCCGGAAGCGTGGTAAGACAGGTGACGGGGCAACTGCCCCTACCGAGCCTGCGACCGACGCCCATCACGGTGTACAAGAGCAAGAGTTGCGGCTGCTGCGCCAACTGGGTGGACTATCTGCGGAATGCGGGCTTTGAGCCTACGGTGCATGACGAAGAAGACATGGATGCGGTCAAAGACAGCCTCGGCGTGCCTGAACACCTGCGTTCATGTCACACGGCGGTGATCGATCGGTATTTGGTCGAGGGTCATGTCCCGGCACCCGACATCCGGCGGCTCATCTCGACCAAATCGCAGCTCCAGGGCCTCGCCGTCCCGGGAATGCCCTCAGGAACGCCGGGCATGGCGCCTGCGGGAGCGCCACTCGCCGGGTTCGAGGTCGTCGGCTTTACCCGCCAGGGCACAAGCAGCGTGTTCGCCCGGTACTAGCTTCGCCGGAAGGACCGCCGGAGCAAAGCACCCACTACTAACGCCGCTCCGATACCCAGCAGCACGCGCGGAAGCAGCTCCCGGGCGGGCGGTGGCACCGAGATCACTCCTCGTTCGTCCGTTAACGCCGGCCGTCCCACATAGCGGCCCCGAGTGGGGACTTCCAGTCGGTCAAAATCCCGGGCCAGTTGACGCAGCCTCGAAGTCATCTCGGGACCTCGCATAGGCGGACCGTGTCCCGTGACCAGCACGTCTGGCTCGAGCTCGGCCAACCGGACGACGGATCGGCGTGCCAAACCCCAGTCGGGCGTAAAATACTTGGGAGGTCCGTGAAGCTCCGGCTGGTACCTCAGCGCGGCAATGGCTGACTCCTGCTTGGTAGTCACAACGGCGTCACCCGCAATGAGGACCCGATCCTCATCGCGGAATAAAGAGATGTGACCCGGGCTGTGTCCCGGCGTGGCCACCCAGCGCCAGCCGGGCATGAAGGGCACGGTACCGTCCTCCGGAAGTGGCTGGACCCTTTTCCCGAAGTTGAACGGTCCTCGAGGGTAAAGCGGGGACAAAATCGACATTGCGCCGCCACCCACCGTCGGATCTGGTGGTGGATAGGACGATCGGCCGGTCACATAGGGCAGTTCGAGTCGGTGCGCGTACACCGGCACATCCCAGAGCTCCGCCAGATTGGGCAACGAGCCCACATGATCGAAATGTCCGTGTGTAAGGATGATCGCGGCCGGACGAGCCCAGGGGCCGATCCATTCGCGAGCCGCTCGGGTGACTCGTGACGCGGCGCCTGGCAGGCCACCGTCGATGAGGACCCAGGTCCCACTCGGCGCACCGGGGCGACCGTAAATGAACAGGTTGACGAAGCCGGTGCGCACCAGTGCCACATCGGGAGTGACGGCTGAAGGCCATACCGGCTGGCGCATCGCCGCCTTGGTTTGGAGCTGCTCGAGCATGTGCATGGCGACTGATCCTATCGCTCTCGCGAGGCTCCGATTCTCCGCTCGGGTCCCCGATAGCTTGAATCATGATGGTGCCGCCGCTCGATCGCCGCATCACCCGGAACATCGTCCGGAAGAGGTGACCGGTCGAGCCTGGTAGCCGAGGCTGGGTGCTTTCCGTGGGCGCCTGAATCCGAGGCTCCGCCCATTCCTGACTCTGGAGGCGGCCCCTGTTCGTCTCTTCGGTCCATGTCATCTCCCCCCGCGAAAGAGTGCATATTAGGTCGAAGGCTGTGGCCCGATTGTGGTGCCGCTCACAGTTTGCTATTGCGGCGGTATCGTCAGGGTAACGATGTCACCCGGCTGCACTGTCATCTCTTCGCTTACCGGGGTGCGGTTTCCCCCGACAGGATCGGCCAGGAACCGAATCGGGCCGCCGCTGCGGACCAAGTAGCCCGGCAGGGTAAACGATTTCCTCGTATTCCCAGTCGCGAGGCCCAGCCGGATCCGCTGGCCACCGTTCACGGCGTAGATCACCATGTCGGCAAAACCCTGGTTTTCGACCTGAACCACCGCGGGGTTATTGGGCGACGGACTGGTCTCGTTGGAGCGGCCGCCACACGCCAGTGCAGCGAGAAGCACCGAGATGAGCCGGGTGGATCGGATGAGCGATGGCATAAATACTCCTGACGAGCTGGCTGACTCCAAGCTCACGGTTATCACCTACCGGGAGGAGCTCCGGGCCGCATTCGAGCAGCTGAACCGGGACTGGATCGAAAGGTACTTTGTTTTGGAGCAGGCGGATCGCGACGTGTTCAGCGATCCGGAGACCAGCATCCGGGCCCGGGGAGGGGAGATTTTCTTTGTGGTCGACGGCACTCGAGCCCTGGGGACCTGCGCCGTGTTGCGCCACAAGGCGGATGAGTACGAGATCGCGAAGATGGCGGTGGCGTCGTTCGCCCGCGGCCGAGGCCTGGGAGACCGGCTCATGGAGGCTGCCATTGGTTTTGCCCGGGAACGGGGAGCTCGGAAGGTGGCAATCGTGTCCAACACCATCCTGGAGCCGGCTCTTCGGCTCTACCGCAAGCACGGCTTTGTGGAGGTTCCTCTCGCCGCCGACAGCCGTTACCAGCGGGCCAACATTCGTATGGAGCTGGACCTGATCGGTGGCGAACCAGCTCAGCCCCGCACTCACCCTGGAGGGAATTCCCGTGCTCAAGGAAGCACCGGACCATCATGATGCCGACTTGGTCCTCAAGTTGTATGATCTCCGCCGTGAATCGGTCATGCGTGAATCACGCAACGCCGTCAACACGCAATTTTGGCCTCGCAGCGCAGATGAGGCGACGGCGGTCCTGAGCCGCGACCATCCCCTCTACACCGCGTTCTCCCAGACAGCGAACTATTGGGAAATGGTGTTCGGGATGGCGCGCCACGGCATCATTCATCCCGATTTCTTGGTCGAGAACAACGGTGAGGGTCTGTTTCTCTTCGCCCGGGCTGAGCCTTATCTGGCGGCCATCCGCCAGGCCGGCTCACCCCGCTGGTTCCGAAACGCGGAGTGGGTCGTAGCCAATTGTAGAACTGCGCAGCTGATGATGGAGGATATCCGGGGCCGGATCAGACAGAGGGCCTAGGGGGCACGCTGAGGAATCAGGACCGGCCAGTTGCTGCAGCAGGGATGGCGTGTTCCCCTGTATCGCTGTCCACCGAGTCGATGCGGATGATGATGGCGGTAATATTGTCGAGCCCGCCGCGCCGGTTGGCTTCCGACACCATACGATCCACCCAGGCCTGGGGACTCTCATCCGAGGAGAGAATGTTGGTGAGCTGCTCGTCTTCCAACATTCCCGTGAGCCCATCGGAGGCCAACAGCAGCACATCCCCCTTCTCCAGCGACCCGAAATAGATGTCGGGCACCACATCGATGCCGGCGCCCACACAGCGGGTGATCACGTTGCTGTAGGGATGCACCCGGGCCTGGTCCGGGGTCAATAAGCCGGCGTCCACCTGCTCCTGCACGTATGAGTGATCCTTGGTGAGCTGATGAAACTCGCCATCACGAAAGAGGTACGCTCGGCTGTCACCCACCTGGCCGATGAGATAACGATCCGGCAACAGGACCAGAACGGTGACCGTGGTTCCCATCCCCCGTTTGTCGTGCTCCGATAGCGTGCGCTCGAAGATCGCATCGTTGGCGGCTCGGATGGCGGTGCGGATCCGCTCGCCGGCCTCCTCATCCTTGACCCCCCTCAGTGATCCGATGGTCTGAGAGGTGATGCGAACCGCCATCTCGCTCGCCACCTCTCCTGCCGCATGGCCTCCCATGCCGTCGGCCACGATGAAGATGCCATGCTCGGCGAGCATCATGTAGTTGTCTTCGTTGCCCGAACGGACGATGCCGACGTCGGTGCGAGCGGCGCAAGTAAAGTGCACGAGGTTCGATCAGCTCGAGAGCAGGTATGCCAGAATGGCCACCAAAATCACCAACCCCACGACCATGATGGTCGAAGGAGGCCGCGGTCGGGGTGGCGCCACATGAATGGGTCGCCGGGATTTCGATTTGGGTCGTTCGGACTCGAGCATCGGGCCTGAGCTGCGGGCCGGAGGGGGCGTCGCATCCAGCTTGTCCAAGACCCGCGTTCCACTGGCCCGGGCCGCGGGCACATCGTCATCCATCGGCTCGAACAACGCTGCCACATCGCCGAAACGAATCGTGGTGCCGGGACTGAGCGGCTGTTCACCCGTGAGTCGCTCGCCCTCCACGAAGGTACCGTTGGTCGAGCCCAGATCGGTAAGCACCCACACCGCCTCCCGACGCTGTAGCTTGGCGTGCATGGTGCTCACGCTGGGATCGGCGATCAGAATGTCGTTGTAGTCCCCTCGCCCGATATTAACCACCGGCACTTTGATGGGGACCCGCCGGCCTCGCATGTCCCCGCTACGGAACAAGAGAGAGGCCAGGGGGGGAGCACTGGGAACCGAGGGTGTGACCTGCTGCTGAAGCTCACTGACCGGGAGACCATGCATGGTGTCGGACAGGCGCTGGGGAGCGCCGGATGGCGGCGTATTCGTTGCAGCTGCGCCGCCACTCGGCCGGGATGCCATCGGGGGTGGAGGAGCGGGCGCATCGGCGTAAAAGCGGAACTCATCGTTCCCAATACGGATCACATCGGCCCGCGAGAGCCGCCGAGTTTTTCCGATCCGTTCGCCGTTCACGTAGGTTCCGTTCACGCTGGTATCGATGAGGACATATCCCTCGGCATCGGCCCGGATCTCGGCGTGCTGGCGGGATACGTCCGGCCCCGACACGACCACATCCGCGGCGGCATCACGCCCGAAGCTCAACGATCCATCTCCCACTTTGTATTCCCGCCCATCGGTAAGACAGACGATCCGGCCCCCGGTGCGGCCCACCGGCTTGGCGGATGCGGGTGGAGGTACCAGGTCGGCGAAGGCTCCCGAATCGAAGAGCTGAGTACTGCCGGCCCGGGTGGAATCGGAGACTAACAGCTCGTGCGTCCCTATGGAGATCTTGTCCCCATGGAGCAGCGGTGTCGGCTCCGGCCCCACCTTGACCCCATTGACCAGGACCTCGGCCTCGGGGCTGGCGGGGCGAATCGCGGCGGCAGCGGGAGTCCCCCGCACCACGGCATGACGCGGCTGTATTCCGCTGCCACTCAGCACTACGGCATTCTCTGCTGCCGATCCTATGACTGTCTCACCGGCGGCGATAGTATACCGCTCGCCGCCGATTTCGAGATGGATCATCAGTTGATCCCAAGGAAAAACGAGTGGGGGAAACGTATCCGTCGGTTTATAACCTGGCAAGCGAAATACGCTTACGACGGCCACGCCAATGGCCGGGCTCAGGCGATCCGGCGAACCTCTTGCCCCCGGAGCTGCAGTTGGTAGAGCCGCTGGTAGAGTCCGCCCTGAGCCAGCAGCTCTCGATGACTACCCCGCTCCTTAATCTCCCCATGCTGGAGCACCAGAATCTCGTCGGCGTGAAGAATGGTGCTGAGCCGATGAGCCACGACCAGGCTGGTCCGGCCGGCCATCAGCTCGGCGATGGCGTGCTGGATCTGGGCTTCGGCTTGGGCGTCAACCGAGCTGGTGGCTTCGTCGAGCACCAGGATCTTGGGATCGAGCGCGAGGGCCCGGGCGAAGCTGAGCAGCTGCCGCTCCCCCACACTCAAACTGCGACCCCGCTCGCCCAAGCGGTGAGTATAGCCGGCTGGAAGCCGCTCGATGAACCGATCGGCTCCGACCCGCCGGGCCGCTTCACGCGCAGCCTGCTCCGAGACCGGTGCGTCCAGGGTGAGGTTATGAAGGATGTCACCGGCAAAAAGAAAGAGGTCCTGCTGCACGAACCCGATCAGCGACCGCAGATCTGAGGTCGAGAGCTCACGGATGTCGATACCATCGACCAGAATCCGGCCTCGCTCAGGATCGTAGAAGCGAAGCAGCAGATTGACCACCGTGGTCTTCCCCGCCCCGGTGTGGCCCACCAATGCGATGGTCCGTCCGGGCGACGCAGTGAAGGAGACGTCCCGCAGGACCCACGGTCCGTCTGGGATATACCGAAACCAGATATTCTCGAACACCACCTCGCCCCGTATGGGCCTCGGCAGTAATACCGGCCTGACAGGTTCCAGGACTGTGACCGGCTCATCCAGCAGAGCGAAAACCCGTTCAGAGGACGCCATGGCACTCTGGAGCAGGTTGAACTTCTCGGATAGATCCTGAAGCGGCTGGAAGAATCGGCGAGTGAGCTGGATGAACGCCGCTAGCACGCCCACGGTCAACGTTCCGTCGATGGTCCGAAGGCCACCGTAGTACAGCAGCAGTGCCATCGCCACAGCCGTGAGTACCTCTACCACCGGAAAGAAGACCGCGTAAATCGTGATCGATCGCAGATGGGCCTCGAGATGATCCCGATTGAGCTCTCGAAAGCGGCTGGACGACCGGGCTTCCTGGCCGAACAGCTGGACCACTCGCATGCCGGAGAGTCGCTCCTGGAGATAGGCATTCAGCCGCGCCAGCCGGGTTCGAATATCGCGGAAGGCTTCCCGCACCCGCCGCCGAAAAATTGTGGCCGTGAGCCAAACCAGCGGGATCACCGAGAAAGTAACCAGGGCCAACTTCCAGTCGACGACCAGCATCATGGTCATGATGGCAATCAGGGTGAACACGTCGCCAAACACCGTGACTACTCCGGACGAGAACAGCTCGTTCAAGGTCTCGACGTCAGAGGTGACGCGGGTCATGAGGCGGCCAACCGGATTCCGATCGAAGAAGCTGATGCTGAGGCGCTGGAGGTGACTGAAAATCTGCATTCTGAGATCGTACATAACCCGCTGGCCGATGTACGTGGTCAACAGGGTCTGGCCGTACTCCACCAGGAAATCGAGGACCAGCGCCGCCAGATAGAGCCCGGCCAGGGTACCGAGGTGAGCGATGTCGTGCCGGGGTATGGCGACGTCCAGCGCCCGCTGGGTGAGTGCCGGTCCTACCAATGCCAGCCCCGCACCGGCGAGCAGGAGCAGCACCGCCGCAGCGGTCAGTCCCCGGTAGGGCCCCAGGTAAACCAGTAAGCGGCGGAGCAGCGCCGCGTCGTAGCCCCGGTCGAGGGCCTCCTCCTGATCCTGAGCCATTACGAGACCGGCTCCCCCAAGGGAGTCTCCTCCACGCCTTTGAGTCCCCGCCGGACCCAGCCCGAGAACACGATGAAGCCCGCTGCGATGGTGAAATAGCTCAAGGTCAGCCGCCAGATCAGGATGTAGATGGGAGTGAGCTCCCGAGGAACGTAGGATGACATGACAGCGGCAGAAAGCACTTCCCCCACCCCGGAGGCCCCGGGCGTGGGTGCGAAATAGAGGAGAAACATGACCAGCGTCTGCACCAGAAGGATATCCACGAAGTTGGTGTGGATCCCCAGAGCCCGCAGTGCCACGTAGCCCGCCAGCAGTTTGTTGGCGTGCGAGGGGCCGGAGAGAATGGTGGCCCAGAACAGCGCCAACCACCCTTTCGGGCTGTTGAATGCAATCAGACTCTCGTGCGCCTGATCGATCCCGGCCCGCAACCGCTCCAGCCGTTCGGCGACCCGAGTGCTGCGGCGGCTGATCGACTCGGCCATCCGATGGATGAAATCACGCACCAGCTTGGGAAAGAACATCACGAACGCCATCAGCACGCCGATGCCGGCGATGATGGTCAGGCTGCCAAGAAAGAGATCGAACAGCGATAAGCCGAGGACGTTCCCCCGCTGCCCCAACGAGCGTCCGGCGCCGAAGAACACCGCGAGCGGACCGGCGATGGCGAAGAAGAGAACGGTCGCGACGAAGCTGATGAAGGTGGAGGTGACCGCCACGGGAAGCGGCACGCCGTAGCGCCGCATGGTATACATGGTGGTGGGGCCGGCCCCCGAGTTGAGCGGCGTGATGTACGCCGCCCAGGCCCCCATCCCACCGGCCAGAATCATGCCTTTGAGTGGAGGGTTGGGGTACACGTGCCGGGCACAGACCCAGAGCCGGAGACCTCCCCCGATCCAATCCATGGACGCCAGTCCCAGGCCCGCCAGAATCCAGACCCAATGAAGCCGGCCCACTGCCGAAAGGAACGCCGGCAGATTGTTCCCATACAGCAGCGTAATCCCGAAGCCCACCAGCGACGCGACCACAAAGATCTCAAAGCCGCGGAGCAACAGCTTCGGAGTGAGAAGACGGGGCATCAGGAGGAAAGAATAGCGCTATTTTCCCGGAATGTCCCAATCTGTCATCCGTATCGTCAACGCCCGGCAGAACAACCTCCGGGGTGTCACAGTGGACCTCCCCCATCGCGAGCTCATCGTGATTACGGGACCGTCCGGCTCCGGCAAAAGCACGCTGGCCTTCGACACGCTCTACGCCGAAGGCCAGCGTCGCTATATCGAGTCGCTCTCGACGTACGCCAAACAGTTTCTCGACCGGATGCCGAAGCCCCAGGTCGATCGTCTCGAAGGTCTGGCGCCGGCCGTGGCCATCGAGCAGCGAAATCCGGTCGTTTCCAGCCGCTCGACCGTAGGAACCGCCACCGAGGTCTACGACTATCTGCGGTTACTGTGGGCCCGCGTGGGCCGGTGCTACTGCCGCCACTGCGGCGGGCCGGTGCGGCGGGATAGCTGCGAATCAGCCGCCGATGATACGCTGGCTCAAGTGACCGGTCCGATCCAGGTCTGCTTCCCCTTGCCGCCTATCGCGCAGCTCAGCCATGATGCCGTGGTCGAGAACCTCCGGGCCCTGGGTTTCATCCGAGTCACGGCCGACGGTGTAGTCCATCGTCTCGACGAGCTTCCTGCGGGGATCGATCTCACCCGGACGCGCGAGCTCCTCGTAGTGGTGGACCGGCTCACCAGTAACGCCGAAAGCGCCCGCCGGCTCATCGAGTCACTGGAAACGGCGTTTCAGGAGGGCGACGGGATCGCTGTTGTGCTGCACGATGCCGGCCGGCTTCGATTTACCCGCTTCGCCGCGTGCAGTCACTGCGACACCCCAGCCGCTCTGGTTACCCCGGCGCTCTTCTCGTTCAACAACCCCCGAGGCGCTTGCCCCAACTGCAACGGCTTCGGGGCGGTGCTCGAGTATCACGAGTCGCTCATCGTCTGCGATCCCGAGAAGAGTCTCGCGGCAGGAGCCATCGACCCCTGGACCAAGCCGCGGTACGAATCCCGCCGCCGGATCCTGCTGGAATTCGCTCGCTCGATCGGTGCCGACGTCGCGAAGCCCTGGTCGAAGCTCAAGCCGGCCCTCCGGCGAGAGCTCCTCTACGGCAAGAAGGGTCGATACGTCGGCATCTTTCCCTTCCTGAAGGGCCTGGAAGAGAAGCGCTACAAGCAGTACATCCGGGTCTTTCTCCGGCAATATCAGCTGGCGCAGACCTGTACCGATTGCCGGGGAACCCGTCTCAATCCGGACGCGCTCTCGGTCCGGATCGGCAACGATACCATCGGAACCGTCGCTTCAGGATCAGTAGACCAGATACATGAATGGCTGCAGGGGCTCGCCCTCGGCCCCGCAGATCGGGCCATAGCGCAGCTCATCCTGGAGCAGCTCGACGCCAGACTGGGGTTTTTGCGCGATGTGGGGTTGGGCTATCTCACGCTCGATCGACAAACCCGCACGCTATCGGGAGGCGAAGCCCAGCGGATATCTCTGTCCAACGCGCTCGGGTCTCACCTCGTGGATACGCTCTACGTGCTGGACGAGCCCTCGATCGGGCTCCATCCTCGAGATACCGACCGGCTCCTCGGGTTGTTGCGACGGCTCCGCGATGCCGGAAACAGCGTCGTGGTGGTGGAACACGATCTTGCCGCCATCCGGCAGGCCGATTTCATGCTCGAGCTGGGACCAGGCTCGGGAGAGCACGGAGGGCAGGTGGTCCATGCGGGCGCAGTCCAGCAGGCCCGGACTACGCTGACGGGCCAATACCTGAGCGGTCAGAAACGAATCGCGGTTCCCAGCATCCGCCGGCCGGCCGGTCCGCAGTGGCTCCGGGTCCGGGGTGCAACGCTCCACAACATCCGCGGTGCTGATGTAGACATCCCTCTCGGCACGCTCACCGCGGTCACTGGCGTCTCGGGCTCGGGAAAGAGCACCCTGCTGCACGACATCATCTATCGCCATCTCGAGGCCAAGCTTCGGGGAGAGCACACCGCCAAATCCCACTTGGGCGAACCGGTTGGTCAGATCGGGTCCATGACCGGATGGGAATTCCTCAACGACGTGCTGCTGATCGATCAGTCTCCCATCGGACGCTCGCCCCGTTCCAATCCAGTGACCTACATCAAGGCGTTCGATGAGATCAGAGAGCTGTTTGCCGGCCAGCCTCTGGCTCGCCAGCGCAAATACAGCTCGGCCACGTTCTCATTCAATCTTCCGGGCGGACGCTGCGAATCGTGCGAGGGGGCGGGTCACGTACAGGTGCAGATGGTGTTCATGGCCGACGTGTACGTTCCCTGTGAGGCCTGCGGCGGGACCCGCTACCGACCCGACGTGCTCAATGTCCGCATCCAGGGCAAATCGATTCACGATGTCCTGCAATGGACCGTGGACGAGGCCATCACTCGATTCCGGCATCAGCCCAGACTGGGACAAGCCCTGTGGCATTTGCAGCAGGTCGGCCTGGGGTACCTGCGGCTGGGTCAACCGGCTACGACGCTCTCCGGAGGTGAGGCGCAACGGCTCAAGATTGCCCGAGAGCTGGCCCAATCGGGCCGCCGTGAGGGTCGGCGCCTTTACATCCTCGATGAGCCGACCACCGGACTCCACCTCGACGATGTCCGGGTTCTCATCCAGGTGCTCGATCGGCTGGTGGACGCCGGCCACACCGTGATCGTGGTCGAGCACCACCTGGACGTGATCAAGCGAGCCGACTGGGTCATCGATCTCGGCCCCGAAGCTGGGGATGCCGGGGGCAAGGTCGTGGGCCAAGGCACTCCTGAAGAGATCGCGGATATCGCGGGCTCCCACACCGGCAACTATCTCCAACCTATCCTGATCCCTGCCTCGGCCATGCTGGCAGGATGAGGCGTAGTCTGCCTGACAGCGCGACGCCATAGCTCAGGAGTCGAGTTCAGGGCGACAGCGTCGCGGCAGCCTCGGTGATCAGGCGCCACGCCGCTTCGATGTGGCTCCGCTCCGTGAGCCGTTGTCCGATGGCCATCCGAATCACAAACTGGCCGTCCAATTCGGTGTGGGTGAGATAGACCTTGCCACTGGCGTTGACCCACGCCAGCAGGCGTGCATTGAGCGCGCCCATCTCGGATGAGGCTAGTCCCTTGGGGCAAAACCGGAAACACACCAATCCGAATGGCGCCGGCGCCATCAGCTGGAAGCGGGGGGTCTCCCGAACCCAATCGGCCACTACCTGCGCCAGAGCCACATGCTTTCGAATGAGGTCACGCAGCCCTTCCACACCGTAGCTTCGGATTACCCACCACAGCTTGAGGGCGCGGAACCGGCGCCCCAGTTGGATTCCCCAGTCACGGTAGTTGACTACCTCCGCGTCCTGCTCGGTGCGGAGGTACTCGGGTGAAACCCGAAAGGTGCGGAGCAACGTCTCCGGGTCCCTGACGAAGTAGGCACTGCAGTCGAAGTTCACCAGGAGCCACTTGTGGGGATTGAAGACCAGGCTGTCGGCCTGGTCCATTCCTTCAAAGAATTCTCTGAGCTCCGGCACGATGGCGGCCGACCCCGCATAAGCCGCGTCGACATGGAGCCAGATCCGGTGCTGGCGGCAGATCTCGGCGATCGGTCGTAGCGGATCGATCGCGGTCGATGAGGTGGTGCCCACGGTTGCCACCACACAGGCCGGCAAATGCCCAGCCGCAAGGTCGCGGTCGATCGCCTCCGCCAAAGCCTCCGGCCTCATGCCGTAGGTAGCATCCACCGACACCTTTCGAAGCCAATCCAGCCCGTAGCCGGCGAGCTTGACCCCTTTGTCTACCGACGAGTGCGCCTCGGTCGAGGTATACACCGTGAGTCTCGGCGCTTCCCTCAGCCCCCTTGTTCCCGCGGCATGACCGCTCGCCCGTTCGCGCGCCGAGAGCAGAGCTACCAGGGTAGCCGTAGACGCGGTGTCCTGGATGACGCCGGTGAACCCCAGGGGCAGACCCAGCATTTGGCGCAGCCACTCCATGGTGACTTGCTCCAGCTCGGTGGCGGCCGGGGAGGTTGCCCATGACATGCACTGTGCGCCGAGCGTTGCGGTCACCATCTCAGCCAGAACCGAAGGTGGGCTGTTGTTGGCCGGGAAGTAGCCGAACCAGCCGGGATGATTCCATAAGGTCATGCCCGGCATGATGAGCTCGCGAAAATCCTGGAACAGCCGCTCGAACGTCTCGCCCGAGGATGGTGGAGTATCCGGCAGGCTCCGCCTGATTTCGCCGGGATGTACCGTCGGCGAAACCGGAAGGTCGCCGACGTCGCGGAAGTAGTCCGCCATCCAGTCGACCAGCCGATGGGCGTGTTGCCGGAACTCGTCAGGGTTCATGTGAGTGGGATCCGGGGGCTTGGACTCAGGAGCCTGGGCGTCACCAGTCCCTGATGATACTACTTTATTGAGCAATGGCACTCGCCTCCCCTTTTCGCTTTTCGCCTCTTTCTCCACCCTCCCGCCCTTTCCGGCCTTCTCGTCCTGCATCATCCGGCCTGGCCTGGATGATCCTGGCTCAGTTCTTCTTTGCCGCGATGAACCTATGCATCCGCCTGGGTGCGCGCGCGCTCCCCTGGCCCGAGATCGGGGCAACCCGTTTCCTGATCGGGGCCATGATCGCTGTGGGCATGGCCCAGGTACGGGGCAGCTCGCTTCGGATCACTGACGGGCCGAACACCTGGCGTCGCAGTATCTACGGCACCATCGCCGCGGTCTGCACCTTCTACGCGGTGGCGTCGAGACGGATCTCGTTGGGCGACGCGGTGACCTTGAGCGCCACGGCACCCATCTTCGTCGCCCTGCTCTCGGGACCGATGCTGGGAGAGCGCGTTGGGGCTCACGTTTCGCTCGCGGTCGCCCTGGGATTTGCCGGCATCGTAGCGGTGGCGCAGCCTTCGTTCAGCAGCATCAATTGGGTGGCGGCAATCGCCATCCTGGGCGCTGTGTTCTATGCGCCCGCTATGATCTGGCTGCGAAAGATCGGACCAGGAGAGAGCCACGAAGCGGTTGTGCTTCACTTTTCTCTGGTTGGATCGGCCACGCTCCTGCTGCTTGGTCTTCCGGTTTGGCGGTGGCCCGATTGGGGGACCGCCTTGCTGATGCTTGGAGCCGGCCTCGCGGGCGGTGGCGCCCAGATCGCCATGACTCGGGCCTACTCTCTGGCCCCTGCCGCACCGGTCACCGCGTTGTCCGGCCTGTCGATCGTGTTCACGTATCTCCTGATTATTCCCCTGTTCCGAGATCGGCCAACTGCCTGGCAATTAGGAGGGTCGTTGTTGGTGATTCTCGCCAGTGTCCTGCTCACCCTGGGACCTGCGCCGGGAACCGACGCCGAGTAGTGTATCTTGCCGGTATGGCTTCTCCGGCTCTTGCCTTGATTCCTATCGCCTCGAGCGGGCTCTGCTACGATCCCGAGGCTGCCTGCCTCCATCTCAGTGAAGCTGATCCTCAGCTGGGCGACCTGATCCGGAAAGTGGGCGAGTTCAGGCTTCGTCCGGAACCCACCCAGAGTCTCTTTACCGCCCTGCTGCGCTCGATCGTCTACCAGCAGCTGAGCGGGAGAGCGGCGGCCACCATCCTCGGGAGAGTCTACCAGTTGTTCGCCCGGGCGACGCCAACCCCCCGCGCCTTGCTGGATCTGGCTCCGGAGCGGCTCAGGGCGGCGGGACTGTCCGCGGCAAAGACGTTGGCGGTTCGGGATCTGGCCGCACGAACCCTGGATGGTACGGTTCCGTCGCTCGCCAGAATCAGGCGGATGGATGATGAAGAGATCATCGAGCGGCTCACGACCGTTCGTGGGATTGGACGCTGGACGGCAGAGATGCTGCTTATCTTCCGGCTGGGCCGGCCCGACGTCTTGCCGCTTACCGATCTCGGCGTACAAAAGGGGTTCGGGCTGACCTTCCGCCGAGGGCAGTTGCCCACCGGCAAAATGATGGCTCGCCGGGGCGAGCGATGGCATCCGTACCGCAGCGCGGCAAGCTGGTATCTCTGGCGTGCCCTGGAGCTGTGAGAGCAGGAGACGAGACGATATGCAGGCACACGACACCGAGCCCAGATACCGGGCTTCGCCCCGGGCCGTGGAAATTCTTCGCGAGCGGCTGCAGCAGATGGGCGTGGCCATGAGCGAGCCCAACGCTCGTCGCTTACTCGAGACCGTGCTGGCGTTAGAGGGCCCGCGACTCGAAAGCCAGGCCCGGATCATGCTGCTGGCTTCCTTAGAATCGATCCGGTCGACAGCAGAGGATGCTCTGAACGCGCTCCGAGGCAGGCCGTCCGAGGTACCCCGGCGGGATTATGAGCTTTCATTTCCGCCTGCTGCTGAGCCCGCTCCTACCGTGTCGGGGGCACGCCGGAAAGTGCCGGGCTCTCGTCCACCCGCCCGCCCGGTAGTCGAGCCGAGCGACCCGGCCCCGGTCGACGTGAGCGACGAGGGGCCTCGCCCAGTGTTCCGCCGTCGGCGGGGCCGCTAGGGCTGAGATCGATATGGAACCATTGTGAGTTCCGCCACGGAAAGCTCCACGGTCAAGTTCCAGCTTCCAGCGATTGGGCCGCGGTGAAGGATCTGACGATTCGGGCAGCCGCGGCCTTTGCTTTGGCCTTCACTACCGAACTTCGGGCATTCGATCACCTTGCGGACGAGAAGCGCAACGGAGCACGTATATGGACACACAGCTAGCACCCGCACTCTCCAAGGAAGCCGAGGTGTATCGCGTACGCACCCCGGCTTCCGCCCGCTTCTTCGCAGAAGCCCGCAAGTTCCTGCCCGGTGGCGACTCTCGAAGCACTCTGTTCTACCCGCCCTATCCAGCGGTGTTCGAGCGCGGTGCGGGGTGTCGGGTGGTAGATCTCGATGGAAACGAGCTGCTGGATTTCACCGGCAACCATTCCTCGTTGGTTCACGGCTACGGACATCCCGCCATTCTCGAGGCGGTCAAGCAGCAGCTCCAAAAGGGAAGCTGCTTCCCCGGCTCGACTGAGCCGCAGCTCAGAATGGCTCGGCTCCTGTGCGAGCGGATCTCGGCGATGGACCTCGTCCGCTTCGCCAACTCCGGGACCGAAGCATCGATGAATGCCATTCGGGCGGCACGTGCGTTCACCGGCCGCACCCGGATCGCCAAGGTCGAGGGTGGGTATCACGGAACCATGGATGAAGTCATGGTGAGCGTTCATCCCTCCGATGCCGAGGCTGGACAGCGCACCCAACCCAAGGCAATCCCCAGCTCTCAGGGCCTCGCGCCGGACACCACCGAGAGTGTGCTGGTCCTGCCCTTCAACGATGTGGAAGGAGCCGCGGCACTCATCGAGCAAGCGGCTGGCGAGCTGGCGGCAGTCCTGGTAGAGCCGGTCCTCGGGTCCGCTGGAATGATTCCCGCCGAGCGGCCGTATCTCGAGATGCTGCGGGAAAGCACGCGCCGCCACGGCATTGTGCTGGTATTCGATGAGGTGGTGAGCTTCCGAGTGGCGTATGGGGGAGCCCAACAGCACTTCCAGGTTTCGCCTGATATCACCTGCCTGGGCAAGCTGATTGGTGGAGGCTTCCCCTTGGGGGCGTTCGGGGGACGATCCGACATCATGGCCCTGTTCGATCCCAGCCGCGGTCGCCCCGCTATTCCCCACCCCGGCAGCTACAACGCCAACCCCGTCGGGCTGGTAGCCGGCGCCGTGACGCTGGAGCTACTCACCCCCCCGGTGATCGAGCGGATGAACCTCAAAGGCAAGTTGCTTCGGGAGGACCTGGAGGCGGCATTCACCCACGCGGGCATACCCGCTCGCATTACCGGTCTGGGGTCGCTCTTCGCCATCCACCTCAAGGAGCAGCCGGTGCGGAGTTACCGCGATACTCTGGGATCGGCCGCGGAGCTGAGGCATGAAATCTTCCTCGGGCTATTCAACGAAGGGATCCTGATTGATCCGCGGGGCGTGGGGAACGTCTCGAGTGTGATCGGGGATCGCGAGATGCAGCAGTTCAGCGGGGCGATCCGGACGGTGCTGGCCCGCCTGAGCTGACTTGCGCCTCGACCCGGCTTCGGTTTCTTTTCGGATGCGATCAGATGGCGTTCAGTGCTAACCAGGGGAGAGATCGATGTCCCGTAAGTCGAACCAGAACAAGCCGGCCGAACGGCCTTCCAATACGATCAAGGACCCCGACGAGTGGACCACGGGTGAGGAGCCCATGACGGGAGCCCAGGAGTCCTATCTCCACACCCTCGCAAGCGAGGCCGGCGAAGAGATCGAAGCTGACCTGACCAAGGCCGAAGCCTCCAAGCGGATCGACGAGCTCCAGCAAAAGACCGGGAGAGGGCAGGACAGCTAGGCGGCTCCCTCCCCTTCGCGCTTCACCCGGGTCAAGAGGTCGGCCACGTCTTCGGGCGTGAGTCCGACCTCTTGCAGCATCTGCTCCGTGCTGGGCCGGCTGAAATCTTCCCGCCTGGCCTCGAAGAGCAGCTCGTGGGCCTGAGGGGCGTCCAGAGACTGATGTTGCCGCAGAACCCATCCGCTCTCGTCCACGAACATCCGAATGGCGTGGTCCAGGGACTCGAACGCATTCTCGCTCCAGCTCCGATCGCGGGGGTGCCAGAATCGGGTGACCAGCGTGATCCCGGTAGGCGCTCTGTCCTCCGACTTGGGCGCGCGAGTTATGACCACTACCCAATGGACTCGCCCGGGCCGCTCGGATCGAGTCGGATCGGGAGCGGTGGCAAATGCCGGGGTGGGTTCGCCGGCTGACCCGAGTGGACCTGGTTCTTGATTCATTCGGCCAACACCGCTGCCAGGCGTGAGTTGGGGTTGCTGCGTTCGGCGAAGATCTTCACTGCAGCCAGCAATGGTACAGCGACAAATGCTCCCGCCACTCCCCACAGAAACCACCCCAGGACCACACCGAGCAGAATGGCGAGTGGGTTCACCCTCAAACCACTGCCATAGGCGAACGGGCTCACCGCGTTGTTCTGGATCGTGGAGATCACCACGTACGCCAGGGGCGCGAGAACGATATGACCGAGGCCATCAAAGGTGGCGAAGGCAGTGACCGTGAGTGAGGCCACCATGAAAAGCGCGCCTATGTAGGGCAGAAACTCGAAGACGAATGTGAGCAGCCCCCAGAGCGGCGGAGTCGGCATACCGATGAGCCACATCACCAGCGCAACGATAACCGCTTGGCCCAGATTGATCACAGCGGTGACGACGAGGTATCGGCGGACCACCGCCTCGGCTTCCTCCACGGTCTGCTCCGACGTTCCTCGAACCGGCTTCGGCATGATCAGCGCGAGCTTGCGGGTCAAGAGATCCCCCGTCGCCAGGACCAGAAACACAATCACGATGATCTGGAGGATGGTCCCCAGAATCCCTGCCGTAGTCGAGAAGATTCGCCCCACGAAAGGAGGGATCATGGACCCGGAAGATCCAGCCGGCTGAGGCGTCCCTTGCTGGGCTCCCGGTTGCTGGCTCTCGCCGGTGACTTCCTGCTGCGCCTTCTGCACCGCCTGAGACACCTGTTTGATGGGCCGGCGGAGCTTGTCGATCTTGCTGCGGGCGGCAGCCAGTGTTTTGGGCGCATCGCTGACCCAATTCCGGACCGGTCCGGCCACGAAATAGCCGGTGGCTCCGAGCAGGCCAAGGCAGACCAGGACAATGAGCGTCGCGCTGATGGGGGCTCCCAGTCCGACTCGCGACAGACCTCGTGCCACCGGACGGAATAGCGCAGTCAGGAGAAGCCCGACAGCCAGGGGGATGAAAACCTCCTGGGCGACGTACAGTACGGCCGCCACCGCGATCGTTGCCAGGATGACGAGAGCAGTCGAGCGTCTATCGGTGGAGCTCACCGCGGATCTCCATGCATGAGAGGCTAACTCAGGTCGTCACGGAGGACCGCGTAGAGAATTATGTCTTCGTAAACGCCCCACTTCCGGACGCGCTGCCGCATGAGTCCCTCCCGTTTCATGCCCAGCCTCTGGAGCACTTTTCCCGCCGCCGGGTTCCGGGCCATATGGTGAGCGCAGATACGGTTGAGATCGAGAGTGTCGAACCCGTAGCGGATCACGGCAGCGGCCGCCTCACTGGCATAACCTTGTCCCCAGTAATCGCGTCCAATCCAGAACCCCAGCTCGGCCTGGCGATGCTCCTGATCGATGTCGCGGAGTCCGACACATCCGATCAATTGGTCATCTCGGGCAAGGCGGACGGCGAAGTTGATCGCCCTCCCCCGGGCCGATTCCTTGCGTTGGTTCCCGATCCAGGCCAGGGCGTGATCCAGCTCGTAGGGGTGGGGGATCATCAGGGTGGTGTCGGCGATCTCGCGAGCACCTGCCAACCGCTGCAACTCCTCGGCGTCAGTGAGAACGAAGGCTCCGAGTATCAGCCGCGCGCTGCGCAGCGTAGCCGGGGCTCTCACGGCAGAGCTACTGCCCATCGGCCCGGACGCGCTCGATGCTTTGCCGCAGCTCGGATGCGGCGTCAGTGAGCGCCTCCAGGCCAGGCTGGCGCCCGCTGACCGCACCTGCCTTGAGATCCGCACTGAGACCGCGGCACAGTTCGATGGCGCGCCGGATGCGGAACCGCTCCTGGGAGAGCTGCACGTCACCGCCCGGACCGCTCAGCAGTCCCCAAAGCCGGAGCCGCATATCGTCGAGCACGATCCGGAACTCCTCGATGCCTTCGACTGGAGGGCGACTCAGTGCCAGCCGGACCTCGATGACCCGGAGCATCGAGTTCAGCGCCGCCATCTGGTCCGCCAGGCTTGGCTCCGCCATCTCCCCTCCGTACTCGACGACCAATCGGTGCCGGCGCAGTGGGCCGGACCAGCAGAGTGCTCGCGGGTCTGCTTTGCGTGCAGCGGCCGCCATCAGCTCGGGGCTGGGCAGCAGAGGACTGCTGATGCAAGATGGGAGGAACCGGCGGGTCTCAGAATCGCGGGCACCCGCCAGTTCATGGTACCGCGCTTACTCTCGATAGGCGTCGACGGACATGTTGAGATCGCGTCGCAATTCGGCGTCGCCGCTCACGATGGAGCTCCACGAGATCTCCTGTCCCTTCCGTGCGCCCTTCGGGGTGACTTTTACACCCTCCGGCGAGATCGCCACCGTATACAGTTTGCCGTCCAGCTCCAGCTCGCGCTTGATCGTCTTGTCGAGTTTGGTTGCCATTCCGTCCTCAGGTTTGAATGAGGCGCGGCTACGCGCGCAATTCCCTGCACCAGGCTTTGCCAAGTATACGTACCCGGGGCCGCCGCCGTCGAGTTGCGCCCCCGGCAAGGGTTTCTAGCTTTACTGGAGGACCCCCAGGATACCATATGAAGGCGGAACGGGAAGCCCGTCTCAGGCCAGAGTTTGCCCACTTATATCCGGGGCTCAAGCCCCGGATTTGGTACAATGCCGCCTGGCTCTCCGCCCGGCAGTTTGCCCGAGTGCGCTCGGATGGCAGCGCCGCCTCGATTGCCTCGGTGATCAGCGACAAACATTTCGAGTTTCGGGGTGGCCGTCCTCGCCGAAGCCGCACCGACTAGTCGCTCAGCCCCGCCTCCTGCTCGCCTGTTTCATCCTAGACAGCGATAATACCGTGATCAATGCGGGTAGCGGCTGTGCCACGGTCCCCTGCAGTCCGTGACCTCGGGGTTCGGAAGCGCCAAGGCCTCTGCCCCCGGCCTCAATACTAGAAGCATGACGATCAAGAGATTGGACCACGTCAGCGTCGTGGTCGACGACCTCGCAGCCGGTATCGCCTTTTTCACCGCGCTCGGCATGACCGTCGAAGGCAAGGGGCCGGTCGAGGGCCCGTGGGTGGACCGCGTCAACGGACTCGAAAGGGTTCAGGTCGACATCGTCATGATGCGGACCCCGGATGGGCACGGGCGGCTTGAGCTGACGAAGTTTCGCAATCCAAAACCGGTCGAGATCGAACCGGCGATCGCACCGCCGAACGCGCTGGGCCTCCGGAGCGTCATGTTTGCGGTGGAAAGCGTCGACGACACTGTCGCTCGCCTGCGCGCGGTTGGCGCCGAACTCATCGGCGAGGTGGCCCAGTACGAGGACAAGTACCGGCTCTGCTACATGCGAGGCCCTGCGGGCATCATCGTGGCGCTGGCCGAGGAACTCTTCTGAAGCCGAGCACAAAAAGGGCTCCGCGAGGAGCCCACTTCTACTACTTACTCCCGAGGAGGGACTCGAACCCCCGACCCGGTGATTAACAGTCACCTGCTCTACCAGCTGAGCTACTCGGGATCGATGGCAGCGAAAAGCTAGCCGCCAGTCCCTGCTTCTGCAACGACGATTAGGGCTGATTCGCCACCGAATCCAGCTGCGCATTTCGGGCCTTCGCCGCGTCGGATTCCCTGAGGGCGCCCCGGACACCCTGAGCCCCGGGAAGCCGTGATGCGCCGATGATGCTGTCCCGCTCTCGTTCGGATCTGGGGCGCTTCGCCGTGTCACCCGCCTCCGACTTACACCCGAATAAGCCCATCAGGACCCAGCACATCATCAACTGGACGGATCGCATCCGCTTACCTCCGCTCGACTGAGAGTTCCCTGGATACTGCTGGAAAATGCGCCCCCGTGAGCGCCGCCACATCTTGCTCGATCGGTGCTTCCTACCTTTCACCGACATAGCTCTAGTAGCGAACTCCACAATAACAGCTTACAGCCGCAGGTGAGCATTCGCTCACGGGTCTCGCAATCGGGTGAGCATTCACTCTGGAAAGCCTGACGATTACCGCTTTGTTTATGAACACTCATCCGGGCGGTTCTTGCAGTTTAAGTCATTGTGGAGAAAAATGTTACAAATATTGAACTACCGGTTTCCGATCCCCTACTTAGCTTCTGTCCAATGTCTCTGTACCCTTTGATCGGCCACGGGGAGACGCGCCGTCGACTGGCGCAGGCGGCGCAGAGCCAACGACTCCCTCAGGTTCTGCTCCTGACAGGAGCCGCTGGCGTGGGGAAACAGAGACTCGCCCTCTGGTTGGGACAGCTGCTCCTCTGTGAGCGGCCGGGCGAGGAGCCGTGTGGTAGCTGTCGGGCCTGCCGGTTGGTCGGCGGGCTGTCTCACCCTGACCTGCATTGGTTCGTACCGATCGCGCGGCCCAAGGCCTCGGATCCGGTCAAGCAGGTAGAAGAGGCGTCGCAGGCCCTCGCCTCTATAATGGATGAGCGGCGCGCTAACCCGCTCTGGGGTCCGGCAGACGGCATGGCCATCCACGGCATCGCGACCGTGCGGCTCTTGCAGCGTCAGGCCGGGCTCACCGCGGTCGAGGGGGGTCGCCGGATCTTCATCATCGGCCACGCCGACCGGCTGGTTCCTCAGGACGGGACTGAGGCCGCCGCGAACGCGCTCCTCAAGCTGCTGGAGGAACCGCCGGCCGGCGCCACATTCGTCCTGACCACCGTGGATGCCCAGCGCATGCTTCCGACGGTTCGGTCCCGAGCGGTGCTGGTCCGGCTGAAGGGTCTGAGCGACGGCGAAGTTCGGGACTTTCTCACGTCGCACGTGCAACCGGCCCCGTCCAGTGCGGAGCTCGACCGGCGAGTACGATTGGCGGACGGCTCCATCGGCCGAGCCCTGGCCGCGGGCGAGGACTCGGCCAAGGCCCAGGATGCCGCGCAGCAGTTGCTCCAGGCGGTGCTGGCTGGCCCCGGACCATCGCTGGAGCAGGCCTTGAAGCAAGCTCCCTGGTCGGCACGGGGCGACTTCACCGCCATGCTCGACGCGCTGGCGGAGACATTGAGCGAGGCGGCCCGAGGCACCCTGGGCCAGAGCCCTCGCCGGTCGGTTCCGGAGGCGTTGCAGCGCTACCGGCATCCCGACCGGCTGCTCAAGGCGATGGAGCACGTGGCCGATGCACGAGAGGCGGCCTGGGGGAATGCCAACCCTCAGCTGCTTCTGGCGGTCCTGGGTGAGGAGCTGGCCGAGGTCCTGTGAAGCTGACGCACCTGGACGAGCAGGGTCGTCCCCGGATGGTCGATGTCGGTGATAAGTCGGTCAGCGCGCGCGAAGCCACTGCCGAAGGTGCGGTGCGGATGTCGCGGGAAGCGTTCGAGCTGATCGCCACCGAAGGCGTGAAGAAGGGCGACGTGCTCAAGGTGGCGGAGGTGGCGGGCACCATGGGCGCCAAGCGGACGGGAGAGTTGATCCCGTTGTGTCACTCGCTGAGCCTGGACTTGATCCAGCTCGAGGCGCGCCTGGAGCCGGAGCTGCCCGGAGTCCGGGTGACCGCCACCGCCAAAGCGACTGGGCGTACTGGAGTCGAGATGGAAGCACTGACGGCTGTAGCCGTCGCATGTCTCACGGTGTACGATATGGTCAAGGCAGTGGATCGATCGATGGTGATCGAGGAGGTCAGGCTGTTGAATAAGCGAGGCGGCACCCGAGGAGATTGGCGCCGTTCCGAGTCGTAGGCGGACCGGCCTTCTCTAAATAGAAAGGGGATGCGCGTGAGAAAGCCTATCGATTACGGTGAGCCGAGGCCCTGGACCGCGGAGCGGATTCTGCTCCGGGGCGGTGCCCTGCTGCTCGCCGCGGTCTCTATCGGCGCTCTGGGCGCGTGGAACAAGCGCGTCCGTGCCACCGATCACGCCAACGTCCCCGATGTGCGCATGGTGGCTCGGGAAATGGGGAGCCTCAGCGATCAGCTCGGCGCCGCCCGGGGAGAGAATGCGGTTATCAAACTCCAGCTGGAGCGGGCCAACGCGATTCTGGACAACTCGACCCGCTATCAGATTCCGGCCGATCTATCGGCGGCCATCTATGACATCGCCTTGAGCGAGGGGATCGACCCGTCACTGGGCTACCAGCTGGTTAAGATCGAGAGCCAGTTCAACCGCAAGGCGGTGAGCCCGATGAAGGCGTTCGGCTACACCCAGCTCCAGGTGGCCACCGCCAGGTTCTATCAGAAGGGAATCACTCAGAAGGATTTGATGGAGCGGGATACCAACCTGAGGCTGGGGTTCCGTTTCCTGAACGATCTGCTGGCGAGGTTCAACTACGACGTGCACCTCGCGCTCCTCGCCTACAACCGCGGCCCGGCCAAGGTCGATGACATCCTGGCCCGGGGCGGCAACCCCGCGAACGGATACTCGGACGCGGTGTTGAAGGGTTACCGCCCCATCAGCTCTACCGGCGAGGTGCGTTAGCCCGGAATCTTGAGCGCGAGCCCGGTTCTCAGGGTGGCGTGCTCACTCAACCCGTTCGCTTCTCGGAGGGCCTGGATCGAGACGCCGTAGCGTTTCGCCAGGCCTTTCAGCGTCTCCCCCCGGCGCACCACGTGGGTCCGCGGGCTCGATGGATCGACGGGGGCGGGGGCCGGAGTCTCGCGCCGGGGCGCATAGGGCGACACCACCCTGAGGCGCTGGCCCACCCAGATCCGTCCCCGGGCGTCGAGCCGATTCCAGGTCCGCAGCTCCCGCTGGGTCACGCCGTATTCATCCGCTAGCTCGGAGAGCGTCTCTCCCCGACGGACCCGATGAAAAGCACCGGTGCTGGTGCCCGCCGCGACCGGTGGATCGGCCATCCGGCGCGCCACCGAGGTGGACAGCACTCCGCCGGTGGGCACGATAATTCGCTGGTTGAGGCGGAGCCGGCGGCTGTTGACCTTCGGGTTGGCGGCCGCCAGCATGGACTGGCTGACGTGATACTTGAGGGCGATACCGCTCATGGTCTCACCCCGCACCACAAAGTGCTCGACGAACGTCACCCGGCGCCGGGCCGGAAGCTCCGCGTACGCCGCCAGCGTAGCGGCCCCCCGGCCGAACGGCAGGCGAATCAGCGAGCGGGCTCCCGGCGGCGTGGTGAGCCGGAGATACTGCGGGTTGAGCTCCCGGATGGCGACCACCGTGGTATCGGCGAGCCGGGCGATCACGTCGAGTCCGGTCATGTCCGGCACGATGATGGAATCGTACGGCGCCGGCTCCGCCCGCTCGACATTGAAGCCGTAGCGCTTGGGCTGCTTCGCGATTAGCGCGGCCGCGATCAGCTTGGGAACGTAGTCCTTGGTTTCCCGCCGGAGCAGCTTGGTGTCGTAGAGCCGGAAGAAGGTCGCATCCGAGTTGAGCGAGTCGCTGTCCTCATCCGGGAGCCGGCCCAGTCCCCGGGACACCTTCCCGGAGCCGGCGTTATAGGCCGCCGCGGCAAGGTACAGCGATCCGAAGCGGCGGTTGAGATCGCTCAAATGGCGCACCGCCGCGTCGGTCGCACGATAAGGATCCCGCCGCTCGTCCACCCAGGAATCGACTCGCAGACCGTAGAGCTTGGCGGTGCGCTTCATGAACTGCCACATGCCAACCGCCTTGGCCCGGCTGGTGGCGGTGTTGGAGAACCCACTCTCGATCAACGCCAGATACACCAGATCACCGGGAAGGTTTTGGCGCTGCAGCCGCTCCCGCACCATGCTCTCGTACTTCGGCATGCGGGTGAGCCAGATCCCCATGCGCTCGCGGCCGCGGGTCTGGAAGAAGTCCAGATAGTACTGCACCCGATCGTGGCTGTTGAACGTCTCCACGTCGATATCCCAGGTCACCGCGCCGGCCAGGGCGTTGGCACCGCCGGCAACCTCCGGCACGTCACTGGCGCTGTCTTCCGCGGCCTCTCCCTCGGGGTGAGCCGTCGCCAGCTCTTCCAGAACCGCTTCGTCGGCGGCCGAGTCGGCAGCCAGCCGGCCCTCCGCCGCGGAATCGGCGGCGACGAGAATGGAATCCATCGGGGACATCGAGTCTCCCGGCGCATCCACCGACACGGCAGTGGAGCGGGGGACGCCGGACGTGAGCGGCGAGTTCGATGGCGCTGGTGACATGGGAGCGCGCTTCCCGACGCTACAGCTCGCCAGGAGCACCACAGTAAAGGCCAGCGACGCAGGACGCATGAACGAGCTCCTAGCGGCAGTTATCCGTTTTCGGGGAAACTTCGGGTCACAGCTGTAGGCCAGGATGTCCCTGCAAAGCGCGGGAGCCCAAGGCGAACTGAGGGGGAACGGGGAGGCTCTGCGGCAGGCGCTAGCGCATGAACAGCCGGTTGCCCAGGATCCGATTGGTCGCGTTCAGAACCGCCAGCGCGGCACCCCGCGCCGAATCCTGCTCGGTCAGATACGACCCCACCACCCTCTGGCCATTTCCTTCCTCACCGTGCACCGCCAGCGAGACGATTACGACCGTGGCGTCAAACGCGCGTACCGCCTTGACGCCCAGCAGCTCGAAGCTCATCCCGCCCTGCACCGCCTGACCCAGCGCCACCACGCACGCTTGAGCCGCGCATCGCAGCTCTCCGGCCTGTGATGCCAACCCCTCGCCTTCACCGGTAAACTGCTCCGAGTCTCTCCAGGTCAAGCCCACCCTGGCGCGACACCGCCCGTTGGGCAGTCGATCAAGCGTGAACTCGGCGAATCGTAAGCGCTCGGGAAGTGGGGTCGAGGCCGACATGGCGGCCGTCAGGGGCAAGCCCCATGCCACCTAGCCGAGGCGGTCGGCTAACAGAGCGATGAGATCGGCGTCGGAGAGACGGTCGGCCTGGGCAAAGAGAACGGACTTGGAAGATGAGGAAAGTGGATACGGCGCCCAGACCGAGCGTTGGCCTGGGTCGGTGCCACGAAACGAAAAAACCAGATTCCACTGGGGTGAGTTGGGCCGTCGCTCCGCGGCGATCGAAACATTCCAGCGTTGGTCGGCGTGCTCGAGAACTCGCCAGGCCATCCGAGTCTCATCAGCTCCTGACGAGAGCCTGGAATCGCGCCCGTAAGTCGCGAGTAATCGGCCCGGCCTTGCCGCTGCCAACGATCCGCCCATCCACCTGCCGGATGGCGACGACCTCGCTCGCGGTTCCGGTGAAGAACGCCTCATCGGCGGTGTAGACATCGTAGCGATTGAGGATCGTCTCCTCCACCGGATATCCCGCCTGATTCGCCAGCTCGATCACCACGTCGCGAGTGACGCCCTTCAGGATGCCGGCGTAGACCGGCGGCGTCCTCAGGCGGCCGCCCTTTACCACGAAGATGTTCTGGCCCGATCCCTCTGCTACAGCCCCGGCACTATCCAGCATGAGCACTTCGTCGGCCCCGGCATGAATCCCCTCGATTTTGGCAAGGATATGGGCCAGGTAGTTCAACGATTTTACTCGCGGCGACAATGACTCGCGCTGGGGAATCGGCGTTCCCGCGGTCACCACGCTGAGCCCCGCCTCGTAGACCTGCTCGGGCCAGAGCTTGATGGTATCGACGATGATGAGCACCGACGGCCGGGGACACTTGCGCGGATCCAGCCCCAGATCGCCGACCCCGCGGGTTACGATGTGGCGAATGTACGCCTCGGCAATGCCTGACCGGCGCACGGCCTCTTCCGTGACCGCAGCCAGCTCTTCTCGCGACATGGGAATGGTGAGCCAGATCGCCTTGGCGGAGTCGTACAGGCGGTCC
Source organism: Gemmatimonadales bacterium (assembly GCA_035695405.1). Lineage (GTDB taxonomy): Bacteria > Gemmatimonadota > Gemmatimonadetes > Gemmatimonadales > GWC2-71-9 > CAVVWJ01. The sequence goes on from DASSED010000280.1 coordinate 57,439, forward strand.
AGGTGCTGCTTCAGTCGAAAGATCTTGCCGCCATAGGCTCGAATCCCCTCGAAAACTCCGTCGCCGTACAGGAGCCCATGATCATACACCGATATGAACGCACTGCTTCGGTCACACCATCTGCCGTCGAGCCAGATGGTGGGCGATTCAGTGCCGGAGGAGGGCGTGCTAGCAGATGGCTTCGTCGAGACTGTCATACCGGGAATGTAAGAAGCCCGCGCGATCTTGGCTACGACATGCGTGGGCTTGCATAACCGGTGCCTCTCAATGTGCGTCCGCGGCGGCTCCGCTTCTACCCCGATGTGCCCTCAGGAAAAAGACCGCCGGTGATACCACGATAAAGGTGATCAGCAAGAGCATCCACGCATCGTTGTAACTCAGCATCGAAGCCTGCCGCATCGTCTGCTGGTCCAGGAGTGCCAGGGCTCCCCGATGCGCGGCGTCCGGACCATAGCCGTGGGCAGCCAGGTTGGCTGTGAGCAGC
>DASSED010000281.1:0-22378 GCA_035695405.1 Gemmatimonadales bacterium
ACCGCTACCAGCTCCGATCCCGCCACACGGCAACTGGTGTTCTGCAGCGCGGGCTGAGCGTCGGGACGGTAGCGCACCGTCACCTCCCGGGCCTCGAGGATCATGCGAGGGTCCTTCGGAGGAGCAGCGCAAAAAGCGGTACGCCGATCAGCGCGGTGATCACCCCGACGGGGAGCTCGAGCGGGCGCACGACGACACGCGACACCACGTCGGCCAAGACGAGGAAACAGCCACCGGTGAGAAAAACGAGTGGCAGCAGCGTTTGGTGCAGCGGCCGGAACGTTGTTCGCACCGCGTGGGGCACGACCAGACCCACGAAGCCTACGATACCACACGCCGCAACGCTCGCCGCGGTCAACAGCGCGGTACACACGTAGACCACCCGCCGCACCCGATCGACATCGGTGCCGAGGTGGCGGGCCGGATCGTCACCGAGAGCAATGAGGTCCAGGGAACGAGCGTGAAAGAACAGCAGCCCGAGTGGGAGCACCGCGTACGCACTAAAGATCCCCAGCGCCTCCCAGGAGGCCGTGCCGAATCCACCGAGCAGCCAGAGGAACGCGTTTCGTACGCCGGGTGCATCGGAGAGAACCATGATGGCGCTCATCAGTGCGCCGGCAAATGCGCCGACGACCACGCCCGAAAGCAGGAGCACATGCGGATCCAGCCTGCGACCGGAGACCAAACTCAACCGATAGACCAAGACCACGGTGCCCAGGGCGCCGAGAAACGCCGCCAGGGGGACCGCCCAGGCCCCCCCAGCCTTCGAAGCAATCGCGATGACGGCGCCTAGTCCCGCACCGCTCGACAGCCCCAGTAGATACGGTTCGGCCAGGGGGTTCCGGATCATGGCCTGCAGGGCAGCCCCACAGACACCCAGGCTCCCTCCAACGACGAAGGCAAGAATCACCCGGGGTGCCCGCAAATCGCGCACGATGGGGGCCGCGCTGCTCTGGGCGTCCCATAACCCGTTCCAGACATCGGCCGGGGCGATCGGCACTGCGCCCGCAATGAGACCCAGGGCCAGCGTGGCCATGACTCCGCCCGCCAGAGCGACGAGACGCGTGCTACTCATGAACCCGCTTCATGAGAGCAGCCAGGGTTCGAATGGCCTGGGGAGCGCGGGGGCTGGGCCGATTGAACTCGGATCCGCTCACCTGGAGAAAGCGGTGCTCCCGGATGGCCGATACCACCTGCCATTCAGGGCGGCTGGCAAATCCCGATGGACCGGCGGTGGTGGTGAAAATCAGATCGGGATGGCGTTGCGCCACCGCCTCGATGCTCACGATGCCGGAGGAGGCCGAGACGTCCGCAAACAGATTCTCTCCACCGGCTCGCTCGACCAACTCGTGGAGAAAGCTGCCTCTCCCAATCGTCATGGGCGGCTGCTCCCACACCAGCAGCAGAACCTTCGGTCGCTGGCGCGGAGGAGATGAAGTCGCTGAGGCGAGTGCGGTATCGAAGACAGCGGCCAGCGAATCGGCACCACGGCGATGCGCCGTCAAGGTGCCGAGTATGCTGGCTATGCGTGTCACATCGCTCAGCCGGTCGGTGTTGAGCCGCACCGGCTGGATTCCGAGCTGACGCAGCCGCCCAGCCACGGCGGCATTCTGCCCCGAGTTATACAAGAGGACGAGATCAGGGCGGCGAGAAAGGATGGCCTCGATGCTGGGCTTGATGCCGTCGCCGAGGTTGGGAACGGCCTGGGCCGCGGGAGGATAGTCACAGTAGCTGGTACGGCCCACGACCAGCGAGTCGGCTCCAATGGCGAAGAGCAGCTCGGTGGTGGCCGGGATCAGCGAAACGACTCGCCGTGCGGGACGGGCGAGCCGTACGGTGTCACCCGCATCATCCACCAGCACCACGTGACCGCGTGACTCATCCGGCTTTCGGACGCACGCGGTTGTGGCCAACCCGGCATGCACCAGCAGGGCGACGAGCTGCCAGGAGCGACGCAGGAATTGTCGCGGTAGGCCCAAAACGACCTCGCCCATCCCTCGGATCGGAGGAATGGGCGATGAGCGCCGGACGAAAGCCGACGGGCAACGCCACCAACCCTCCCCCGAGGGCTATAAGGTGGCACGAACGGAGAGGTCTCCTGGCTTCGGGACTCCACTCGCCTTCCCGGTTTCCCAGTGGCTGCCTGAGTGGAGGCCTGGCCCACGAGGGCCAGGTACCCGTGACAGTGGCGGGGCCGCGCCGGCTTTGCACCGGCTTCCGAGTTGCCCCGTTCGTGTTGCTACGGTTGTTCTACTGCGGCTAGTCTATGAACTCTTCCCTCCGGCCGCAAGAGAGGCCTCGATTCGAGCCTTGAGCTTCGCGCGCTCCTGCTGGTACGACTGCCACTCCTCTGGTGGAGTATCAGCCTCGCGGCCGGCATACCGCACGTCGAGCGCGGCCATAGTGTCGAGCAGTTCGGCTGGAGAAACTCTCAGGGATCCGCTGGGCCGCGGTACGAGGCGCCAGGCTGCCAGCACCAGCGCCAGAGTCATGGTGCCCACCAGCGCCGCCAGAACAACCGTCGAATTCGCATTGCGAACGGGTAGGGTCACCCGGATCACGCTGCCCTGGGGGACCACACCGGTCCACCGTCGAAAGGAGCGACCCTGTAGCATTTGGCTGTCGGCGAACTCGATCCCTTGGCCGTTGACTCCAACGTCCGGCTCCTCGGCCAGGACGTTGATCTTCACGCCGGGTTCGGTGATGGGAACGGCGAAGGCTCTTCGTCCTGACGGCAGCAGATACTGGACCGTCAGCTGTTTTTCTCCGGGCGCAAATGGGGCCACCACCGCCACCGTATCTCCACGCCGGGCCACCGCGTCGGCCGAGAAGTCGCTTTCGTTCAGCTCGAGTCCCATGCTTCCAGCCGGAAGCGGTGCACTCCAGGTGGGTCGCAGCGTATCGGATGCAACCCGGGTAACCCGGCTGTCGTTGCGAAGCACCATGATATCCAACACACTCCGGGCTCCGTCTTCACCCGGCCGAGTAATGACCAGGTGTCGGGCTTCCAGTGATACCGGAGCGGTACTCGACGTGTCATACACCAGGATGGGGATAGCGCTGTCGGGGCGCTCACGGTCGGTGGGAACCGGCTGGGAGAAGTACTCGATGCCTGCGTATCGGGCGCTCAGGATGTAAAATGCCCCGCTGTCCGGGTGGAAGCTGAGCCAAAAGCGGCCGTGGATATTGGATAGGGTGGAGTCGATCGGCCCCTGTGCGTCGCGGCCAATCCGATGCAGCACGACGCGGGTGCTCACTGGACTGCTATCCGCCGCCTGAACTGTGCCGCTGATGTGGATCGTCTGGGCCGAAAGAGGACGTAGGAGAAGGACGGAGAGGCCGAAGAAGACAACCAGTGCGCGCCGGTGAAGGAGCCACGCCTCCGCCCGGTTCAGCCATTCCGGCTTCCTGCTCCTACGGATTGAACTTCCCGAAGTCCTGCGGGTCCATCTTCTCGAGGTAATCCTTGAGTTTGTCGGCCTCGAGCGACGGATTGGGGGAGGGTTCATCGGTCTCGACCCCACTCTGGTCGAGCAGCTGGTCGCTGGTGAAGATGGGAGCCCGCATCCTGAGCGCCAGCGCGATACTGTCCGATGGACGCGCATCGACTTGAAAGACGTGGTCGTCCCGCCGGATCAGGAGCTCTGCAAAATAGGTGTTCTCTTTGACCGCGCTGATTACCACTCGCCGCAGATCCCCGCCCAGGCCAACCAGGATCTGCTTCAAGAGATCGTGAGTCAACGGCCGTTGCGCCTTCATGCCCTGGAGCTCCATGGCAATGGCGCTGGCCTCCGCAGGACCGATCCAGATCGGAAGAACTCTCGACCCTTCCTTTTCCCTGAGAATCACCACCGGCGTGTTCGTGGTCCGGTCCAGACCGAGGTGGGCCACCGTGACTTCAATCATCCCATCATCCGTTCAGGTGCCGGCATCCCAGCTCGACAGGTATTCGACCTGCTCGGGCGTGAGGGTGTCGATTGCGACGCCCATGCTCTGGAGCTTGAGCCGTGCGATTTCCTGATCCACGGCGGCTGGAAGCCGATGGACTCCGCGGCTCATCTGGCTGGCGTCACGAGCCAGGACCTCGGCCGCAAGAGCCTGGTTGGCAAAAGACATATCCATCACGCTAGCCGGATGACCTTCCGCAGCAGCGAGGTTGATCAGACGGCCTTCGGCCAGGACCATGATGCGGCGACCCTTCACCACGAACTCCTCCACCATCTCACGCACGTAATGCCGGCTGGAGGCGATGCGCGCCAGCCCCTCCATATCCAACTCGACGTTGAAGTGCCCCGAATTGCACACAATGGCGCCGTCCTTCATGGCAGCGAAGTGTTCGGGCCGGATGACATGAAGGTTACCCGTAAGGGTGATAAATAAGTCGCCGATGGGCGCGGCCTGCCCCATGGGCATGACTTCGAATCCGTCCATCCGTGCCTCCAGCGCCGGCAACGGATCGACCTCGGTCACGACCACATGGGCACCGGCCCCCCGGGCTCGACTCGCCACCCCACGCCCACACCATCCATAGCCGGCCACCACGACCGTGCTGCCCGCCAGTAACAGGTTGGTGGCACGAATCACACCATCGAGGGTGGATTGGCCGGTTCCATATCGATTATCGAACATGTGCTTGGTGTTCGAATCATTCACCGCGATGATGGGAAACTGGAGAACGCCCTCTTTGGCCATGGCCTTGAGCCGGATGACCCCGGTGGTGGTCTCTTCGGTGGAGCCTTTGACTCCCTGCACCAGCGCCTTGCGCTCGCTGGGTGACAGCCCCTCCACCCACCGGCGAATGGGAGGTGCCAGGTCGTCCAGCCGGTTCAAGGCGATCATGTGAAGAGAGCCGACCAGATCGGCGCCGTCATCCTGGGTCAGCTGCGGGCCGAAAGCCAAGGCCTGCGCGATATGCGAGTAGTAGGTCTCGTGGTCTTCGCCTTTAATGGCGTAGACGTGAACCTTGTAATCGCGCACCAGATGGGCGGCAACGTCGTCCTGCGTGGACAGCGGATTAGAGGCACAGAGCGCTATTTCGGCCCCTCCGGCCCGCAGCGTCTGCATGAGATTGGCGGTCTCGGTAGTGACGTGGAGACAGGCCGAGATCTTGAGTCCTCGGAGCGGTTGCTCCTTGGCAAAGCGGGCCCGGATCTGCCGAAGCACTGGCATGGACCGCTCGGCCCACTCGGTCCGGCGCCTCCCCTCGTCAGCGAGGGTCAGATCCTTGATGTCGTACTTGGCCATGGCGGTCTGGACGGTCATGAGCTCCTCAACGGGCGGCTGCGAGCAGAGCCTTCACGCGATCCGGCTCTTCCCAGGTGAAAAAATCAACCTTCTTTCCCTCGTAGTGCCCGCTGTGCGGCCGGCGCCCAAAATGACCGTAGCTGGCTGTCGGTCTGTAAATTGGCCGCTTCAGCTTCAGGGCGTCAATAATGCCTCTCGGCGTGAGATCGAAGACATCAGCAACCACGTTCTCAAGTATCGAGTCGGGCAGGGCTCCGGTGCCGAACGTCTGGACCATAACCGATACCGGGTGGGCCACACCTATGGCGTACGCCAGCTGGACCTCGCACCGCCGCGCAAGCTTGGCCTCGACGATGTTCTTGGCCACCCAACGGGCGGCGTAGGCCGCCGACCGGTCTACCTTGGACGGGTCTTTGCCACTGAACGCGCCCCCACCGTGCCGGGCCATCCCGCCGTAGGTGTCCACGATGATTTTACGGCCGGTAAGCCCGGCGTCTCCGTGGGGCCCGCCAATAACGAACCGACCGGTGGGGTTGATGAGAAATTTGGTTCGCCCGTACTCGAGATCGGCTTCCTCGAGTACCGGCTTGATCACCTCTTCGATGACCGCATCTCGAATGGTCCGGTGCGCCAGTTGGCGGGACCCGTTCCGCTCGGCATGTTGGGTGCTCACCACCACTGTTCGCACCGCAACCGGCCGCTCGTCCTCGTACTCGATCGATACCTGGGACTTCCCATCCGGCCGGAGCCATTCTATTTGGCGGTGGCCATTGAGCCCCTTGCGTACGGCTGCCAGTCGTTCCGCGATCCGATGCGCCAGCACGATCGGGAGCGGCATTCGTTCCCGGGTTTCATTGGTGGCGTACCCGAACATCATCCCCTGATCGCCGGCTCCCTGTTCCCTGGATTTGCCGGCATTGACACCCATCGCGATGTCCGGGGATTGCCGATCGATGGTGGTAAGCACCGCGCAGGTCCGCCCATCAAAGCCATAGGCCGCGTCGGTGTACCCAATCGATTCCACCGTTTGCCGAACCAGGTCGGGGATATGTACGTAGGTGCTGGTGGTAATCTCGCCCGCTACCACAGCCATTCCGGTGGTCACCAGGGTTTCACACGCCACCCGTGCGCCCGGATCATGCGCCAGAATGGCATCGAGCACCGAATCGGATATCTGGTCGGCGACCTTGTCGGGATGACCTTCGGTTACCGACTCAGAGGTGAAAACGTGGCGCTTCGATTCGGCCATGGAGCTGCTCTCGATGACGAGGGGATGCCGCGGAGGGTCAGAATACGCTCTTTCCGGGGGGCAAGGTAGCCACCCGGCCACGGCCAGGCAACGCTGATTGGGGGTCGAGCAGCCGAACATCGAGGTAGCTGCCGACCACGTCTTTCAGCACCGCCGACACATCGGCTGCGTTCGCCGCGTCGAGTGCGGCCCGGGCTGCCTCGCTTGCAGCATCCTCCGGTACGGTGCGGATTACCCACTTCACCAGCGGGAGCGCCGGAGGCGACACACTCAACCGTTCGTAGCCGAGTCCCAGCAGCAGCACCGCGCTGATCGGTTCCGACGCCATTTCCCCGCAGACACTTACCGGAAGCCCAGCTGCCTGGCCCACCTCGAGCACCTGGTGGAGCTGCCGGACGACGGACGGATCATGCGGGGTAAAACGGCTGGCGAGGCGCGCATTCCCCCGATCGACTGCCATGGTGTACTGGGTGAGATCGTTGGTGCCCACGCTGAAAAAGGCGCTCACTTCGGCCAGCCGGTCCGCCATGAGCACCGCAGCCGGTGTTTCGATCATGACACCGACGGGCACCGATGCGGCTGCCTGTATGCCGGCCGCAGCGAGGGCCTCCGCTTCCTGCATGACCATCTCACGCGCTTCCTGAACTTCCTGCACGGTCGTGATCAGCGGTAGCATCAACTGGACATCATGGCTGGCTGCCGCGCGGAGCACGGCCCGAATCTGAGGCCGGAACACCTCGGGCTCATCGAGGCATACGCGAATCGAGCGCCAACCCAGGAACGGATTTGCCTCTCCCGCGGTTTTGAAGGCCGCGGGAAACTTGTCGCCTCCCAGATCGAACGAGCGAATCACCACCGTATGGTTGGGAAAGGCCCGAGCCACCCGCCGGAAGTAGTCGGCTTGTTCTTCTTCGTCGGGCACGGTGGCCCGGCCAGTCAGGAGGAATTCGGTGCGAAGCAGACCCACCCCCTGTGCGCCATGGCGAACTGCGGCTTCGATTTCCTCCGGCAGGTCCACGTTCCCCATCAGGACGATGGCTCTGCCTGAGGGGGTCACAGCAGGTTGTCCGGCAACCGTCTCGAGCTGGAGCTCGAGCCGCTGGCGCCGACTCACCTGCACTCGCGCCTCTTCCAACTCGTCGCGGTTGGGATTGAGAACAATGGTACCGCTCTGCCCATCGATGAGGAGGGGAGTGCCGTTCGGGATGGCGGCCAGCGCTCCCGAGATGCCCATGACCGCCGGGATGCCCAACGAGTGGGCCAGGATGGCGGCATGTGAAGTCCGAGTTCCCTCCTCGCTGACCAGACCGATGACATGCTCGCGGTCGAGTTGGACGGTGAGTCCCGGCGACAACTCGTGGGCTACTACGATGACCTGCTCGTCTGCCGGCACCGACCAGAGCTCGCTGTCGCTCCGCCCGAGGAGCCGCTGGATCATGCGCATCTGGATCGCGTTGAGATCGGCCAACCGGTCCCTCAGTCGTGCGGCCTGAGACCAATGCTGGCGCAGCTCAAGGGCCCGGAACTCGTACGCCGTCTCGGCGCTGAACAGGTTCTTCCGTATCAAGGCCTCGACTGACTTGAGAAACTCCTGATCCTGGGCCATCAGGATCTGGGCGTCGAAGATGCGTGACTCTTCGGGCCCGGCGCGATGCAGCACACGCTCTCCCAGGTCCTTCAGGTGAGAGACGACATAGTCCACCGCCTCGTGGAGCCTTGTTACCTCCACCTCGACCTGATCGGCCGACACCGGTCGGTCGGGTACGTGAGGAAACTCCCAGCGGAGGACCAGCGCTGGTGCCCAGGCAACGCCCGGTGACACCCCGATTCCGCGGAGCTGCCGGGGGCCGGTCATACCTCGTCGAACCCGCTCGCCACCAGAGCGACCAAGGCCTCGGCCGCCTGCTGCGCGTCCGGTCCCTGGGCGCGGATGGTAATCGAGCTGCCGCACTCAGCAGCGAGCATCATGACTCCCATAATGCTTTTTCCATTCACACCCACACCATCCTTGCAAATCTCGATCTCCGAATCGAACGTGCTGGCCAGCCTGACGATTCGGGCGGCGGGACGGGCATGGAGCCCTTCAGAGTTCACGATCTTGGCTTCCCGCTCGATCACAGCCCGAGCCGCCGGAAGAGCAGGAGAAGGATGATAGCCATAACGGCGAACCGCACCGAGGTCAGACCGGGTCCGAACCAGCGGGTCAGGGCAACCCCTGCGACCGTCACCCCGGCCGCGCCCACCATCGCGGACCAGGGAAAACCCGACAGGTACCAGGCGGCAACGAGGGGAATCGCAGCCCCGACGGCCAGTCCAGCGGCCGGTCCGACCCACTCGATGGCGCGCGGAATCCACGATCCACCGATCGCGGCACCCACCCGCATCCCCGATTCAATACCGGTCTGTAACGCCCAGAAGGCGGTCCACAACCGAATCGCGTTGTAGACCAGGAGAAATCCTCCGATGGCCCACCATCCGGCGCCCAGTACCACCCCGATCAGGGCGAGGCCGATCAAGGCCGGCACCAACCCGGCCCAGAAGAGCTCGTCGCCCAAGGCGCCGAGTGGACTGCACAGTGCGGTTCTCAGCCGTACAATATGCGACCCCGGGATGGCCTCGTATTCTGCTCGCGCGGTCGCGCCAAGGGCCAGCCCCGCCAGGTTGGGATTGCAGTTGAAGAACTCGGCTGAGCGCACCACGGCCTCCCCGTGGCGGACCGGGTCCACTGCCTTGAGATCATCCAGAAGCGGTTCGGCCGCGTAGCCCATCCCCACTCCAAGCATCCGCTCGTAGTTCCAGGTGCCCTGAATGGCGAAGAGACGAAGGATGGCGCGCAGACGCCCGGTCATAGGAGCACCGCCATCACTACGCCGGCGGCGAATCCCGCCAGCAGCCACTTGAGACGGATACCGCGACCGGAGGTGCGGAATGCTCCTCCCGCCGCCGCGGACAGCGCTGACCCGATGGCCACCAAGGTCAGCGCCACGGCAGTGGCCCGGTCCAGCCGCACGGACTCGGTAATGGTGGACGCGAGCACCAGACCCAGCAGCGTGAGCACGAAGCCTCGCACCGCGTCCCTGATGACGCCCCCGTACTGCAACCGCCGGATGGCGCTGCTCTCTCCTGCCGCCAGCGCCGCCGCTCGGTGTTGGATGGCTCGGGCATTCCAGCGCCGGACCACTAAAAGGCTCCAGCCTCCCAGGAGCGCGAGCACCAGACCGAGCGCCGCGCTCACCCCAAGCTCCAGCTCCCAGGGAGCTCCTGATGCGAGGGCCGCGGCGGCGACAGTGGCTGGGCCATAATCGGGATATCGGGCCGCGCCGGCCGGCAGGACGTCCAGCGCAAACAGCTCGAAGAGAACGCCGGTTCGAAGTCCTGCCTCCACATCCCCGGCGATCCAGCCAGCCACAGTCCCCGCCACCAGAGGCCGCGAAAACATTGCCTGGGGCAAGCTGACGAGGTCGAGCGCGACCAGACTTCCCCAGATGAGCAGCGGGATCACGACGTGAGGGGAGAAGTCGGTCATCCGAGGCTCCTCAGCGGGACCGGTGGGGTGGTGGGAAGATCCTGAGCCGTGATGACAGCACCATCGGTCTCGAGCTCCTGGAGCTTGCGAAGCTCCTGGTCGGTCAAATACACGAAAGGCAGCCGCTCCCGACGGCCGGCACGGTGGTGGATTCCACCCAGGTTGATGCGGTGCACGATCTCCGGACTTGCGGCGTGCAACGCCGCCATCGTCTCGAGATCACCGGTCAAGAGCAATCCTCGCTTCCCGTTCGATTGCCAGCCGGCCATCTCAGTGGATGCCTGGGTCACGGTCACGAACCGGACGTCGATCTCGGGAGTGACCGCCATCCGGTACAGCTCCTGCTCCCAGGAGCTGCCGGCAACCTGGTCATCCACCAGGACGATAAGATCGATTCCCAGGGCGCGCCCCCACCCCACTACCACCTGCCCGTGGATGAGGCGGTCGTCGATCCGGCAAAGCACGATTGACATCAGGGAACCCGAATGGACGCATGCCCGGCGGCCACGGCGCGAGCGGCGGCCTCACTGGGAGGCAGTGATCGATGGAACACAAAATCGACCAGCATGGCGAGGTTTACCCCGGTGACCACCTTGACCGACTCTTCGTTCTTGAGCCGTTTGAGAACGGCGAAGAGGCATGAACCACTGGCCAGATCCACGAAGACCACGGCGGGCTGCCGGTCCACTGCGGCGAGCACACGCTGTTCCAGCGTGTCCCGGTCGCACCCCGAGTTGGACACCGCCACCAACGCATCATCGACCCCGCTGATCTGCTGAGCAGCTTCCACCAGTGCCTTTGCCATCGGTCCATGACACACCACCACTCCCCGCAGAGGCTCACTCATAGTCTTCCTGGAGGTACTCCCGCACACCGCGCTGCTCCTTCATGCGCTTGATGAGTCGGGCATTGAAGGCCGCGGCCACATCCACGCCGGAGTACCGCAGCAGGTGCATCATGGCCACCACCTCGGAGATGACAGTGATATTCTTGCCCGGATTGAGCGGCACAACCACTCGGGGGACCGCCACGTCCAGGATCGTCGTCTCCTCGCGGGACAGGCCGGTCCGGTCGGTGTCCTTGGCGGTTTCCCAGTCCTCTAACTGCACGATCACTTCGATCCGCTTCTGTTGCCGCACCGCTCGCACCCCGAAGAGCGCTGGGATATCGATCAGGCCGATTCCCCGAATCTCCATGTGATGCGCCGCGAGTTCATGCCCTCGGCCAATCAGCACGTCGTTCCCGCGGCGGGTGATTTGGACCACGTCATCCGCCACCAGGCGGTGGCCCCGCTCGACCAGATCCAGAACGCACTCGCTCTTGCCGATCCCGGAGCGCCCGACGAACAGCAGGCCTACACCGTAGACATCGGCCAGCGAGCCATGCAGGGTGGTACGAGGCGCGAAGGCCTCTTCCACGATGGGCTTGATCCGGCGATAAAATTCGGCTGTCTTGAGCTTGCTGCGGAGAACCGGTACTCCCTTGGCCCGCGCCAGCGTCAGCAACTCAGGAGGGACTTCCTGTCCCTTGGTCACGAAGATGCAAGGCAGGTCGAAGTTGAAGAACGTGGTAAGCGAGTGGTGACGCTGGTCCGGCGGAAGCGAGTTGAGGTATGTGATCTCGGTTTCGCCGAGGACATGGAGCCGGTTGGCGGCAAAGCGACCGATGTAGCCGGCGAGCGCCAAGCCGGGACCTGCCACCTCCGCACCAGTGATCTGACGGTCCAGCCCCAGCTCGCCCGTGAGAGCCTCGAGCTGAAGCGGATCGCCCCGGCGGGAAAGGAAGTCGCCCAGTCGTAGCATCAGAGGTTCTTGGGTTGGGCTGTCCGAGCCCGTCGGGGACGACTCGAGGCCCGTTCCAGCTGACGCCGCAGCTTCTCCTCGGCCCGATCAAGGGCACTCCGGTGGTCGGATCCGGACCCTTTGGCGACCAGGATCTCTCCCTTGGCCAGATGCAGCCTGAGCTCTGCCGTCTGCGCCTGGCCCTCCGTATCGAATACCACCGTCATCTCCATCGGGCGGGTGGCCATGTTGCCCAGGCGTTCGACCACGGTGATGGCCCGCTGACGCAGTGCCTCCGAGACTTCGCTATGACGAACGGTAATGGTTGTCTGCATGACAGCTCCTTCACCCTCGACCCGGAGCCGAGGCATCGATTAAATCGCGCAGTTGGCGCTCGGTGGCCGCCGCAGTTCTCTCCCAGGTGAGACCTTCGGCAAAGCGCCGGGCGCGTTCACCCATTCGCGCCACCAGCATCGGTGAGTCGGCCAGTTCGATCATGCGAGCCGCCAGAGCCTCGACGTCACCATGGGGCACCAGGAAACCGGTCTCGCCCGGTCGAACCGAATCCCGGAGGCCCGGACTGTCCGATGCAAGTGACGGTGTGCCGCACGCCGCCGCCTCGATCACCGTGATTCCCCATCCTTCCTTGGGCGAGGGAAACACGTTGGCCCACGCGCTCCGCATCAAATCGATCTTGCGCTCCTCGCTGGCAAAGCCATGGAATACGACCGCTCGACCTAGTCCTAGTCGGGACGAGAGCTGCTCCAGCTCGGCGCGATGGTCTCCCGTGCCTGCAATGTCCAGGCGCAGGTCAGGCCGATGTTGTCGTGCCAACGCCAGCGCCTCGATGGCGAAACTTATTCCTTTATAACGCTTCAAGCGGCCAACATACAAGAACGTCGGTGTCGCTGCGCGACGTCCGCCCGGCGCCGGAGTGAAGCGTCGGCTATCGACGCCGGGGTGGATAACCTGAATTCGCGAAGGGGGAACCCCGCGAGCCACAAGATCGCATTGGGTGCTCTCGCTGATGGCGTGAAAACTGGCCCGGCGATAGGCCCACGGGAGTGGGCGTTCCGCGGCCCAGACGACCGAGGCTACCGGCCAGGAGGCTTCTTCGAAGGCAGTAGTCCCGAACAGATGAGGCACGATGGCACAAAGGGGCAGCCGCGTTCCCAGGGTGAGAAAGAGTGGAAGTTTATTCACGTCCTCGACGATGATATCGGGCCGTTCGGCTGTTATGGCATGACGCACGGCGCGCCGTCCTAACAGCGCAAAGGAGTTTCGGTAACCGGTGCGATGAATGCTGATTCCGTCGATCGTCGCTCGGGGAGCTGCGCCCGGCCATCCGGAACAGATCAGTCTCACCCGATGGCCGGTCGCCGCCAGCCGGCTGAAGATCTCGAACAGGTGGATCTCGGCACCGCCCGCCTGGGGGTTGGCGAGGTCCTGCCAGTTGACGAGCAGGATATTCATGCTGCCGGAACTGCCGCGGCGTCCCTCACAGCCGTCCCAGAGATCGGGCGATCCCGTCGAGGATCCCGTTGACGAATCCAGGGGCTTTCGTGTCGCCGAACCAGTGAGCCAGGTGCACGGCCTCGTCTATGGCGACCTTCGGAGGGACCTCGCCGGTTTGAAGCTCGTGGATTCCCAGGCGCAGGATATTTCGTTCGACGATGGCGATACGGTTCAGGCGCCAATTCTCGGAGGCACGAGCGGCGTGGGCATCGAGTTGCTCGACGTTGGCGATGATGGCCTCCGCCAGGGCTTCCGCTCGATCGAAGACCCGGGGCTCCGGCCCGGTAAGTCGGGCCAGGCCGGTCGCGACCCGCGCTAGCGGTGGCCCACCCTGAAGCTCCCAGGCATAGAGAATCTGGAGGGCCCGGGCGCGACTCTTAGTCTCGAGCCTCAGCATGGTAGGCTCGAAGCCGGGCCAGCACATCGGCAGTCTGGATGGCCGCCGCAGCCGCCTCCTGCCCCTTGTTTCCGGCATTCCCTCCGGCGCGGTCGAGTGCCTGCTGCATCGTATCCACCGTGAGGACGCCGAATCCCACCGGCAGGGTGTGGTGGACGGCCACCAGATTCAGCCCCCGAGCCGCTTCGCCTGCGACGTATTCGAAGTGGGGGGTATCGCCCCGGAACACGGCGCCCAGGGCCACCAGACAGGAATAGCGGTGCGATTGGGCGGCCGCGGCCGCCGCGGCCGGAAGCTCGAATGCCCCGGGCACCCATACCACATCGATCTGTTCGGATGGCAGCCCCGCCTCATGGCAACAGGCCAGCGCGCCATCGAGCAGCCGTCGGGTAATCAGCTCGTTGTAACGGCTGACGAGAATCGCCACTGGCCCGGAGGCATGGAGGCGACCGGAAAAGTCAGGCACGATGTCAGTGGGTGAAGAGGTGACCGAGCTTGTCGCGCTTGACCTGAAGGTAGGAGCGGTTCTCGAGGTTGGGGTCCGCCACCAGCGGCACGCGTTCCACAATCTCCAGTCCATACCCCTCGAGGCCCACCAGCTTTCGGGGGTTGTTGGTCATCACCCGGATGGAGGAGAGGCCCAGGTCCCGGAGAATCTGCGCGCCAATGCCGTAATTGCGAAGATCGGGAGCGAAGCCCAGGCGCTCATTGGCCTGAACCGTGTCGGCACCGGTGTCTTGTAGCGAGTATGCCCGGATCTTATTCAAGAGCCCGATGCCGCGGCCCTCTTGATCGAGATACACCACGGCTCCCCTGCCCTCCCGCGAAATCAGCTCCATAGCCCGATGAAGCTGGAAGCCGCAGTCACACCGCTGCGAGCCGAATACGTCTCCGGTGAGACACTTCGAGTGCATTCGAACGAGGATGTTGGGCTGACCCGCAATGTCGCCATACACCAAGGCAATGTGCTCGGCCCGATCGACGTCGTTGCGGTAGCCGATGATGTTGAACTCACCGTATTCCGTGGGGATCCGCGCCTCGGCCACGCGATGGACCAGCTGCTCGGTCCGGAGCCGGTAGGCCACCAGCTGCGCCACGGTGACGAAGGTGAGCCCATGCTGGCGGGAGATCTCCTGGAGCTCCGGCCGGCGGGCCATCGAACCATCGGCGTTGAGGATCTCACAGACCACCCCGGCCGGGTTGAGCCCGGCAAGCCGCGCGAGATCGACGCTGGCCTCCGTCTGACCCACTCGCTGGAGCACACCTCCGGGCCGGGCCCGAAGCGGAAAGATGTGACCCGGGCGGCGCAGATCCGATGGTACGCTGGCCGGATTGATGGCGACGTGAATGGTCGTGGCCCGATCGGTTGCCGAAATCCCCGTGGTGACGCCGAAGCGGCGCTGAGCGTCAATGCTGACAGTGAAGGCGGTGGAGAGCTCTTCGGTGTTCCGCTCGGTCATCTGAGAGAGCCCGAGCTGGTCGCATCGCTCCCCGGTCAGCGCTAAGCATATCAATCCCCGGCCGTGGAGGGTCATGAAGTTGATCATTTCCGGCGTTGCGAGCTCGGCCGCACATACGAGGTCGCCCTCGTTCTCGCGGTCTTCGTCATCCGCCACGATAATGATCTTGCCGTTACGGAGATCATTGACAGCCTGCTCGATGGTCCCGAAGGTGCTCATATTCCTCAGCTGCTTCCGCTGTTATGCAACAAGGCCTTCACGTACTTCCCGATGGTGTCCGCCTCGAGGTGAACCCGGTCGCCCACGGCGCGATCCCGCAGCGTGGTGTGCTGTAAAGTAAACGGGATGATGGAGACTTGGATCAGCGCCGGCGGAGACATCGCGTTGACCGTAAGACTCACTCCGTCCACGGTAATGGAGCCGAGTGGTATGGAGACCCGACTTACCGCGTCGGGAACCTGCAAATCCAACAGTCGAGCGTCCTCATGCTGGCCCAGCTTCATCACGGTTCCAACTCCGTCCACATGTCCCTGGACCAGGTGCCCTCCCAACCGGTCGCCCACCCGCAGGGCCCGCTCCAGGTTTACCCGTCGTCCGCTGGAATACCCGGCGAAGGCGGTTCGGTCGACCGAGGTGCGAACGACGTGCGCAACGAAGCCACCCGGCGCCAGCGCCTGGACCGTGAGACAGGCTCCATCGACGGCCACACTTTCGCCGGGCACCAGGTCGGCATACGAGGTGCTGATGGTCAGCTCGAGACCTCCCCCATTGTGCTCCGCGCGCTCCACCCTGCCGATGTCGGAAACGATCCCGGTGAACATCAGCCGCGATCCAGAACCAGCAGCGTATCCTCTCCTAACGCGCGCCGCTCCACCACGTGCCATCGCTCCGCCTGGTCCAGCTCCCGTGATGGCAGCCCCGCCACCGCGGGGATTGCGTCGTCGCCAAGCCAGACAGGAGCTTGCAGCCAGTAATAGCGGTCCACCAGGCCGGCTGCCAGGAGGGCGCCGGCGAGTTGGCCTCCCCCCTCGACCAAGAGCGAGCTGACGCCGAGGCCATGGAGCGCGGCCAGGGCATCGCTCAGGTGGGTCGCCCGAACGACCGACACGCCGGCCCCCTCCAGGCGCTTGACTCTCGCGGCATCGGCAGTGGGCTCGACCACGGCAAAGGTGGGTGTCTCCGGGGCGGTTCGTACCACGGTCAGCTGCGGTCCGAGATCGGCCGCACGGTCGAACACCACACGTTTAGGAGGTATGCGCGGCTGGACCTGGCCGCGGACGGTGAGAGATGGATCGTCGAATCGAGCGGTGCGACCGCCTACTCCAATGGCGTCGAAGCCGGCCCGCAACCACTGGACGAACTCACGAGCCGGCTCCCCCGAGATCCAGCGCGAGCGGCCAAACCCATCGGCGATTCGACCGTCGAGCGTCGTGGCCAGCTTGAGCGCGACGAATGGTCTACCGGTTCCCCGGAGGGAATGAAGAAACATGGCGTTTTGGGCCGCCGCCTTATCGGCCTGAAAACCGAGCTCGACCTCGACGCCGGCCTGGCGGAGGCGGTCACTGCCACCGGCGGCAGTGGGGTTGGGATCCTTCAACGCCGCGACCACTCGCCGAATCCCCGAGCCGATAATGGCTTCCGTGCACGGTGGCTGTTTACCCTGATGGGCACAGGGCTCGAGAGTGACGATCATCGTCGCCCCTCGAGCCCGGTCTCCTGCCCCAGCCAACGCCACGCGTTCAGCGTGCCGGTCACCAAATTCAGGATGCCATCCTTCCCCCACCAGTTCACCATTCCGCAGAACCACGGCACCCACGAGCGGGTTCGGCTGAACTCGCCCCCAGCCTCGCCAAGCGAGGTCGAGGGCTCGAGCCATGGCCTCCTGCTCGTTCACGAGCGCTAGAAGCCCATCCGCAGGCCGAGGCCGGCGAAGAACTTGCCTTTGGTGGTGTCGAAATCCTGGAAATTCGTGTTCAGGTGTTCGTCCTTCCCCGTCTGGTAACCAACCTCACCGGTCAGTCGCACCATAGAGAGATTGAGCCCGGCATCCACGAAGGCGACCCCTCTCGAGGTGTTGAGATTGATGGGAACAGCGGGCTGAGGAGTTCCCGTGCTCGGATCACGGAACTGCATGATGGCGCCGCCGGTGTATTTGTCCCAGCCAAGACCGGCAGCCACGCCGACCATGAGGAGCTGCTTACTGGCTACCAAGCGCAGGTTGGTGGCATGGAGATCGAAGGCATAGCTATACGAGTCGCCGCCGAATATCTGCCCATAGGTCATCGTGGGAATGTCCCGGCGCATGACGCTGAAAGATACCGCCGGCATCGGTCCCATCTCACGAAGAATCCCGACTCGGGCACCGTACCCCAATCCCAGCGCTATGCTCCCGAGTCTCCGGGCACTTCCATCGACGGTGAAGTTGTCGAACTGGGTGGTGGGTAGCAGCTGCGCGGAGCCCAGGAAATCGACCGCGAGGAGACCCGCGGACATTCCCTTGTAGAGACCTACCGATCCTTCCACCAATGGCGCCGGCGCGAACAGATTATCGCCGGCCGGCACGGTCCCTCCGCCATTATAGCTCAGATCCGGAAGCACCAGCTCCACCGCGTTGGCACGCAGGGTGACCTCGGCGTGGCCCAGTCCTCCCAGAGTACCAGCCGATCCGATGGTTGGATTTCCGCCACTGACGAGCAGACCGAAGAGAGGGTGTAAGGCCCGGCTGCCGTCCACCGCAGCGTCGCACACTTGCTGGGCGCTCCCGCTGTATCCGAAGCACTCCGGGTTTTGTGCGCGTACGGAGGAGGCAAAGGTTAGGAGGGCCAGACCGGCAAAGAGGTGAGCGCCGCGCATCGTATTCTCCGTTACGGACGGGCGAAACGCACGGCACGATTACCCCGGTGGATCTCGCCCATCACCCATGTGGTGACCCCGGCACCGGCCGCGGCGGCTTGGGCCGCAGTGACGGCAGCAAGGGGCAGGACGGCGATGAATCCCACCCCGAGGTTGAACACCTCACGCATTTCCTGGGGAGAGATCCGCCCGGCCTGCTGCAGTATCCTGAAGAGCGCCGGCAGTTCCCAACTGTCGGGATCAACCGTCGCAGTGCAGTCCTGCGGCAATATCCGCACCAGGTTACCGGGAATTCCCCCACCGGTGATGTGTGCCAGCCCGTGCACCTGCTCGAGGACTGGCGTGACGCTCCGTTGGTAACTTCGATGTACCGCGAGCAGGGCGTCGGCGACGGTGCCCCCGGTCTCCTCGAGCCGGTCCTCCAGCGCCAAACCCATCTGTTGGAAAATCACCTTACGAGCCAGAGTGAATCCGTTGGTATGAAGCCCAGTGGAGGCATAGCCGAGCAGCACATCGCCGGGAACGATCGCCTCACCGTGAATCGCACGATCGGCCTCAACCACACCCACGATGGTGCCAGCGAGATCGTAGGTCCCCTCCCGATATAAGCCTGGCATTTGGGCTGTTTCCCCGCCGGCCAATGCCATCTCATGTGCCCGGCAGGCCCGCGCGATACCGCTCACGATGTCGGCGATCTGTCCCACGCCGAGCCCCGAGCCCGCGATGTAGTCCATGAAGGCGATCGGCCTCGCCCCGTGGACCAGGATGTCGTTCACACTATGGTTGACCAGATCCTCTCCGACGGTATCGAAACGCTCTGCATCCAAGGCAACCAGCACCTTGGTGCCGACCCCATCGGTACTCATGACCAGGGTGGGGCGGCGCATTCCCTCAGGTACTCGGACCATGCCACCGAAGGCACCCACGGGTCCCGCGGAAAGCGGGGTGCGAGTGCCCGCTACCAGCTCACTGATTCGTCGCTTGGCTGCTTCTGCAGTGTCGAGGTCGACACCAGCAGCAGCGTACTGGCGACTCATGTCAGGGCCTTGGCAAACGAGACATGCGTGAGATCTTGGAAGGCCCGCACCCTCGATTCCACGTCGGCCAAGGTGACGTGATCGAATCCACGGATACCGAACTGCTCAACCGCATACGACCCCATCGTGGCACCGTAGACCATCGCTCGCCGGATGTCATCCTCCGCCACTGACTCGGCTCGTGCGAGGTAGGCCATGAAGCCGCCGGCGAAGGCGTCGCCCGCACCGGTGGGGTCAAATACGGTTTCCAGCGGGAAGGCGGGAACATAAAAGGTGCGCCGGGGCTCGATGAGCAGGGCGCCGTGCTCACCCTGCTTGATCACCACGCGCTTGGGGCCGCGCGCCAGAATCCAGCGACCCGCCCGATGGATATTCCAATCGCCGCTCAGCTCGCGCGCCTCGCTGTCATTGACCATGAGCACGTCGACCCGCTCGAGCAGCCGGAGCAGCGGCGCCTTCTTGCTCTTGATCCAATAGTTCATGGTATCACAGACCACGAGGCCTGGTCGCTCCACCTGATCCAGTACGCCGAGCTGGAGCTCCGGATCGATGTTGCCGAGGAACAGGTATAGTGCAGTGCGGAATTTCTCTGGCAGCTTGGGTTGGAAGTCGGCAAAGACCCCGAGCCGGGTCTCGAGCGTCTCCCGACTTTGCAGGTCGTAGGAATACTTCCCTTTCCAACGAAAGCTCTCCCCGTTGGCCCGCTCCACTCCGGACCAGTCGATCCCCCGAGGCGCGAGCCGTTCGAGCTCATGGTAGGGGTAGTCATGCCCCACGACCCCTACGACCTGGACCGGGTGGAGAATGGATCCCGCAACGCTGAAGTAGATGGCGGAACCGCCGAGCGCATCCGCGGTCTCGCCGAAGGGCGTGAAGATGGAATCCAGCGCAATGCTGCCGACGACCAGAAGGCTCATCCAGTCACATCCGGTCGGGAGCGGAGATGCCAAGCGTGCTGAGCCCATTGGCCAGCACGATGCGAGCCGCCCGGGCCAGGAGAAGCCGGGCCTGCTCGGTCGCAGCCCCTTCCGGCGCTCCCACGGCCCGGGTGTGGTGATACCAGCCATGCACGGCCGTGGCCAGCTCTCGCAGATACACCGTGACGCGATGGGGTGCCCGTTCGCGCGCTGCCTTTTCCACGATCTCGGGGAAGACGAGCAGCTTCTTCAAGAGCTCGATGTCCTGGTTGGCTGGCAACGCGTTGAGCTCGAGCTCCCCAGAGACGCTTTCGGGCTCGCGCTCCGCGGTGCGGAAAATCCCGCTGAGACGGGCGTGCGCCATCTGGACGTAGAAGACGGGATTTTCGTCGGTCTGTTTTTTCGCGAGATCCACGTTGAAGGTCATCGGAGTATCGCCCGGCAATGCCAGGAAGAAGAACCGCGCGGCGTCTACGCCGACCTCCTCGTAGAGATCGCGCAGAGTCACGAATTCGCCCGAGCGCTTCGACATTTTCACTTCTTCTCCGCCGCGCGTGACCTTCACCAGCTGAACCAGGGCGACATCGAAGAATTCGGGAGGATACCCCAGGGCTCCGAGCGCCGCGCGCATCCGGGGGATGTAGCCGTGATGGTCCGCGCCCCAGACATCCACGACCCGATCGAACCCCCGGTCATGCTTATCGACGTGGTAGGCGATATCCGGCGCAAGATAGGTCAATGTTCCGTCACTTTTTCGGAGGACCCGATCCTTATCGTCACCGAAACCGGTGGTCCTGAGCCAGAGCGCTCCCTCGGACTCGTAGGTCAGGCCACGGCTCGCGAGCAGCGCGATGGTGCGGTCCACTCGGCCGGAGCTATAGGAAACCTGCTCGGACGACGTGACGTCGAAGCGCACCCCGAACTCGGCCAGATCCCGATCCTGCTCCTCGCGCTGGATCCGGAGAGCCAAATCCCGGGAGCGGCGAACGCCTTCCGCCTCCGGGAGATCGGCAAAGCCGCGGCCCTGCTCGTGAAGAACCTGGTGAGCGTTCTCCAAGAGGTACTCTCCGTAATAACCCTGCTCCGGGATCTCAGCATCATACCCCGCGGCCTGCCGAACCCTGGCCCAAAGACTCCGGGCCAGCTTCTCGATCTGAACCCCGGCATCGTTGACGTAGAACTCGCGGGTTACCGCGTGACCCGACCACTCGAGCAATGAGGCGATGGCATCGCCCAGCGCGGCACCACGCCCATGCCCGACATGAAGCGGGCCGGTTGGATTGGCCGACACGAATTCGACGTTTACCTTGAGACCCGCGCCGCTGGTCGAACGGCCGTACCTGGACCCCTGCTGCAGAATCTCTCGATGAGCCGACGCGAGCTGGTTGCTGGCTAACCAGAAGTTGATGAAGCCCGGGCCCGCAATTTCCGTCTTGGAGACCAGATCGGGCGACAGCTGGAGCTCCTGGAGGACTCGTTCCGCCGCTTTACGGGGATTGGTGCGCTCTCGGCGGGCCAACACCAACGCCAGATTGGTGGCCGCATCGCCGTGCTCCGCGTCTCGGGGACGCTCCAGCACGAAATCGATGCCGTCGGCACCAAGCCGCGAGGCCACCCTCGCCAGCTCGGCGCGCAGCCGATCATTCACTCGGCGGGAGCCTTCCCTTTGCCCTTGCGGGGTGTCTGCTTGCCTGCCGGGTCGGGTGTTGGCTTGGCGTCCGGCTTGGTAGTCTCGCTCTTGGTCTCGGATCCGGGCTTGGACTCTCCGGCGGGGGCAGATTCGCTCTCGGGTTTCCGCGGGCCTTTCCCATCCTTGCCGTAATCGGTGATGTAAAAGCCGCTTCCCTTGAAGACCAGGCCGGCACCGCCGGAGATTTTGCGCGACGCCGGCTTACCGCAGACCGGGCACTTGGCCCGCGGTTTGTCGGTCATCTTCTGGAACTTCTCGAAAACGTGCCCGTCGGGACACTGATATTCGTACGTCGGCATGGCGGTCCGGTGAAGGTAACTGAGGCCAGGCAAGAAACTTACCGAACCCCCAAAGGGGGTACAAGCAGGCGGGTCAGCCGGACGGGGTTCCCCCGACGGCAAGAAATCACGCCGAACAGCTCCTACGCCGGCCGGTACATCCCCCATGCCGCCCGAAGCGCGTCGCTGATCTCACCCAACGTGGCGCGGGCGCGAACTGCATCGATAATGGAAGGAAGCATCGGATTCGTGGCTCTCGCCGCCGTCTCGACCTCACGCAGTGTTGCCTTGACTGCGGCGTGGTCTCGTCTCTGCTTGACCTCAGCGAGGCGCGTCCGCTGCTGTCGCTCGAGCAAAGAAAAGTCAGGTGTCTCGATAGTGAGTGGCGGTGAGTCATCGATGAATCGATTGACGCCGACCACGACCTGATC
>DASSED010000282.1:0-2367 GCA_035695405.1 Gemmatimonadales bacterium
CACGCTTTCCTGAAGCGCTCGTCGACTTTGGCCGCATCCTTGACGCGGCCCTCCGCCTTCAGGCTCTCGGCCAATCCATGAAGTGACCAGCCGTTCTCTGGTCGCCGAACCAGATCCTCTCGGAAGGCCTTCTCCGCTTCCTTGGGGCGATTCGCCCCCAGCAAGATGGCTCCCAGTCGCTGCCGGATCGGCATGTACCAGGCCGGGGGTTCGTCGTAGCGGAGCTCATCCTCCTGGATGGCGGCTCGACGAAGCTGCTTGACCGCCTCGTCGAAGTTGCCCGCCTTTGCTGCCATCTCTCCATTCAAGTGACTCAGCGCCAGCTCGAGCACCGGCTTGGCTTGATTGAGCCCGATCACCTGGTCGGCGGGCGTGGCCGTCGTGATGGCAACCAGACTGTCGCGGGCTACCGCCGCTGATTCCGGGCGCTCCCGGGCAGTGAAGGCCAGGGCTCGAGCGTAGTACCACGCTCCGGTGGCGTAGCGGAGATCGGCTGGAGGGGCCGGCTCCTTGAGGATCTCGTCCCACTTGGAGAACCGGATGAACGTGTACAGCACCGTCGGAGCGTAGCCCTCAAACGGCGGCACTTGGCGGATGACCTCCACCGGCACCTTCTGTTGAATGTTGCGCGCGGCCTTGATGGCGTCCTCGCTCCGGCCCAGCATGTTCAGGGCATACCACATCACATGGAAGTTGTGGGGGTAATAGCCCATCGGATACGCGCCCGTGGGATGGCGCTCGCTGATGAACGCCTCATCCGCCTGAACCGCGTGAGCGTTGTGATCGGCCGCGAGCTCCCATTGACCCAGCTTGATGTAGATGTGGGTCGGCATGTGGACCAGATGGCCGGCTCCGGGCATCAGACTCCCCAGCCGTTCGGCACAGGCCACCGCCTTCTTGGCTTCGGGGGAAGCCTCGATGGCGTGAATGTAGAAATGGCAGGCGCCGGGATGATCGGGGTTCCGCTTGACCACCCGCTCGAGGATCTGCGCTTGCTCGCGGGTGGAAGGCGCCTTGGGTCTGCCTCCATTGGTCCAGTAGTCCCAGGGGCGGAGATCCATAAGCGCCTCGGCGTACAGCGTGGCCGCGTCGTCATCTTTGGGGTAGGCGTACGAGACCAGGCCTATAGCTTTGGCCCACGCGCTGTCGAGCGCCGGCCGGCTGGCTTTGGGATCCGCCGAATACCGCTTGGAGAGTGCCTCGATATAGGAGCGCTCCGGCGCCGATGTGCTGCCGGCATATTTCATCGCATTCTGGACCGCCTCATAGGCTGGACGCACCGCCGACGTGTCCATGGGGACGTTGATGTTGGGGCCCAGGGCGTAGGCAATCCCCCAGTAGCACATGGCGCAGGTGGAGTCGTATTGGAGCGCCTGCTTGTACGACTTGATCGCCTCGTCGTGGTTGAATGCGTAGGTGAGGCGAAGCCCCTGATCGAAGAACTGCTGGGCCATCTGCGAGCGGGTGGTGATCTCGTGGTGCAACGTGCCGAGGTTGTCGTAAAGCGGGGGCGCGGCAGCGTCGGTGGTCGGCTGCCCCGGAGGGTGCTGATGCTCCTGGCCTGTGAGTGGTGGGGCGATCGAGAGGAGGCCCCCACCGAGAACGCAGGCCAAAATCGTTTGTTGCATGTCCTATCTCCTGAGAGGTATGGCCACAAACCAACCTGAGTTCAGAGAGATCTCATCGCTTCGCACGGTCTCGAATCACAGGGCGCTCCTCGTGGGCTCTGCGAGCGAGGGCGTCGCGAGCGGCGTGGATCTGGCCGAGGGGGAAGAATCGAGGGTGGTGGACGTGGGGCCGGGCCGCTCGCAACGGTGAAGCTCAAAGCTATGGCGGCACCGTTGCCGTAGCCACTCCCGGTCTGCAAGTCTCACGGAATAGCAGAGTAATGCTCGGTTGGTTCGGTTGACCCATGGGGAGCCGGGCGGTAGTTTTCCCGTCCTTCGTGGGGCTGTAGCTCAGCTGGGAGAGCGCTGCAATCGCACTGCAGAGGTCAGGGGTTCGATCCCCCTCAGCTCCATGGGAAAAAATTGAGAACTGCCCCTTGGTGTAACTGGCAACACGCCTGACTCTGGATCACATCGACGGGTAAGCGACATGCAGCCTCACCACTGTCCAGCAACAACTTGGCGGTGCTGGGGCTGTTTGTTTCGGCACTGATACCCGGAAATCTCCGGGCAAACTGGACCACAATTCTGGACCAAGCATGCGTCCGGAAGGAGCTGGCTCACATGGCTGGCCTTGGTGCGCTGCTCTTCCCCAGCGAGGCTATCCAGAGCCGCTGGTCTCATCGACCAAACTTCTTCCCGGGTGCCGGCTGACTCAAGCTTGCGTTTGCCGTTGACGTAGTACGAGATCCAGTACGTC
>DASSED010000283.1:0-3723 GCA_035695405.1 Gemmatimonadales bacterium
GCCGTCGAAAGCCAGCGGGTTCCGTGAAAGCTGCCGTCCGGCTCGAATCGCCCACCCACATTTTCCATACGGAGCATGACTGTCGCATCACAGTCTTCCGGCGGGGGGGCTCCACCGATCCCGGTTCGGAAGACCACTCCGTCCGACCCGCTCAGCAAAGCCCCGGTGCCGTCGAGTATTGCCATGACGGTCCGGGAGCCGGCGGGGCCGGCATAAAGGTAGAGTATCACCTGTTCCCAACCCGCGACCGCCCACCCATGAGGGCTGGCCAAGACTTCCGGGGGAGCCACCGGTTGACGGCGGGGAATGGCATCAGCAGGAAGCGGTGCCAGCAGCGCGTGCCAAGGGGCTCGGCTTGACTCCTCGTTCACCCTCGGGACCCGCCACGCAGAAAGCGGATCAGGTTCATCAAGCCAACCCCGAAGAGCACGCCACCGGCGAACAAGAGCACGAAATCCACCGTTCGAACATGGGCCGCTGCGCGCTGCGCCGAGACGAGCGCGATAAACATGGGAACCGCGAACACAGCGGCTCGGCGGCGAACTGTGGGGTCCATCGCTTACCGGCCCGCTGCTTCGGCCGCGACCTGGACCAGGTAGTCCACCGCCTCCGGCACACCCCCGTTCGCGTCGGCTGCCAGGTGCAACGCCGTAACCATCTGCTGAGCGAGGAGTCGGCGCTGCGCCGGCGCGAGGGGAGGACCTTCGAGAACGCTCGGCGCGAGTTGCTCCAAAGCGTCCGAGAGCTTGGTAACGAGGTGCTCATCGACGGTGGCGTGCCATTTGATGACGAACTCACGGGTATTGAGCGGAGCATCCTTCCTGTCATCCATAGCTCCTCCTTCTGGTGACTTCATTGCGGCACCTTGGCCCGGAGCTCATCGAACCAGTTCAGGACCACGGTGATCTGCGGCCGCGGGCGCTCTGCCGGCAGCCTGGTCATGAGAAAGCGCTCGCCGTCCCGCGACACATCATAACTCCTGGGCCGGGTCCACCCCGGGCTGTCAGGGTAGGGTCCACCGAACAGCGCGACCGGTTGGCCGATCTTTCCATTCTCGAGGTCCAGGCTCACGGCCATCACACTGTCCCCCTTGCGATAAATCAGCTCGCGCCCACCCCGAGTCCACATCGGCTCGGATCCAAATGTGGGAGAGATCTTCCAGCGCTTGAGGTTCGGATCGGGGAAGGACTGGGCGAAGACTTCCACCCGGCCGGACTCGTCCGAGTCATAGGCCATCCACCGGCCGTTTGGTGACAGTGAGGGATGGGCCAAATTGAAGCCGTTGGCCAGATAACGCTTGGCGGCGAGTTGGCCCTGAAGAGGGACAATCCAAAGCTCGGATCCGCTGTTTGGCTGGCTGAACACGAAGGGCAGCAACTTCCCATCCTGGGACACGGCGCCCGTGTAGCGGTCATACCCGCCCGTCACCAGAGGTTCCGCAGGTCGGCTGGCATCGGCTGCCCGGCGGTATAGGTCATAGGTGGGGTGCTCGCTACTGTAGATCAGCTCCCGTCCATCCGGGGTCCACTCCGCCCCGAAATCACGCCCGCCTTCCGCGGTCACTCGGGTTCCGCCGGCCCGCCCTATCTGAAATACCCACACGTCGCCGGCAGAATTGGCCGAACGGATATCGGCCGAAATGTGATTGCCATCAGGTGAGAAGCGCGGATGATCGTAGCGATCCTTGGAGGGTAAGGCTCTCGTTTCATGTCCTTGGCGGTCTACCAGGACCATCTCGTCGTCCGTCACGTAGGAGCTGACCGGCATGTAGGCCAGCGTTCCGTTCGCTGAGACGTCGAACGCTGCCGCGCCGTCGGTGTAGTTCATGGCGACGCTGTCGACCACTGGGAGCGCCGGCCCGGTCACTTCCAATCGCTTCAGGTCGAAGGGAACCGCGCGAATGGCCTCGCCGGCGGCGTAGATGAGATGCCCACTCGGCACGTAGAAGCCGAACACGCCACCCCTGAAGAGGGCCTTTCGCTCCCCCGTGCGGATCGACACGACTTCGATCGTAGCCTGGTCGATGGGTGTCCGGTACGCCGTGAAGATGACGTGATCTCCATCGGGAAGAATCTGAGGCCACCAGTGGCCCAGCTCGCCTTTCGAGGTGTCGGGTGCGGTCAGCATGCGCTCATCGCCGCCGCCCTCGCTGACCATCCACAGGCCGGTATTGTAGGATCGGCCATACACCAGCTTGCCGTTCCGTCCCCAGCTGCCTCCGGCCCAATCGGAGACTGCGAGATCGATGGCCGATCCGCCCTCCACCGGAACTTTGCGGAGCTTGCCCTGCTTGGCGTACGCTATCCAGCGACCATCAGGTGATACGAAAGGACGGCTGTTGCCGGTTCCCAGATCGCCTTGTCCCGCCCCCGGGATCACGTCCATTCGCGACTGATCGAATCGTCGGCGGAGAACTTCCTCTCGTCGATTGACCATCGCTGTGACGAAGAGTTGCCGTCCGTCCGCGCTGAGACGCACAATGGGTGTGAACGTGGGGAGGACGCCCGGCTCCAGTTCGGCGTTGAACCGAATCGGCCCGGCCACAGGTGGCGTTACCCGCTCACCCCGAAAGCCCAGCCACAGGAGTCCGCCCAGGAGCAAAGCTGTGATGGACCATGGACCAGCGGATGCGAACACACTACGCCAGCCATCACTCCGCAGCCGTCCAGTTCCCTCTCCGCCGGTCAATGCTTCGGCGAACTGTGCGGCCGTCTGCCACCGATCAGCCGGCAGCTTCTCCAGCGCCCGTGCTACCGCGGCGTCGATGTGGGGAGGAACCGATTTCCGCTTGAGTCCGAGCGGGCGAGGCTCATCCGCCATGACTTGGGTGATGATCGCCTGCGCGGTGCGGCCGGTGAACGGCGGCTGTCCGGCCAACATCTCGTATAGGACCACCCCCAGGGCATAGATATCGGTCCGCGGATCGACATTGTGCTCGCCCGACGCCTGCTCCGGACTCATGTATTGTGGAGTCCCCAGACTCACGCCGGATTTGGTGAGCCTCATCCCGCCGGTTCCCGGGCTCCGGGCCAACGCGATGCCGAAATCGGCTAGCAATGCACGGCCGTCGTGGAACAGCACGTTGTCCGGTTTGATGTCCCGATGGATAACCCCGTGGCGGTGGGCATATTCGAGACCCGAGGCGATCTCCGCGGCTATCCGGACCGCATCGGCAACGGGTAGCTGGGTCTCCCGGGTGAGCCGAGTGCGAAGCGAATCGCCCTGGACATACGGCATGACGTAGAACACCGTGCCGTCGAGCCGGCCGGAATCGAAGAGGGGCAGGATGTGGGGGTGCTGCAGATTGGCGGTGGTCTCGATCTCCTTGAGAAATCGGTCGGGCCCAATGATCGCCGCCAGCTCCGGATGCATGATCTTGATGGCGACTTTGCGGTTGTGCCGGGAATCGTGGGCCAAGAACACCGAAGCCATGCCGCCGGCGCCCAGCTCACGCTCCAGGACATAGCGGTCCGCAATGGCCGCCCTCCAGCTATCGACTGGCGCACTCATGTGGTCTGAAGATAGAGATCGGCTGGGAGGTGGGCTAGCCGGCTGACTCACCCCCCGGCTGCGAGTTGCGCGATGAGACGCTTCGGTGCGATGGCCCGGTAGCTCTCGTCGATCCAGAGCTTGAGCACTGGCATGGGCAGCCGCTTCCCGCGGGGGAAACGTCCGGTAACCCACCCGCTTCGTCCCAGACCGTATTCGGTGGGCGACGCGAAC
>DASSED010000284.1:0-11853 GCA_035695405.1 Gemmatimonadales bacterium
GCCCTGAGTGCCGGGGAATGTAGTGGGTGGACCCTGGGGGGCACTACCATGTCAATGCGACCTGAGTTTCAAAGCCACGAGCTAACCCGCGGATCGCCGTCTCCCCGTTACCGCTTGCCTCAGCAGCGGACCGGAGTTAGACCTCGTGAGCATACATGCGCGCGACCACGGCCCCCCTCCGGCGCGCCATCGAGCGCTTGATCCCGGACCGGCCCTTCACCATCGAGTTCTGGGACGGTACCGCCGTGCCCGCCACCGAATTAGGCGGCCCGGTGATCTCGATCCGCTCACCCCGAGCGGTATCTCACCTTCTCCGCAGCCCCGGCCAGCTCGGCCTGGGACGAGCGTACGTCACTGGTCTGCTGGAGGTGGATGACCTCGAAGCCCTGAACGACGTGATCTACCGCTGGTCCCCTCCCCCATTCTCGCTGAGGAGGCGGCTGCGTCTGATGCTGGCGGCGGCTCCGGCGACCGGGGCACGACTCCCGTCGCGTCGTCCGACCACTGAGCTCCGACCGAAGGGAGCGCTGCACTCCCAGGAGCGGGATGCCCGGGCCGTTCGGCATCACTACGATCTCTCCAATGAGTTCTTCGCGCTCTTCCTCGATCGCTCGATGACCTACAGCTGCGCGTTCTTTTCCCACGACGGCACCTCGCTCGAGTCGGCTCAGGAGGCCAAGCTGGAGCTGACCTGTCACAAGCTCGGCTTGACGCCGGGTCAGCGGGTGCTGGACGTAGGCTGTGGCTGGGGGAGCTTTGCGCTCCATGCCGCTAGGCACCACGGGGTGAAGGTCGTTGGCATCACCCTCTCTCCGCAGCAAGCTGACCTTGGGCGAGCAAGGGTGCGGGACGCCGGATTGGAGAAGCAGGTGGAGATCAGGCTGCAGGACTATCGGGACGTGGAGGACGGGCCGTTCGATGCCATCGCCAGCATCGGGATGGTGGAGCACGTGGGTGAGAGCCGGATCGACGAGTACGCTCAGTGCCTGGCTCGGCTGCTCCAGCCCGGGCACCGCCTGCTCAATCACGGCATAGCACACCTGGACCCGTGCTACCGGCGCGTGGGCGCTTTCACCGATCGCTACATCTTTCCTGACGCGGATCCGCTGCACCTCTCCAGCATCTTGCTCGCGCTCGAGCGTGCGGGCTTCCTTATCGAGCACGTCGAGGAGTTCGGGCCGGATTACGCCGAGACGCTCCGGCACTGGATCAGCCGCCTGGATCAGCATTACGACGAGGCGGTGCGGATCGCAGGGGAAGAGCGGGTGCGGGTTTGGAGATTGTATCTCCGGGGGGCAAAAAAAGCTTTTGAGACCAGATTCGACAGCGTGTATCAAGTGAAGGCGGTGAGACGGTAAGCGGGGGAGCGGCTGCCCCGCTAACTTCCACTCCTCTCTAACCACCCTGCACCGTGCCTCAGGCACAGGATCAGCTCCAGGCCGCTCTTGCCGGCCGGTACCGCATCGAGCGTGAGCTCGGGCGGGGCGGCATGGCGACCGTTTGGCTGGCGCACGACCTCAAACATGATCGCCAGGTCGCCATCAAGGTGATCCGGGCCGAGATGTCCGCGGCCCTCGGTGGAGATCGCTTCCTGCGCGAGATCCGGATCGCGGCCCAGCTCCAACATCCCCACATCCTGACCCTGATCGATTCCGGCGAGGCTGCTGCCCGGGACGGCCACAGCCAGGGCTCGCTCTATTACGTGATGCCGTACGTCGAAGGCGAAACCCTCCGGCAGCGGCTCACCCGCGAAGGCCGGCTGTCACAGGATGAGGCCTCCCGGATACTGGGCGACATTCTCGACGCGCTGGTATACGCCCATCGGCACGGCATCATCCACCGGGACATAAAGCCCGAGAACATCATGCTCACCAGCCGGCACGCACTGGTCATGGACTTCGGCGTCGCAAAGGCGATGAGCTCGGGGCAGGCGGGAGACGGGACGCTTACGGGACTGGGCTTTGCGGTGGGCACTCCGGCCTACATGTCACCCGAGCAGGCCGCGGGCGGCGACACTGTGGACCAGCGGGCGGACATCTACGCCGCCGGTGTTGTCGCTTACGAAATGCTCACCGGACAGCCGCCGTTCCGCGGCACCACGCCCCAGTCGGTTCTCGCGTCACAGGTCACCCGCCATCCCGAGGCGCTGAGCCGCCTCCGGCCGGATCTCTCTCCGGAGTTCGCCGGGGCGGTCATGCGCTGTCTGGAGATGGACCCGGCGCGACGCTGGCAGTCGGCCGACGGGCTCCTGGGACGGCTCGAAAAATCGGACGAGCCGAGGATGAGGTTATCCAGAGCAACGCTCCTGACCACGGCCGCGCTCGTGTTGGCCCTGGTTCTGGGGCTCTGGCTGGGCGCAGGCCGGCGGATGCAGGAGCGCCGCTGGGCCCGGGAGCAGGCAATTCCTCGGCTGCTCGCACTGGGCGAAGCGGGTGACTGGGAGCCGGCGTACCTGCTGGCGCGCCGAGTCGCGGCAGTGCTGCCCCACGACTCGCTCTTCAATGCCCTTCGGCCCAGGTTCGCCAGTCGGGTCAACATTCGAACCACTCCGCCGGGGGCCTCGGTCTGGCGCAAGCCCTATGGGGCACCGGACTCGAGCTGGACTCGACTCGGACGCACGCCGCTCGACAGCATAGTCCTCGCTTACAGTGGCAGCCCGTCGTTCAGCACCAACCGCTTACGCATCGAGAAACCGGGCTATCGCACCCTCGATCTCGTCGGGCTCCCCTTCGGTGGCTCGGCGATGGTCCTTGACCGAGACGGCTCGCTTCCGGCCGAAATGGTGCGAATCGGGGGCGGTAATATCATCGTCAACTATCCCGGCTTCGAGCACATCAAGCCGATCAGACTCGCCGACTACTTGATGGATCGGTACGAGATCACCAATCGCCAGTTCAAGCAGTTTGTGGACAGCGGCGGCTATGCCCGTGAAGAGCTCTGGGAGGGTCCGTTCCTGGCGGACGGTCAGGTGATTTCGTGGCGCCGCGCGATGGAACGGATGAAGGATCGCACCGGCCGTCTGGGTCCCTCCACCTGGGAAGCGGGGGATTATCCCGCCGGACAGGAGAATTATCCGGTGGGAGGAGTGAGCTGGTACGAGGCCGCCGCCTACGCCAAGTTTGCCGGGAAGTCGCTTCCTACCGTGTTCCACTGGAACAATGCGGCCGGCGTGTTCAACGCGTCTTCCATCGTCCCCAACAGCAACTTCTTCAGCCAGGGGCCCCGGCCGGTGGGCACGGGTGCCATCAGTCCGTTCGGCACTTATGACATGGGCGGCAACGTGCGGGAGTGGTGCCTCAACGCGGAAGGCAGGAATCGATTCGTCCTGGGCGGCGGCTGGACCGACCAGCCGTACCAGTTTAATGACGCCTATACCCAGCCGCCGTTTGACCGGTCACCCGCCAATGGCATTCGTCTGGTGAAGTACCTCCGGCCTGACTCCAACATCACGTTGGCCGGCATGCCGCTTCGCCGATCGGAGCGGAGTTTTCTCAAGGAAAGGCCAGTCTCGAACGCGGTCTTCTCGGTCTACCGTCGCATGTACGAGTACGACCGGGGGCCGCTCGATGCGAAGATCGTCGAGACGGTAGATCTGGGCGACGGCATTCGCCAGCTGGTTCGGATGAACGCGGCATATGGCGGGGACAGCCTGCTGGTTTACGTCTTTCTGCCCAAACGCGGGGCCAAGCCCTACCCAGCCATCATCCTGTGGCCCGGATCGAACGTCATTCGAAACCGGATCCCCGATCCCCTACCTCTCGCCAGCGGATTCATTCTCAAGACCGGCCGAGCGCTGGTGCTGCCGGTCTTCAAGGGGACTTTCCAGCGCAGCGACTCCTTGTATACCGATGTCCAGGATACCACCATCTTCTATCGCGACCATGTGATTATGTGGGCCAAGGACCTGGGTCGGGCAATCGATTACGCGGAGACCCGTCCCGACCTGAGTACCGACCGGCTGGGGTACTTCGGAGTGAGCTGGGGCGGAGCGATGGGCGCCATCATGCCCGCGGTGGAGTCCCGCATCAAGGTTAACGTGCTCTACGTCGCGGGACTCAGCTTCGAGCGGGCTCGGCCCGAGGTCGATCCGATCAACTTTCTCCCCCGGATCAAAAGTCCCACCTTGATGCTGAACGGCCGCTATGACTACTACTTCCCGATGGAGACGTCGCAGATCCCCATGTTCCGTCTGCTGGGCACGCCACCGGGTCAGAAGCGCTACGTGGTCGAGAACGGAAGCCACTTCGTGCCCCGCGCTCGGCTGATCCAGGAGACCCTGGCGTGGCTGGACAAGTGGCAGCCGGTGAAGTAGTCCAGAGAGTCGGGAGTAGGGAGTAGTTGAGAAACAGGCTCTACCCTCTGACCCGCCCGCCTATCGGCTCGCCTGCTTCCCCGCGTCTCCACTTTCCCTGGGCGGCTTCACCACTCCCGGCTTGCCCGCTATCCGACGCAGCACACCGGTCTGCCCGACGTGATAGCACTCGTGAAAGACCAAGGTCGCCAGGTTGCTTCCGACGGTCTCGTTGGGATCACCCGTCACGGGGCGGGGTGGTTTCGTGGCGAGGACGTCTGCCGGCATGCCGCGGATCGTGCGCACCAGCGGCTCCTGCATGGAATCGAAGCGACGTTTGAGCTCGTCGAAGGGGAGGGCCCGCTCTCGGCTGAAGGGCACGCCGGTTCTGTCGTCGTAGGGATCAAAGTCCTCCATAGGATAGGGCGGCTTTTGCCCCATGGTGCTGAGTGCCAGGTTTCGGGTGCGGGTAAGGTGGCCGAGGACTTGATTGAGGCAGCTTCCGCCCTTGGGAGGAGTGGTCAGGCTCTCCTCGTGGGATACGTCTCGGGTGTTCATGTCGAGTACCGTTTGGGAGAGCTTGAGCTGGTAGGCCAGGGTCTGTGGGTGCATGGGAGTCGGGAGTCGGGAGTCAGGAGTCGGGACATTGCAGGCTAACATTAACTCGCCAGCCGCCCCGCTGCCCCTTCTCCCTCCCCGCTTCCCTGCCTTCCCGCTTCCTTGCATGTTCTACCTGTCCCCTTCTGGAGCGACGTATGCGCTACCTCATCTGCGCCGCACTGGCCCTGACCGCGTGCGGGCGGAGCGAGACCGCCCGCGACACTCGCGCGGCCGACACCACCCCAGCCGATACCTCGATGGCCCCCAATCCCGCTCCCGCCGCCGGTCAAACCATGACCGCTGTATCCGACCGCCTGCTTGGCACCTGGCAAGCCAAGGGCTACGACGCGGGTTCCGCGAAGGCTCAACAGTTCACCATTACCTGGACCCACGCACCTGACGGCGGACTGGTCGGTACCATCGCATTCCAGCCCGGCGAGACATACGGGGTGAAGGTCCTCTCCACCAGCGACACAACCATCGTGTACCAATCGGATCCGCACCGGAGTCCGACGCTGAAGGGACAGGTGGTGACCCGATCTGAGGCTCGCTTCGTGGGTGATTCCCTGGTCGGCACCTACACGGCACGCTCGACCCAGGGCGGACGGGTGTTGAAGGGCCGCTTCAGCGCCACGCGGGGATCGGCACCAGCACAATGATCACCATCGATGGGACACGGGTCGATGCATTCGGCTCAACTGATGCCGGCAAGATCCGGCCCGGGAATCAAGACCATTACCTGATCGCCACGCTCCGCCGCATACTGGAGATCGAGGCCACAAGCATTCCCCTCGGCACCAGCCAGAGGTTTGGCCAAGGCGGCACGGGCGGCCGCGTCGACGCGGCGCTCGACGCCGGCGGGAGCGATAATGTGACGATGATAGCGGCCAGGTTCGTGTGATAGCCTAAAGCAGGAGGTCCTCGACCGGCCGGCGCGGCGTGTGCTGTCCCTCATGCCGCGACGAGTATCCCAACCGGAAAAGGTGTTGGGGAATCCAGCCAGGCGAAGGAAGCAGCTCCCCGACGGCGGCCCGAAGCTCCGGTCGCCGCATGGTCTGGCTCATTGGATGGGCGCTCACGCCCATGGCGGTGGCCGTGAGCCAGAGGCGTTCGAAGAGCTGTCCGGCGCGAAGGTGGGCTACATGGCTGTCGCCTGAGGCCGTCACCAGGCCGAGCAACGCCGCACTCTCCAGAATGGCATGGTCCTGCTGAGCCACCGGCTCGCCCAGATTGAGATGAGACACGGTGAGCCGACCAACCTGCGCGATGAACGGCTTTTCTCCGAACACCCCCTGGCCGATCCAATAGCCGAGCTCCTTCCGGAACGCTGGGTCGGCGAACTCGATCCGGTCGGCCTCAAGGGTCAGCGCGTCGATCCAGCGGCGGAAGTGCCGGTCGTCTGTGAGATGAAGCCGGAGGTCCGGCTCAACGCAGCAGGCGAGCAACCGGAGACGTAACTGCTCCGGGACCGGCGCATCACGGAAGACGCTATTGTCGTTGTGCCGCTGGACGATGGCGGCCAGGGTCGCACCCGCGCGCGCATGCGATGGGACTCCACCTTCCGCGAACACCACCGTTGCAGCCAGCTGCTGGTTGCCCGGCTCGGGGAAGTAGCTCACGCCGTGGCGGAAGCCGAAGTGCTCCGCTGCCACCAGTAAGTTCTCCAGGGCGCAGCCCAGGCTGATGAAGAGCTCCCGCTCGCCCGGGTCGGCGATGGGCTGGGTTCGCCGAAGATCGGCCAGGAGATGAACCCGGTTCCCCTGCACCGAGAACGCCCAGGGTTGGCTGTTCTTGGTCGATGGGGCCAGAATGGCAAAGCGGAGCAGGAATCGGAGCTGGGTCTCGATGGGCGCAGTGGCGGGAAAGTCCCGCTCGGAAACGTCCCACACATCTCGGGTAAGCACGGACATCTGATCCTCCTTGGCCGTGCTTGAATCTCCGCGATGAGGTATTAGGAAAGTATGAAGGGGTGATGAGAAGGGATTTAGGGTCTGGGCGTAGGGGCTACCCCCAGACCCCTTTACCAACCCTCACACCCATGGCAGCTCGGGATCCAGTGCTGTCGGCACGATCCGGGTGTCCGGATCGATCCGTACCAGGAGCGATCCGTTCGAGTGCACGATCGCGTTCAGGATGTCGTAAGTGCCCGGTCCCGGCACGCTGAGCCCGTCCAGAACCACCTCGTCCGGCAGTGGATTGTTATCTCCCTCGGCCAGGACCTCGCGGATCCGGATCTTTCCCATGGTGCAGAAGAAGATTGCACCGATGTTCGGGTTCGAGCCGGCGCGCCAGCTGGTGGCGGCGGGGCTCACCCGGATGCCCGGTAGGTCGGCTCTCACCTCTTGCCCGTGACGAATCTCCGCCTCGCTCATTCGCTCCCGCAGTCGGTGGCTCTGGGAATGGGCAAAAACACGTGGTTCCATGGGGTCCTCCTTGGGTTGCCGGCCGAGCCGGGCGACGGGATCCGAACTGCGGTCTCAAACTACCGGATGGCGCGGACGGCTGTCGGTGGGGAGCATACGCTGCGCCAGGTAAGCCCCGTCACCTGAACAGACTTTCATTCCCGGCTCACCGGCGTTTCACGTCGTCCGTCACATCTTCCAGGTGCATCCTCTCTGGAGTGGCGTATGTTCGACGTCCTCATCGCCTCCGGTGCTCACTTCGACATCAGACCCAAGTGGGTGACCACGTCCATGCTGACCCACGCGCTGATCATCGCGCTGGCTCTCGGGGCGACTAAAGGCGCGCTGGAGACTCCGAAGGTAGCCATTCCCGAGACGATGCTGCTGTTTGTGCCCAAGCCGGAGCCGCCGCCCCCACCGGCGCAGCCCAAGGCCCAGCCGGCTCCCAACGTCGTCATCGCCGAAGCGCCGCCGAAAGGATTTCAAACACTCGTAGCACCGACGGACATCCCGACCGACATCCCGCCCGTGGACCTGAATGAGAAGCCGCTGGATCCCCGGGACTTCACCGGGATGGGCGTGGAAGGCGGCGTGGCAAACGGGGTGGTGGGCGGCACAGGAGTGGTCGTCAAGGTTAATGCCGTGTACGAGGCGACCACCGCTCTCGAGGGCTTCGATCCGGCGGTGCTCCTGACTCAGCCCACGCCGAAGTATCCTGCCGCGCTGGAGTCGGCGGGCGTAACTGGCGGAGTGACGGTCGAGTTCGTGATCGATACTATGGGTAGGACTGAGGCGGGGGCGCTCCGGATCGTCGAGAGCAGCCACCCAGCGTTCGAGGAAGCTGCCCGGGCGGCCGTTCTGGCAGCCCGTTTCCGGCCGGCACATTTGGGAGCGGTACCGGTTCGCCAACTCACCCGGCAACGTGTTCGGTTCGTGGCAGCCCACTGAGGGGCGCATCCGCCTGAGGCGGTCCACGACGAGAAGGCGACGGAGGTCGGTAAGCGGGGAAGCGGAAGCTTCCCCGCCCTCCTAAAAACTCGACCCGATCGAAAAGTGAAGATGCCAGCGCCGTCCATTCTGGGTGGGCACGCTGGTGAGCGACTCTCCGGTGATGAGCGCATCGAGTACACCTTGGGGCGAGCGCACGTCCAGCACCGATGGGTTCAGCTTGTAACCCAGTGCGATCTGGATCGCACCGACCACCGTCTCGTACCCGATGCCGCCGCCTACGGAGGTATAGTACGCATCCTGGTCCAGGTCCCCCGCATGGAGGGAGAACCGGCTGTCCGGACTCCAGATCCTCCCGCTGTCGAAGAAGAAGAAGCTCTGCCACGCATCGCTCATTCCCGGAATCGGAAGCTGCACCTCGGCACTCCCGATCAGCCGGGCCAGCCCTCCAACCGGGGTATAGCGCTGGGCCAGGGTGTCGGTGACACCGTTCTCCGACTCGATGCTCACCTGTGGCAGCTTGGCACCCACCAGCTCGGGGCCCCAGCCTCGCACGTCGCGGCTCCCGCCCTCGGTGAAGGGCACGTCACCCAGTCGGAGCAGGGAGACGTAGGGCGACTCATCTACGATCCGGCTGAGGCTGCTGCCAAAAGGATAGATCCTTCCCGCGGCGAGCCGGAGCGTGAAGCCCACGCGCTTGCTGAGCGGAAGGAATCCGGTGCCGCCGAGATCCAGCAGCAGATACTGCGCGGTGTTGAATCCACCTGGCGTGGTGACCTCGATCCGGGGGCGAAGCACGTAACCCTTTCTGGGATTGGCGACGTGGTCCAGGTGCCCATAGCTCCCTTGCAGGGTGAGGGCGCTCCGGTTTCTCGTGCTTCCGAGCTGGCCCGCGGCGTTGGGGGCGGCCAATCCCAGAATGGGCAGGTACTGAACCGGATCGAGGTTCGCGCCGAAGCCGTAGTCCAGAATCCGCCGGTTCGAGATGGAGTAGCCCAGCGAGATCGAGCGCAGCGGCCCCGTGGCATACACCAGTGAGCTCTCGAACCCGAACGCGCGGGAGCGATCCCTGAGATCGTTGCGGTATTCGACGAACGGCCCCAGCGCGAGTGAGAGCCGGCGGTCGCCGACGTAGGGCTGGAACAGAGTGGCCGAGAAGCGGTAGAGCTGCTGCGCCGGACTCTCGAACGAGAGAGCACCGGTCTGGGCTATGCCGGTGAGGGTGAAGCTGCGGAGCCCGCCCATGAAGCTCCGGTGGGTCCAGTCGGCCTGGCCCGAGATCCCGCCATCCGATGCGAAGCCGGCCTGACCTCGAACCAGCCTCGGTGGACTCTCGGTGACGTCGAGGTGCACCAGCACGGTCGAATCGCGCGCGCTATCCCTCGGCACATCGAACAGCGCCAGACGTACCAGCTCCAGCTGGACCAGTTGCTGTCGTCCCCGCTCCAGCTGTCCCAGGCTGTACCAGTCGCCCGGTTGGATCGGGAGCTGGCGGGTGAGGTGCCGCGCCGGAACCGAACGGTTCCCGGTCACCGAAATCGCCCGGATCCTCGCGCGCTCCTGGGGACTCACCCGCACCGTGACATCCGCCCGGTCGGCCGAGCTATCCACCAGTGCGCGAGCATCCGCTGTCGCGAAAGGATAGCCCCGGTCGCGAAACCACCGGGTGGCGTTGTCAGCCAGGGCCCGTCGTTCCTCTTCGCCCAGGCGTGCGGCCTTGCGCTCGGACTGTTTGACGAACTGGTCCCATCCTCGCGCCAGTGGCGGCGGGAAACTCTGCCTGCTGCTATCGACCTCGAAGCGAAGCGAGCGCACCAGCAGGGGCGGCCCCTCAGCAATCACATATGCCACCCGCACCTGGTCCGACTTGGCATGGTAGCGCACGTCGTGGCTCACTTCGGCCCGGGGAAAACCCGCCCGCTGATAGTAGTTCCTGAGCCGCACCACATCCCGCTGGAGCTCGAGCGGATCGAACGGATGGTCGCCCACCGGAGGAACGAACGGCAGGAAGCCAAGGAAGCGGCGAAGCCCCACCATGCTTCCCTGCCCTGTGAGCGCAACGTGCTTTTGCAGCTCCGGTGCGTCGAAGATGTGTTTTCCCTTGAACCGGAACTCGACCGACTTCACCTGGGTTCGCGGGCCCACCAGGCTGAGCGCGTCCTGGGCCGCCAGCGGGCCGGACCCCGGCGCAAGCAGAAAGGCCAGCACGACCGCGCGATCAATACGCGTAGTGACTCCTCAACGTAAATCGCGGCGGCACGTTGCCTCCCTCCACATTGGCCCGAAGCCAGCGGTGCACCAGGTACTCCAACTCGAAGCCCGGGCCCAAGGTGGTGCCGGTCGTCTGCTGCGCGTCACTCCCCAATTCGATCGGGAGATGAAGGCTCAGGAAGAGGCTGGAGCCGATATAACGCCCGGCCGTCAGCGTGAGCCCGCGCAGACCCTCCGGCCGGATCTGAAATACGTCGAGCCCCAGGCCCTTCTCAGCCGAGGTGGAGAGGCTCTGCGTGAGCTGGCCCAGGGCAACCTGGGCTCCCATCTCTCCCACGTTCTCCCCTCCGGTGGAGCGCTCGGCGAGCGGATTGTCCGACGCGGGCCGGCCGGTCACGATGTAGCTCAGCATGTCGTCCTGGCTCATCTCGGGATCGCCGCTGAACTCGAGTGTTAGGCTGTCGGGGTGACCCTTGGCCGCGACTCGGATGATTACGCCTTCGTCTTCCGGACCGCCCTGAGTTGGCACCTGGTACTCCGCGGTCACATCCAGCGATGTCGAGTCGGTCGGTCCCGCGAGCGTGATCTCGCCGCCCGTGAGCCGGAACTCCCGGCCGTACACGTCCAGCGTGCCACGGCCCGGCACCGGTGAGACTCTTCCGAAGAACTGCATCGGCTGGCCCGGCTCCTGAGTGAGCCGGATCCGGCCGCTCATTTCGACCTCGACCTTGGGGCTGGCGGTCCGCCGGAACCACACCCGCCGCGGAAGGTTGAGATTCAGATCGAGATGAAAGAGGTTCACCAGTCCCGGGCTCTCGTGCACCTGCGCCAGCACGGCGGGCCCGAATTCGCGAGCCAGCTGCCGGAGATCCTGCGGCGTGAGCTCCACCTTCTCGACGTTGGCGGCCGTCGCACCGCCACCCACGGTGATGTCGGTACGACCCATGGTGAGGTTGCCGGTGAGCGATGGCTTCTGGGCGGTACCCTGAAGCCTGACGTCTCCCGAGGCGACCGCTTGCAGTGCGGCGGTATTGGAGATGCGGAACTGGCTCAGCTTCGCCGTCAGATCGAGTGCGGGATCGGTGAGCGGCCGGAGCCGCACCGTGCCCTGGGCCGTGAGCAGCTCCTTCTTGCCGGTGCGAAGCTGAAGCCGATCGATCCGAAGCTCGTCTCCCGCAAGACGGCCGATCAGCTCTCCACCGCCATAGCTCAGGTCGAGGGAGGGAAGAGCGACCGCGACACCGGTGACATGAAGGTTGCCGTCCGCCCGTGGTGCGGCCGGAGTCCCGCGCACCCGCGCCTCGGCAATCAATCGGCCCCGGAGGTCACGGGCGGCATCGCGGGGAAGCAGCGGGTCGAGCACGCTCAGATCGAAGCTGTCGGCCCGAACCGCGAGCGAGA
>DASSED010000285.1:0-2932 GCA_035695405.1 Gemmatimonadales bacterium
TCGAGCTCGACCAGCCCTTTCAGCGCGCCCCATGTGAAACCAGAGATCTGGTCCATGTCCACCCAATTCAGCAGCCGCGAGGCCTGGGCCGTATCGCCAGCGGCAAGCAGCCATTGAGCGGCGGCAAGGCGATTGACAGGCATCGTCGCCGGAATGGCAAATCGGCGAGGAGAATATTGCTCCGCCTGCTCCCACTCCAGAGCAGCAAGCGCCTGAGCCGCTTGCCGGGGTGAGCCCGCCAGGAAGTAATCGAATCCGGCCAGCGACCGTTCAAAAAACCCGCTGGAATCTCCAGCCGCGAGGGCCGCTACGTGAACCTCCGAGCGGGCCGTGGCCAGCGCCCGTCGATCCCGCCGCACGATGGCCACAAGTCCGTCGAGCCATGCCGCCTCCGTTCGCGCATCGCCGCCGAGCAACCTGGCCGCGGCCCAGGCGCTCCCGCGCCGACGCGTGGCGGCTTCCAGCGGCAGCGCACCGAGCCAGGCGCCGACTGCGGCGAGACGGTAGGCGCGAATCGGAGCGGTAGAATCGCTTCCTGCACCGAGCTTCTGAAATTGATCCAGCGTCGCCAAGGCAGAGTCCCAGGCTCCCCTGCCGGCCCAGAGGTATGGGACCATGCGGCTCGCGCCCTCCTTCCAATCCGGCACCAGCCGGAGAAGCCGGCGCTGAATGGCCAGGTCGTTGCCGAAGAAGCCGGCCATGGCCGGGCCACGGAAATCCCCACCTCCGTGCGTCACGACGTCCCGAACCACGCTGTCCGTTAGAATCCTTGCTCCGTTCACATCGCCCCTCAGGAGCCGGTCGGCGAGTCGATACTGCATGAGCTGGTCGGCCCCGTGCTCCTGCACGAAGGCAGGACCAGCTCCGAGCTGAGAAAGCGCATCGAGTGCCCGAGCCGAGCCGATCGTGTCCCGGTCTCCGAGGACGGCCTCGATCAGGTGGTCCCACCCGGGAACGAATCGGGGGTTGAGGCGGAGAGTTTCATCCAGTGCGGCGCGGGCCTCGGCCCGGGTATGACCCAGTAGTGGCGCCCAATGGAAAAGAGCGTCTGCATACTGCATCCGGGCGAACCAGTTGGTGGAGAAGCGTTCGGCGAGTCGTCTGAGCCGAGCGAGGTGATCGGAGGCCTTCTCATTCTCCGGCGACTCCAGCATGAGCCGCTCCGCCTCGGGGAGGTCGGCGATGTGCCGCCCAAGGGCGTTGTCGAGTGCGCTGTCTACCGGCCGGAATCGCCACCCCACCACGTACTCATAACGTGAGTACGCCAGCCAGAATGACGAGTCCGCTCCAATGGCGCGCCCATAGGCTTCGGCAGCCTCATCCCACTGGTTCCCCATCAGCGCGCGCTCGCCCTCGAGAAAGGCGCGGAGCGCCGCGATGGATCTGGTCCTGAGCGCGCCATCGAGGCTCGGCGAGGGCGCCGTTCCGCGGCGCCAGATCTGCGGCAACAGTGCCTTGATCACGCCGTTGGTGAGCGCCTCGATGGAATCGGGCGGCGCGGTGACGGAGAGGCGAGCCAGAGTCTTCGCCGCGCTATCGCTGGTATAGAGGCCGACATCGAGCCGCACGTTTGGGCCCACCCGGAGCACGCTTCCGTGGACGACGCTCCCTGCGCCCAAGGCGCGCCCCAGGGCCCGGTCATGGTCGAGCGAGGATTTAACTCTTGAAGTGGATGTTTGGGCGAGGACAGTGTGGGCATCCACTGTCCGGATGTCTCCTACACCGTCTAGTGTCGGGCTCAGGGTAAGCACCAGGTCGCGCCCCAGCCGCTCGAGCGCCGTATCCGTGACGCTGGGCGACAACGGGAGCACGGCGATGACGGAAGCGGAAGATATGACCTGCGACGAGGTGGCGTGGAGCTTGGGCCATATGATGGCGGCGGCTGCACCCGCAAGGCCAATGAGCCCGGCGGCAGGCACGAGCCACCACAGGCGGCGCGCGGCTCTCTCTGAAGAAGCTGCGACGGTCGTCCTCGGCGCAGTCAGTGCCGCAGCGAACTGCGCGGCTGTGGCGAACCGGTCGGCGGGTACCTTGGCCAGAGCCTTTTGGACGGCTCGCTCGACTCCGGGAGTCACGGTCGCGCGGACGGTCCGGAGCGAAGGCACGGGATCAAGTGCATGTCGTGCCATAAGGCCCTGGGCGCTGGGCGCCGTGAACGGCGGTTGCCCCGCCAGCATCTCGTAGAGCACACACCCCAGGCTGTAGAGATCGCTACGTGCGTCCACGTCCTGGCTTCCCGCGGCCTGTTCGGGGCTCATGTAGGCGGGCGTGCCGATGGATAAACCGGTCTCTGTGAGCTTCTCCCCTCCGGCGGCGGTTAGTGCGCGGGCGATGCCGAAGTCCGCGACAACAGCCTGGTCACCATCAAGCAGGATGTTTTCCGGTTTGATATCGCGGTGGATGATGCCGTGGGCGTGCGCGTGGCCGAGCGCGCTCGCGACCTGCTGGGCGATCAGGATAGCATCCTCGATCGGCAGCTGCCGCTCCCGCATCAACCTGCTTCGGAGCGCCTCCCCAGCTACGCGGGGCATAGTATACCAGACGAATCCGCTAAGCTCACCAGAGTCGAGGACCGGCAGAATGTGCGGGTGTTGCAACTGTGCAGTGACCCGGATTTCGCGAAGGAATCGCTCCGGGCCGAGACTTGTCGCCAGCTCGGGTCGGAGGACCTTCACCGCCACCTCCCGGCGGTGCTTCAAGTCCTCAGCCAGATAGACTGTCGCCATGCCGCCTCGCCCGAGCTCTCGGTCTAAGCGGTAGCGGTCGGCCAGAGCGGCCTGGAGCTGATGAAAGATGTCGTTCAGTGGAGATCCGGAAAGCTGCTCCCGAAGAGTACTGGAGTCCGGTCAGCCGCACCAGAGTTGTGGGCGCGTGCGCATCGCGGGACTTGGGGGCGAGCACACAACGGGCCGTGGAACTCCTACAGCAGGCT
>DASSED010000286.1:0-13401 GCA_035695405.1 Gemmatimonadales bacterium
AGCCGGGAGTCGCACTCTCGAATCCCGGTACCCTGAGGTATGTTAAACTTTATAATGATGGCTGACTGACCCCCGACCCCCGACTCCCGACCCCCGACTCCTGACTCCCCACTCCTCTCATGCCCGACCGAATTCACAACTTCAGCGCCGGACCCGCCGTCCTCCCCGAACCAGTTCTCCGAAAAGCCCAGGAAGCCATCTGGAACGTCGCCGGAAGCGGCATCGGCATCATGGAGCACAGTCATCGGGGCAAGGTGTTCGAACGCATCGCGAACGAGGCGGAGGAGGCCTGCCGGAATCTCGGTGGGATCCCGGATAACTACCGGGTGCTCTTCCTCCAGG
This sequence comes from Gemmatimonadales bacterium, assembly GCA_035695405.1. Taxonomy (GTDB): domain Bacteria; phylum Gemmatimonadota; class Gemmatimonadetes; order Gemmatimonadales; family GWC2-71-9; genus CAVVWJ01. The sequence continues at coordinate 343 of DASSED010000286.1, forward strand.
GCGGCGCGTCGCTCCAGTTCGCGATGGTGCCCATGAACTTCCTCGCACCGGAGCGGACGGCGGATTACCTCGTGACCGGGGTCTGGTCGCAGAAAGCGGTCAAGGAAGCGAAACCGATCGGCAAAGTTCATATCGCGGCCACCGGCGAGGCCACCAACTTCGATCGTATTCCCCCGGCAAACGAGATCCGCTATTCGTCGAGCCCGGTCTATGTGCATCTGACCACCAACAACACCGTCTACGGGACCCAATGGCGCAGCGAGCCCGCGGTGCCGGCCGGGGTGCCGTTGGTGGCCGACACGTCGAGCGACATGTTCAGTCGCCCCATCGATGTTCGGAAGTACGGTCTCATCTACGCCGGGGCCCAGAAGAACCTGGGCCCGTCGGGTGTGGTTCTCGTCATCATCCGTGATGATCTGATCGAGGCGGGGTCCAAGAGTCTGCCCACCATGCTGCAGTACCGGACTCACGCTGCCGAGCGATCGCTCTACAACACGCCGCCCACCTTCGGCATTTACGTGATGGGCGAGGTCTTCAAGTGGATCCAGTCGCAGGGTGGCCTCTCGGCCATGGCTGAGTACAACGAGTCGAAGGCGCGACTGTTGTACGACTTCCTGGACTCGAGCCAGTTCTTTCGGGGCAATGCCCAGCGGGATAGTCGGTCGCTGATGAACGTCTGTTTCCGCACTCCCAGCGAAGAGCTGGATACCAAGTTCGTAGGCGAAGCCACCAAACGCGGACTAGACGGATTGAAAGGCCATCGCTCGGCGGGCGGAATGCGAGCCAGCATCTACAACGCCTGTCCCCGGCAATCGGTCGAGGCTCTGGTGGCCTTCATGCAGGAATTCGAGCGGGCTAACCGAGGAGTTCGGGCTGCCGCTACGCAGCCAGCGATCTGATCAGCTCCGCGTTGGTCTTGTTGCGACGCAAGTCGGTGAGCAAGTCGTTCATCGCGTTGATCGGAGTCATTCCGGCAAACCGTCCTCGAAGCAGGTGGGACACTGCCAGTGCTTCCTCGGTCAGGAGCAGCTCCTCCCGGCGGGTGGCACTGGCAACCAGGTCGATAGCAGGGTAGATCCTCCGCTCCGCCAGCTCGCGGCTCAGCACCAGCTCGCTGTTCCCCGTTCCCTTGAACTCCTCGAAGATCACCTGATCCATTCGGCTTCCAGTGTCCACCAGCGCCGTGGCGATGATGGTGAGTGATCCTCCACCCTGTGCCGGGTCGACCCGCCGTGCACTTCCCAGGAAGCGCTTGGGCCGTTCGAGCGATTGCGCGTCCAGACCACCGGACAAGGTGCGGCCACTGCCGCGCTCGACCGTGTTGTATGCCCGCGCCAAGCGGGTGAGGGAGTCCACGATCAACACCACGTCATCCCCGAGCTCCACCCGCCGCCGGGCTCGCTCCAGGGTCAGCTCTGCGACGGCGACGTGGCGTTGAGCTGGATTATCGAAGCTGGAGGCCACGACCTCTCCCACGCCGGCCGCCTCCATCTCGAAGACCTCTTCGGGACGCTCATCCACCAGGAGGATGAACAGGTCGGCGGCCGGGTGATTGGCGCTGATCCCTTCCGCAATGGAACGGAGCACCATGGTCTTTCCCGCCTTGGCGGGCGCCACAATCAGCGCTCGCTGACCCTTACCCAAGGGACAGAGCAGATCGATAACCCGGTTGGTGTAATCGGGCTGCGGTGTGCTGGAGTTGCCGGACTCGAGCAGGAGCTGCTCGTTGGGGTGTATGGCGGGAAGCCGGGTGAACTCCGGGCGATGCCGCAGCTCTGCGGGGGGCCTTCCGTCGATCGACGTCACCCGGTCCAAGGAGGGTCCCTTGCCGCGGCCTCCTGGCCGGACCGAGCCCTCGATCTCGTCTCCCGGGCGGAGCCCGAGCTCCCGGATGAGCCGCTCTCCCACGTGCACGTCTTCCGAAGAAGGGAGATAGCTCGCTTCGGGGCGGCGGAGGAATCCGCTCCCTCGCCCCGGAATTTCGAGCACGCCGAGCATTACGCGGCGGCCGCTGCCACGCTGCGCTTGATGCGACTCAGAATGGCCGATAGCCCCTGAGTCCGGGTCATACCCAACGTCTCACTGAGTCCAAGCTGGTCGAGCAGATCGTCAGGGAGCGCCGCTACTGTCTCAGCGCTTGCATTGTCCAGGGTTCGAGCCAGGAGAGATATAAACCCCCGAACCGTGGGCGACTCACGCGGGACGTCGGCGTAGATGTGGACCCTTCCCCCGACGACCTCTACCCAGAGATACACCGGTGTCTGGCATTCGTGAACTCGATTCAGCCCTTGTTGCTTCTCGAGCTCAAAGCGCTCGGGCAGGGGATCGAGCTTCTTGGAGTAGTCGAGCAGCGTCTCCAGCCGGGTCTGCCGATCGGCTGCTCGAAAGCGAGGAATCAACGTATCCAACGACGGCATGCAAGGTGCTCGTTCAGGTACCTCCTAGGAAGCTGTCACCGCCGAGGCTTTGAGGCTATCCCTAGAACGCAGCTCGTCCTGTAAGAGTCTCCGCTTCCGCTCCACGCCCCAGCGATATCCCCCCAAGCTCCCATCTCCTCTCACCGCCCGATGGCAGGGGATCACCAGCGCCACCCGATTACTGGCGCAAGCCCGTGCCACGGCGCGTGCCGCCGTGGGCCGGCCGAGCTGGCGCGCGATGGCCTGGTAAGAGCGGGTCTCACCCCGAGGTATCTTTTGCAGCGCCTCCCAGACCTGCCACTGGAATGGAGATCCACCCACATCCAGCGCGAGGGGGAGCAGCTCATCGTCAGACCCTAGCTGATCCCGGATACTCTGCGCCCACGGCTCGAGCCCCTCGTCGTCCCGCTCCAGCACGGCGGCGGGATATTCCCGGCGCAGTGATGCCTCCAGCGTCGTGTGATCCTCGCCCAGCATGACGGCACACAGTCCCCGGTCGGTGCCCGCGATCAGCAGCTGGTCGTGCTCGGTCTCCACGATACTAAAGCGGATGCGCATGCCTCTGCCGCCATTGCGGTAGGTGCCGGGCGTCATTCCCAGCCCCTTCCGCGCGTGCTCGTATGCCCGGCTGCCGGAGCCGAATCCTGCCTCATAAGTAGCCCTGCTCACAGTGTCTCCTTCCTTGAGTCTCGACTTCATGCGCTCCAGCCGCTGGATGCTGGCATAGCCCTTTGGGGTCAGGCCTATCACTTGTTTGAAGGCTCGTTGCAGATGGTAGCGACTCAGCTGCGTCACCTGGCTCAGCCGTTCCAGCGTCACCGTCTCGTCCCAGTGCTGGTCGAGATACTCCCGGGCCCGCTCGATCTGCTGCCGTGACGGCGCCAGGTCCGCTCGGGGAGCACACCGGAGGCAAGCGCGGTATCCCGCAGCTTCCGCCGCATCAGGACCGGAGAAAAATCGAACCCGGTTCCGAAATGGCCTTCTCGAAGGGCACGATGGCCGGCAATAGATCCCGGTTGATGCAACGGCGTACACAAACTGCCCATCCTGGGTCTGGTCTCGCCCCAGAACTGCTTCCCATCTCTGCTGGTCAACCCCAACTGTCATGAGGACTTCTCCCGCATCTGGACTCTGGCCATCCATCACTACGATAGGCCCTGTATCTGGACATCATGGTAGCATATCGCAGGGCCACACACTACCTGATTCTTGCTGTCAAAATGGAAGGGTGGAACCTCGTTGCCTGCTCAAGCGTTTCCCTCCCATTCCGGGTTCCTCGCGGTCACTCGCGGACCCGCCAATTCCGGCGTATCATAGGAAAAGCGCACCTCTTCGCGACCGCCTCATTCTGATGGGCTCCGGAGTTTCCCATGGCCTCCATAGCCGTTCCTTTCCGGGTGGATACTGCCGCCGCCATTGCCAATCAATTGCTCGAGGCCAGAGCCAGGACGTTCCTTCTGCTGGCTCCCCTCACCGAGGAGGATCTCCGGGCTCAGCACGACCCGCTCATGAGCCCGGTGCTCTGGGATCTGGGGCACATCGCCTACTTCGAAGAGCTCTGGCTGACTCGTAACCTTAATGGTTCCATCGAGTTCGTGGAAATGCCCGGGCTCTTCAACCCCTTCGAGCATCCTCGCAGTGAACGGGGCCAGCTCCGACTCCCTCGGCTGTCAGAGTGCCGGGAGATCATGGACGAGATCCGGACCCGGGTCCTAAGTCGCTTGGCAACAGCGGATTTCGACAGCGATAACCCGCTCCTTCGGGATGGCTACGTCTACCGGATGGTGCTGCAACATGAGTATCAGCACAACGAAACCATCCTTCAGACTTTACAACTGAAGCAGGGTCGTCCTTACTCCCCGCTGAAGCGGTTCGATGTTCCCACGCCCGATCTCCGGCCCACGCCGGGAGAAATGGTCCGCTTTCCCGGCGGAGCTGTGGAGATCGGCACCAGCGATCGGAGTGCCGCGTACGACAACGAGCGGCCGGCCCACCACATAGAGATGAAGCCCTTCTGGATCGACCAGTATCCTGTCACCAACGGTGAATTCGAGATCTTCATCGCCGAGCAGGGGTACTCCCGCCCGGAGCTTTGGTCTGAAGCTGGCTGGCAGTGGCTTCAGCAGGCGGGTGTCTCCGCACCGAAGTACTGGACCCAAGCCAATGGACGCTGGACCATGCGTTCCATGGACCGCGCCGGCCCGGTGGTGCCGTCACATCCGGTTTGTCACGTGTGCTACTTCGAAGCGGAGGCGTATGCCCGCTTCGTGGGCAAGCGGCTTCCATCCGAATACGAGTGGGAAACCGCCGCCTCGTGGGATCCCGCGACCAATACCAAGCGGGCATTCCCCTGGGGTGAAGAACCTGCCTCCCGCGAGCTCGCCAATCTCGACCAACTCTCCTTCGGCACCACGCCGATAGGCAGCTACCCTCGGAATGTGTCTCCCATCGGATGCTATGGGATGCTGGGCGATGTCTGGGAATGGACGGCGAGCGACTTTCACGGCTATCCCGGTTTCCAGAGCTTTCCTTACAAGGAATACTCCGAGGCGTTCTTCGGTGCCGAATACAAAGTGCTGCGAGGCGGCTCCTGGGCCACCCGTCCCGGCGCGATTCGCAGCACCTTCCGTAACTGGGACTATCCTGTGCGCCGCCAGATCTTCAGCGGCTTCCGGTGCGCTCGCGATGCCTGAGCTCAAGGCCCCCCGGTGGCAGCATCCCAACCCTCGCATGCTGGCTGAAGTCGCCGCCGGGCTCTCCGCGCCCCAGAAGGAGCTGTCACCGAAATTCTTCTATGACCACAGGGGCTCGGAGCTGTTCGAGGAGATCACTCGGCTGCCCGAGTATTACCCCACCAGGACCGAGCGTCAGCTGCTTCAGAGCTGGATGCCCACCCTGATTCCCCAGCTCGGCACCCGGGCTCTGGTCGAGCTCGGCGCCGGAAGTGCCGAGAAGAGTCGGATCATCCTCAGTGCGATGCGCGGGCTGCAGTCCGATGGCCTGTACGTGCCGATCGACGTGAGTGCCAGCTTTCTGAAACAGACCGCCGACCGGCTGCGTCACGAATATCCCGGACTCCGGGTCGAGCCTGCCGTCGCCGATATCTCCGAGGACTTCGAGCTCCCGCGGGGTTTACCGCACCCCGTGCTGTACGCATTCCTGGGCGGCACCATCGGGAACTTTTATCCGCCCCAGGCGATCCGCCTCCTGTTGCGGGTGCGAATGGGGATGGATCGGAGCGATCGATTCCTCATGGGCGCGGACCTGCGGAAGAGTGTTCGCCGGGTCGAAGCGGCGTACAATGATTCGCGCGGGGTAACGGCCGAGTTCAATCGCAACATGCTGCGGGTTGTCAATAACGAGCTCGGTGCGGACTTCGAGCCGGACCAGTTCGAGCACCGGGCCTTCTATGACACTGACACCCATCGCATTGAAATGCATCTGGTGTCCAAGATGGACCAGGAAGTGAGGATCCCCGGGATGGGACGAGTCGGGTTTGCCGCGGGCGAGTCGATCAGGACCGAAATCAGCTGCAAGCACGACCGGGGCAGCGTGGCGGAGCTCTTCGCCGCTGCCGGCCTCCGGATCGACGCCTGGCGTCAGGACAGCGATGCGCTGTTTGCTCTGGTGGTGGGAGCGGTAGAATGAGCCTCGAGCGGGATCAGCTGCTGATCAGCCTGCAGCAGAGCACCTTCAGGCCTCTCGCAGGGAGCTCCCCCGCACCCCGGCGGCTCGGGGCCGAGACCGAATTCATTCCGGTGGAGTCACAGACGGGACGCCGTTGCCCCATAACCGGAGACGAGGGTCTGGCCACCCTTCCCTTTCTCCGGCGATATGGAGCGCGACAAGGCTGGCGCGAGAGCCTCACCTCCAAAGGCACGCCGTGCTTCAGCCTGCCCGTGGGAGGAAGTCTGACCTTCGAGCCTGGCGGACAGATCGAGTACAGCTCGCCGCCGTGTCATTCGGCCAGCGCGCTGCTGGCCCTGTTGCGAGCCGTGGTGTTTCCCCTCAGGGCTGCGGCTGCGGGCGAAGGGATCGATCTGCTGCCGGTAGGGATCGATCCGTTGAATCCGATCGAGCGTGCGCCGCTCTTGATCCAAGCAAAGCGATACGCTCGCATGGCCGAGTACCTGAGGCTCCGGGGCTCCGCGGGCGCCCGGATGATGCGACAGACCGCGGCGTTTCAGATCAACCTGGATTTCGATGATGAGACGTGGCTTCGCTGGCGGGTGCTCAATGCCGCGGCCCCGTACTTCGTGGCCATCTTTGCCAACTCCCCGGTCTACGCCGGCAGACGCACCGGCTACCAAAGCACCCGGGCGCAGGTCTGGCGCACGCTGGATCCCACCCGGACCGGCATCATCTACGATGAGCAAGACCCGGTCGGCGCGTATTTGGAATTTGCGCTTGCGGCTCCAGCCATCCTGTACCCCACGGTGGAGGGCGAGCATCGGCCGTTCGGAGAGTGGCTGACCCGGGCTCACCCCACCGAATACGAATGGCAGGATCATCTCAGCACGCTGTTCCCCGAGGTGCGGCCCCGGGGACACCTCGAGCTTCGCTCTCCTGACGCGATCGAGCCGCAGTGGTACGCCGCGCCGCTCGCGCTCGCTACGGGGATCCTCTACCATCCGGGGGCTTTGCACGCCACCGCCGATCTCCTCGGGCGTCCCGACCTCGGCCTCCTGGAGCGGGCTGGCCGGTATGGTCTCCACGACAGCACCATCGCCCGTACCGCTTCGGATCTCTTCGAGGTGGCGCTCCAAGGCTGTCAGTGCCTCGGACCGGGTTACTTCCATCCTTCGGATCTGGATCAGGCCACCGCCTTCTTCGACCGCTATACTCGCCAGGGCCGCTCCCCCGCCGACGATGTGCTCGAGTCTGCCGTAGCGGCGTAGACTGCTTCCCATCCTGTGAGCATGGTCACGCTCCTTCATTAATCCGGGTCTTAGCTTGAGCCTTCGAGTTGGTTCTGCAGGCTGCATCATGCAGCGGGTAGTTTGACATGGAGGCTCCGTGACGTTCACACCCAGTACTCCCGATCCCATTCCAGGCGCCGAGACCATCGGCAGGATTCTGGTGGCGCTCTTTCGGAGCCGCGCCGAGGCAGAGGAAGCGATTCGCGACCTCAAGGATGCTGGATTTCCCAATGAAAACATCGGGGTGGCCACCCACGACCGAATCGACGCCCCGCAACCGGAACCAGCACCCGAGTCCGCAGCGCCATCGATGGAGGCCGCAGCAGGTGCGGGTGCGGTGAGTGGTGGAGTGGTCGGAGGGTTGCTCGGCCTCATCGGCTCACTCCTGATTCCCGGAGTGGGCCCCGTTGTCCTGGGAGGAGTGCTCGCTTCCGCTTTAATGGGTGCCGGCATCGGTGCGGCCACCGGAGGATTGGTCGGTGCGCTTACCACCATGGGCGTATCCGAGTCCGAGGCGGAGTATTTCGATGAAGGACTTCGCGCCGGCGGAACGTTGGTTACGGTACGAGGGAATGCCCGGATAGACGAGGCCTTTGCCATTCTCCAGCGGCGAGGGGCAGATCTGGGACCTCTGTCGGTCAGTCATGCGCGGCTCGAGCGACGATCAGGCCCCGATCCCGCCTATGCCGGTCCGGAGCGTCGCCTCGCGCGGATCTAGACCTCTCTAGTCAGGCTGCCCTGTGAAAGCGATTCGCGTCAATCAAACCGGCGGGCCGGATAGCCTTCGCCTCGAGGAGATTCCCCGGCCATCACCCGGTCCGGGTCAGGCTCTCGTCCGGATCGAGGCGGTCGGGGTGAACTTCATCGAGGTATACCAACGGACAGGTTTGTATCGCGTTCCGCTTCCTACCACACCCGGAGGTGAGGCGGCGGGGGTGGTCGAGGAGATTGGTGCCGGAGTCAGTGCTGTCAGGGTAGGGCAGCGGGTCGCATCGTCCAGCTTCATAGGCGCCTACGCTGAATTCGCTCTGGCTCCGGCGGAGCGGCTGGTTCCGTTGCCCGAAGAGGTCCCCACTCGCCTGGGCGGGGCCGTCATGCTTCAGGGCATGACCGCCCACTACCTGACGCACTCCACATACCGCTTATCGTCCAAGGACAGTTGTCTGATCCACGCCGCTGCAGGCGGGGTTGGGCTCTTGCTCTGCCAAATTGCCCGCCAGCGCGGCGCCCGGGTGATTGGCACCGTCTCCACCGAAGCCAAGGCTGAGCTGGCCCGCAAAGCCGGAGCCCACGAGGTCATCCTGTACACTCAGCAAGATTTTGTCGCAGAAACCAAGCGAATCACCGACGGAGCCGGGGTGCAGGTAATCTTCGATTCAGTGGGCAAGACCACCTTTCTCAAGGGTTTCGACTGTCTGGCGCCGCGCGGGATGATGGTGCTCTACGGCCAGTCGAGTGGCCCGGTCGAACCGCTCGATCCCCAGTTGCTCAATCAAAAAGGCTCCCTCTTTCTCACCCGGCCGACCCTCCATCATTACACGGCCACCCGCGCCGAATTGCTCGAGCGTGCCGACCAGGTGCTCCGCTGGGTGGGGGATGGCTCGCTTCAGGTCACGATAGGGGGTGAATTCCCCCTGGCCCAGGCGGCGCAGGCGCATCGTGAGCTCGAGAGTCGACGGACCACCGGCAAGCTGCTGCTGATTCCGTGACCCGGGAGCTGCAGGCGCTGGTATCCACCGAGTGGCTCGCGGATCGCCTCGGCCGGCCTGGTATTCGGCCGATCGACGCATCGTGGTATCTGCCGGACAGCCGTCGCGATCCTGCTGCCGAATACGAGGCTGGGCACATCCCGGGCGCGATCTTCTTCGACCTGGATGCCCACAGTGATCCTGCCACCTCGTTGCCCCACATGCTTCCCAGCGCGGAGAGTTTCACGGAAGCCATGTCTCGGCTGGGACTCAACCACTCGGATACTCTGGTGGTGTACGACGGGTCGGGTGTCAATCTCAGCGCGGCCCGGGTGTGGTGGACCTTTCGTGCCTTCGGCCACGAACGGACAGCGGTGCTCGATGGCGGCATCGGCAAGTGGCGGCGGGAAGGAAGACCTCTGGAGTTCGGCCGGGTAACTCTCCCCCGGGGGACCTTTACCGCGCGACTCTTTCACCAATGGGTCCGCAATCTTTCCCAGCTTCGCGCGAACCTCGAGACCCGCCGGGAGCAAGTGGTGGATCTCCGCCCGGCGGGCCGCTATGCCGGTACTGCGCCCGAGCCGCGACCCGGAATACGTGGTGGTCACATTCCGGGAAGCCGCAGTCTCCCGTTTACCGAACTGGTGAATGCCGACGGCACCATGCTTCCTCTCGACCGTTTGCGCGACAGGATCGAGGCCGCGGGAATCGATCTCTCGGCGCCGGTCGTAGCCACGTGTGGGTCTGGGACCAGTGCGTGTGCTCTGGTGCTGGCCTTGCATCTGTTGGGACACGGCGCGGCGGTCTACGATGGAGCGTGGTCCGAGTGGGGTGGACGCGCCGACACACCGATCGCCACCGGCTCCGGCGGGAGGGATGATGTCCAATCCGGGTCTCGACGCGAAAGATCCGATCCCGGCACGTGATACGCCATTCGGTAATCGGATCGCGTCCGGGTGTGGCATCCTGTTCCTGCTTCCTTTCGCCGCTGTGGGAACCTTCACCGCTCTCCGCGCCATCCGACTGACTCAGCTGGGCAATTGGCATGAGGCTCTGCTCTATGCGGTATTTGCGCTGACCTTTGGAGGCGTGGGCTACGGCGGGCTGGTGGGGATGAGAGCGGGGTATACCAAGTCGAAGGAGGAGGCAGCCCTCCGAGCCAGACACCCGGCCGAGCCCTGGCTCTGGCGGCCGAGCTGGGCTGCTCGGCGGATCGAGGACTCGGGCAGGATGGACCTGCTGGGCGCCTGGATCTTTGCCGTATTCTGGAATCTGGTCAGCCTGCCCGCGGCTTACTTCGGGATCCGGGCCGCTCTGGCCGAAAACAAGCCCGCAATCTTCGTCGTCCTGCTGTTCCCCCTGGCTGGTCTGTGGCTGCTCGCGCGGGCAGTACGAATTACGCTCCGCGAGCGCCGGTACGGTGTCTCCCGGTTAGAGCTATCCACCCTGCCCGGCGTCATCGGTCACACCCTGGAGGGCACCGTTCGGGCCGGCATGGACGCGGTTCCTCCGGAGGGATTTCGAGTCGAGCTCACCTGCGTCCGATTGGTTACCACCCGAAGCGGCAAGAGCAGCTCGACCTCGCAAACGATCCTGTGGCAGGAGGAGCAGCGCATCAGAGGCGAGCAGATCCGCGATTACTCCGGGATGGCAGTGAGGATCCCGGTCTCGTTTCGCATTCCGTCGGATGCGGAGCCCTGGGACACGACCGACTCGCGCAACCGGGTGCTCTGGCGGCTCCACGTCTCGGCGGTTGTGCCGGGCGTCGACTATGACTCGACCTTCGAGGTGCCTGTCTTCCGTACGCCTGCCAGCGAGATCGCGGATGACACTGAGGGCTCGACCGCCCCATCGGCCTCGATTGCATCCTACCATCAGCCGGCAGACTCGAAAGTCCGGGTCACCACGAATCCGCGGGATACCGAGATCCTGTTTCCTGCCGCACGAAATACCGGGGCGGCGATCGGCCTGACGGCGTTCATGGTCATCTGGTGGGCAGCCTTCGGCATCCAGCTGTACTTCCGGATTCCGCTGATCTTCCCGATCATGACCGCGCTCTTTGGTCTCTTGATCACCGTGGGCGTGCTGGACCTGTGGCTCAAGGTGTCACGCGTGGTGGTGAGCGGCGGCTCGATCACGGTGGCGGCGGGGTACCTCCACCCGGGCGAGGGTCGCCGCTTGGCTGCGGCGGACGTGTCCGACGTGGCGCCCGCGATCGGCATGCAGGCCGGCAATGTGCCATACTATGATGTGGTGATACGCCTGAAAAACGGCAAGAAGGTGGTGGCCGGCCGCTCGGTCCGCGACAAGCGCGAAGCCGAGTGGCTGGCCGCCACCATCAAACATGCGCTGGCAGACTAGCGAGACGGTGGAGCGAGATTGCCGCAGGCCACAATGGTATTCATGTTCCTGGACGACGCGTGCACGTTCGCGAAGTACTCACCCGTTTTAGGCAACGGCATCTGCAACGTTGCCGTCGAGTTCGACTTTCCATCACCGTTCACCTTCAGCGCCCCGTAGGCGTCGGCCGGGCCCAGAATTCCCTGATCCGAACCGCAATGACCCCGGTGAACATGCCAGGGATGCACGGCCCCGGGCACGGCGTTGGCAATCTCGATGTGGGCCAAGGTTTGATCCGGCTTCTTCTCGTCCGTTCCCATCCAAGCTGAACCCCGCACGGCGGAGACTCCTGCCAACTCGGGCGGCGATGACAGCGTGCCGTTCCAACGGGGGGCTAGTGACTGATTGGCCGGGTTGATCTCCACTGCCTGATGGCCCCCGCACGAGCCCAGCCCAACAGCCGACAGCACCAGCGCGACGAACATACCGGTTTTCATGGAACCCTCTCTGAGGGCGTCGGTGAGACGAGCCCGGCTTCCCGCACTGCGAAGCCGGTTCGCGAACCATTATATGATCAAGCATAACCGGGAAACGCCGTGACGAGCGACACAGGGCTCTCACCGAAACAGACGGCCGTACCGGGATGGCTGTCCCGTCTTCCAGGGGCGATAGCGGTTGGCAAAATCCACCCGGTCGGCGAGTGAAGGATGGCTGGCCCGCCAGAAAGTGTAGACCGGCCCCGGCTCAGGCACGGTCAGGTTCTCTTCCTGAAGCGTCACGAACGTGCTCGCCGCCGCCCGGTTGTCCTGAGTCAGCTCCAGGCCAAAGCGATCGGCCTCGTGCTCCTGGTGTCGGCTGTAGGCCAGCACCCCCGGTGATACCACCAGGGAAACCAGACTGCCGAGGAAGAGGAGCAGGGGAAAGGACGCGACATCGGCTAGCTCATGAAACCCGAATCGAGTCCCATATCGGTCTATGCCCCGGCCGGCCACCCGGTGGACCACGTAGAGCGACAGCGTCGTCAACAGAGTCGATCCGACGATGATGGCCAGCACGTGATGCAGCACGAAGTGACCCATCTCGTGCGCCATGACGAAGGCGATCTGATCCGGGTTCAACTTGGCGAGAATCGTGTCCCAGAGAACGATCCGCTTGGTGCTGCCCACCCCCGTGACGTACGCGTTGACGGTCTTGGTGTCGACGCTCTTGCGAACCTCATAGACTCGGCTGCCCGGAATGCCGGCCCGATCGGCGAGAGCCAGGATGCGGGTCTCGAGGGCCCGGTCTTCCAGAGGGCCGAATCGGTTGAACAGAGGGTCGATCCAGACTGGAGACACGATGAGCAGGAACGTCGTGATCGGCAGGGTGGCCAGTCCGGCATAGAGCCACCACCGTCGCGGGCTCCGGCGGAGCAGGAGGTACGGAATCCACAGTACCAGCGCCACGCCCACTCCGGTCAAACCCAGAGTCTTGACTGCGTCGGACAACCACTTGTGGAAGCTCTGATTGGATAAGCCATACGCATGCGGCCGCACGAAGCCTTCATAGTAGGCCAGCGGCAAGGTGACCACGGCGTAGAGCAGGGTAAACAGCAGGGCGTAGATCATCACTCCGGGGAGCCAGCGGCGGCCCCAGCGCATTGCCAAGGTCCTGAGCCGGGCCGACAATCCCGTCATCAGAAAGAGCAGCGGCAGT
>DASSED010000287.1:0-16316 GCA_035695405.1 Gemmatimonadales bacterium
GGTGCAAAGAGAAGCGCGAACCCCGCGCCGATCAGGATGCCGAGCATCAGGCCGGATACGAATCCCGCTCGCCGGTGGGAGACGGCGGTTGGCTCCCGCTCGGCGGGGGTCTCACCCAAGGTTTCTTCGGTCTTCATGCGAGCGACTCCGCGTTGTGTCACGTAGAAGGTAGCGGCGGGAAGAGGGGAGAGGTAAGAGGGACAGGTGAGAACCGGTGAGACGGGAGCAGAGTGAGAGTATGGCTCGCGCTTCGTTCCAGCCGAAAGGAGCATCTATTCCGGGTGGGCCGACCGACCAGACTGGGTTGGCCGGCTATTTTCTGCGTCTCGGCGCGATTGGGTTTGGCGGGCCCGTCGCCCTGGTCGGCTACATGCATCGAGACTTGGTCGAGACTCGGCACATCGTCACCGAGGCGGAGTACCGCGAGGGTCTTGCGCTCGCTCAACTGTCACCCGGGCCACTCGCCGCCCAACTCTGTTTTTACCTGGGCTATATCCGTGGCGGTGTCAGGAACGCCACACTCTGCGGCCTCGCCTTCGTAGCCCCCAGCTTTCTGATGGTGGTGGTTCTCGGGTGGGCCTACATCCGATACGGTGGGCTGCCATGGATGCAGGCCGTCTTCTATGGAGTTGGAGCGGCGGTCATCGGGCTCATCACCCGAACCGCCTACACGCTGACACGAAAGACAGTCGGCAAGGACCTTCTCCTCCTGGCCGTGTTTGCGACCGTTGCCGTAGCCACGGCGATCACTGGCCGTGAGATCGTCTCGCTGATTCTGGCATCGGGTGTCCTGGTTTGGGTGGTCCGTGCGCCGCCCCCGGCACTCCGCCGGCGAGGTACGCTCGCCGAGGCGGGAAGCGCCATTCTGCTGCTCCAGATGCTCGGATTCTTCGCCTACGCGGGAAGCTTCGTCTTTGGCAGCGGGCTCGCCATCGTTCCGTTTCTCCACGGTGGGGTGGTGCTGCAGCACGGTTGGCTGAGCGAGCGCCAGTTCCTCGATGCGGTGGCGGTCGCGCTCATTACACCCGGCCCGGTGGTGATCACCACGGGCTTCATTGGCTATCTCGTGGCGGGGTTGGCAGGTGCATGCGTCGCGGCCGGAGCCACGTTTCTCCCGGCGTTCCTCTTCACCATCGTTCCGGCCCCTTACTTTCACCGGTACGGCGATCGGCCCTGGCTCCTCGCAGTGGTCACCGGCGTCACGAGTGCGGCGACCGGTGCCATCGCAGGAGCGGTAATTGTCCTAGGCCGTCAATCGATAGTTGACGTCATCACCGCATCGATCGCGGCCGGCGCATTCGGGTTGACCTGGCTCCCACGGCGTATCCCGGAACCAGTGATCGTCCTCGGTGCTGCGCTCATTGGTTTGATGCTGCGAGGGTGATGGAAGCGATTCTCGAGCCTACTTGCTCAAGCGCTTCTCGAACCAGTGGCGGGCATAGGGATCGGAGTTGAAGGGCGCAACCTCACGAAAGCCCGCGGTTCGATACAGATGGATGGCCTCCTGGAGTGCGTCATTGGTTTCCAGCCGCACCGTCGTCAGACCGAGCCTCAGTGCCTGGACCTCGAGCGCCTCGAGCATTCGGCGGCCAATACCGAATCCCCGGGCGCTTCCAGCCACCCACATGCGTTTAAGCGACCCGATGCGACGCGAGATTGCCTTCACGGCACCGCAGGCCACCGGCTCCCCATCCAGCATGGCCACCAGAAACGCGCCCCTGGGCGGCACGAGCTCGCCATCATCCGCGGGTAGGCTGGCGGACGGATCGAACCCTGACTCGAAGCGCCGGTTCAGCTCGTCATAATATTGAGCCACACACCAGCGGGCAGGTGGGTCGGCGGGATCGACCCGGACGATCTCCAGGCCGACCATCCGCAAGAGATCGTGGACCTGGTTCATAGCGGCAATGAGCCGGGTACGCTGGACCGGTGGTAGTGCACGAAGCAGAGTGGCGGCGGCCCGATCCGAGCGCTTATTCATCTCGCGAACCTCCCGTCGCCCGGCCGCGGTCCAGGATACCGTGCGAACCCGCTGGTCGGTATCGCCCTGGACCACCCGGATGAGGCCTCGCTGTTGCAGGGAGCCGACCAGCCGGCTCACGTAGCCGGAGTCGAGGCCGAGGCGCTGGCGGAGCTCGCGAAGATCAGACCCCTGGTGGCCGATCTCATACAGCAGGCGCGACTCGCCCAGAGGGCGATCCCGACCCAGGAAGTGGTCGTTAAGGGCTCCGATCCGCTGGGTCACCAGCCGATTGAACCGCCGGACCTGGGCGATGTCCTTGGTAGGGGTCATTCTCTGACATTAGTCAGATATCTGGAGATTGTCGAGAGAGGAGACGAGGAATATGTCGGAGCGTACCGGTCATACGGCACAGATCACCGTCACGCATGTCCCCCTCGCCTGGCTGCTGCTGCTGACCCTGGCGTGCCATTCCGGCGCGGCCCCGAACTCCCGGCTTCCCCCATCGGGCCCCCCTTCCCTCTCGCTGCAGCACGCTACGCTCATCAGCCCCGGTGTGAGGCCGATCCCGAATGCCAACGTCACCGTGGACCAGGGACGCATCGTCTGCGCCGGGACGGCGACGGCATGTCCCCGCCCCAGCGGCTCGAAGATCGTCGACCTGACCGGCACCTATCTCGGCCCCGGTCTGATCGACGCCCATGTCCACTACTCTCAGACCGGCTGGGTGGATGGCCGCCCAGATGCCGCCGATCTCAGGGCCCAGTATCCGTACGATTCGGTGGTTCATTTTCTGGAGGCGCACCCCGATCGGTTTCATCGCGCCGATCTGTGCAGTGGGGTGACCTCCGTGTTCGATGTGGGTGGATTCCCTTGGACCTACCAGCTGGCACGCAGCACCCGTGGCGCGAGCGACGCACCGAGAGTCGTGGCCGCGGGGCCCTTGCTCTCCACCATCACGGTGGATTCCCAGATGATGGGACAGTTCGATTTCATGCGGGATGAGGCCACGGTACGAGCCGCGGTTCGAGCCCACCGGGCTGCCGGCGCGGAGGCGATCAAGGTCTGGTACATCCAGGTTCCCGATTCACTGCACCCCTGGGCCAAGGCGATGCTGGTTGCCGCGGGTGATGAGGCTCGGAAGGCGGGACTGCGTCTGATTGTGCACGCCACCGAGCTACCCAATGCCAAGGAGGCGGTCGCAGCCGGAGCGAAGGTGCTGGTGCACGATGTGGAGACTGGCACAGTCGACCAGGAATTTCTCCAGGCAGTCAAGCGAGCTGGAACCATCGTGATTCCAACTCTGACCGTATTGGAGGGCTACGCCGACGTGGCCATGGGCCGATCGCCCGGGCTGCGTTATCCCCTGGACTGCGTGGATCGGGAGACCCGTCGCAAGCTGGAAACGGTGCTGCCGGACAGTATCACCAAACGCGCCCGGGAGTTCTGGAATGGACCCGTTGCCCGCGACCTGATGACTACCTCGATGGACAATCTCGGGCGCATGTATCGGGCCGGCGTGCCCATCGCCATGGGGACCGACGCCGGGAACCCCGGCACCGCACATGGCCCCAGCGTCTATCGCGAGATGGAGTTGATGGAACAGGCGGGTATGCCGGCCGCCGCGGTGTTCGCCTCCGCCACGATCGTCGCGGCCAGAGCCATGGCACTCGACACCGAGGTGGGCTCGGTCGAACGAGGCAAACGGGCAGACCTGGTAGCCTTCGAGGCGGATCCCACCAAGGACATAAAGAACGCGCGCCGCGTTCGGCTCGTGGTGCACAACGGAGTGGTCTTTACCAGAGCTGAGCTGCTTCCGGAAGGGACGGGGAGCGGTGAGCGGTGAGCGCTGAATCAGTCTACTCGATGGCCCCCGTCAGCTTTCACCCTCGTGTAGGCGGTACCCGACACCCGGCTCGGTGAGGAACAGCTTTGGTCGCGTGGGATCTCGCTCCAGTTTGTGCCGGAGCTGGGCCATATACACCCGCAGGTAATGACTCTGCTCCTGGTAGTTGGCACCCCAGACTTCCTGCAGCAGCTGCCGGTGGGTCACCACTCGGCCAGCGTGCCGCACCATCGACGTGAGGAGCTTGTACTCGGTGGGTGTGAGGTGGGCCTCTTCGCCGTTGCGGAACACCCTCCGCCGTACCAAGTCAACCCGCAAGTCACCGCTCTGAAACACCGGATCGGTGGGGTTCGTTCCGGCGGGCGCCGAGTGTCTCAGGGCGACGCGGACCCGGGCCAGCAGCTCCGGGACGCCGAACGGCTTGGTCAGATAGTCGTCGGCACCGAGGTCCAGCGCCGTCACCTTGTCGCGCTCCTGGCCCCGCGCTGAGATCACGATGATCGGCGTCCGGGACGAGCGGCGGATCTCTTGCGTCACCTCGAGTCCGTCGCGATCCGGAAGCCCCAGATCGAGTAGTATGATATCGGGGTTCCGGCCGGCCGCCTGCGCTAACCCCTCGCGCGCCGTGGCCGCCTCGACCACCTGACAATCGTGGGCCCGAAGCGTCGCGCCGAGGAAGCGGCGCATCTGGGGCTCGTCCTCGATCAGAAGTACGACCGGAGTGGGGCTCGCCATCGATCGTTTAGTCCAGGGCTTCGTCCGGCACAGTCGCCGGCGGTGGCCCGTCGAGCGGCAGGGTAAATCGAAACGCGGCGCCCTTGGCCCCGTTGCGCTCCAGCCAGATTCGGCCCCCGTGCGCGCCCACGATACCTCGACAGATAGTGAGCCCGAGCCCGGAGCCCCCTGCCGGGCTGGTGCGATCCGCACAGGTGCTTCTGTGAAATTTGCGGAAGACCGCTTCCTCCTCACCCGCTGGGATCCCGGCACCCTGGTCGGCCACTTCAACGATCACGGAGCGGCCCTCAGGCCAGGCGGAGATGGTGATGGGCGTCCCTACGGGCGTGTGGCGGCTCGCGTTCTCCAACAGGTTGATGAATACCTGCTCGACCAGGAGATCGTCGACCGGCACCAAGGGCAAGTCCGGCGCCAGGCGAGTTTCTACCGGGTGACCGGCGAGGCGTTCCTCGAGGCGCACCAGGGCCACGCCCAGCGCTTCCTCCAGGGGCTGCCACTCCTTGTGCACCGCGAGTGCGCCGGTCTCCACCCGCACCATATCGAGAAGATTGGCAACCAGCCGGGTCATCCGGCGCGACTCCTCGAGGATGGTTTGAGCCATCTCCCGACGGGTTTCGTCCGACAGTCTGTCGGATCCTTCCAGCAGGCTACTCGCGGCGCCCTCGATGCTGCTGAGCGGCGTGCGGAGATCGTGTGACAGGGAGCTGAGCAGCGCGGTCCGGAGCCGCTCCGACTCCACCTCCATGCGGGCCTGCTCATGGCGCTCAGCCAGCTGTCCCCGCTCCAGGGCAAGCGCTGCCTGATCGGCCAACGCCTCGATCAACCGCCGCCGCCGGGGTGACAGCACGCCATCCGGCTTCTCCGGTCGCAGCACGATGATGCCGCCGACCCGGCTCGGGCTTCGGAGCGGCACCACCAGCGCCTCCGCCCCGGCGCAGTGCGCGGTTCCCCAGCCGGCCGGCTCCCCGTGATCGCGCGACCATTGGGCCGCCACCCGCACCGCCACGCTGTCGAACATCCCGAGCTCGGGGGCGTGGTCGGTCGGGTCCGGGTCGCCATCGTCGAGCAGCACGAGCACTTCTCCCTTTCCGGCGGTCGAGATGTGGCGCGTGATCAGCCCGAGCTGATCCTGGAGTGTGGTTGCGCCAGCGAGATCCTGGCTCAACGCATAGAGAGCGGCCGCCAGCTGTTCCCGCTCGTTCGACTCCTCGGCTTGTTCCCGGATCGTGCCGGTCAGCTGGCTCATGGCCAGTGCGACGCCGAGCATCACGGCGAAGGTGAGAAAGAAGTCCGGGTTCCTGACATCGAACGTGTAGTACGGAGGCACGAAACCGAAGTCGAACGCCGCGATGCTGAGCAGCGATGCGACCACCGCAGGGCCGCGCCGGAAGCGGAAGGCTACCACCACGACTGCGAGCAGGAACACCATCGCGATGTCGATGGTCTGGAGATAGGGCCGCAGTACCAGCGCGAGGCCGGTGGTGACGGCGATGATTCCAATGGCCCAGCCGTATTCAGCGATCCTTCGCACTTGCCAATCCCTTCGGGGTCCGTCACGAAAAGTAGATCAGAGGAGTATCAAGATTCTATCAAGATTCGGCCCTTCCGCCTGACAGTGCTCCCCAACCCCGGTATTCTCGGTCGTGCTCCATCGGAGACATCCGTGACCGACTCACAGATAACATCCGCGACCCTGGCCCGTCGCGTCCGGCGGCTTCTCGTGGGCCAACCCCGCGATTTACGGGACAGCCGTTTGTTCCACCGGCTGTCGCTGATCCCGTTTCTCGCCTGGGTTGGTCTTGGCGCCGATGGCTTGTCGTCCTCGGCCTATGGTCCCGAGGAGGCGTTCAAGGCGCTGGGTCATCACACCTATCTCGCCATAGCACTCGCGGCGCTCATGGCCACGACGGTGCTGCTCATCTCCGCGGCCTACCGTCGGATCATCGAGGAGTTCCCTACCGGCGGCGGCGGCTACGTGGTCGCCAGCAATCTGCTTGGCCCCGGCGTGGGTGTGGTCTCGGGCTCGGCGCTGCTGGTGGACTACGTACTCACCATAACCATCTCCATCGCGGCCGCGGGTGACGCCCTCTTCAGCTTCCTCCCGGTCGAGTGGCAGGGTTACAAGGTGGGTGTGGAGTTCGGGTTCATCCTGCTGCTGATGACGCTCAACATCCGGGGCGTCCGGGAGTCGGTGATCACGCTGTTGCCGGTCTTTCTTCTCTTTCTCATAACCCACGCGGTCGTCATCGGCTGGGGAATTCTGGGGCATCTGCCCCAACTGGCCGAGACCGGAAGGTCGGTGCGTCAGGGGTTCGACCAGGGTGCCGCCACCCTGGGCCTGGGTGGCCTCCTGCTGCTCTTCATGCGGGCCTATTCGCTGGGGGGCGGGACCTATACCGGGATCGAGGCGGTGTCGAACGGTTTGCCAATCATGCGCGAGCCCAAGGTCCAGACCGGCAAACGCACCATGCTCTACATGGGCATGTCCCTCGCCTTTACGGCGTCCGGCCTCCTGCTCTGTTATCTGCTGTGGCAGGTCGCGCCGGTCGAGGGAAAAACGATGAATGCAGTGCTCACCGAGACGCTGGCGGATGGAGCTCCCTACGGCGGAACCTTCGTGGTCCTGACCCTCTTCTCCGAGGCCATGCTGCTGGTCGTCGCCGCGCAAGCGGGGTTCATCGACGGGCCCAGGGTGCTGGCCAACATGGCGGTGGACTCGTGGGTGCCGCACCGTTTCGCAGCACTGTCCGAGCGGCTCACCACCCAGAACGGCATTCTCCTCATGGGCGTGGCAGCCCTGGCGGCATTGGTGTACACCATCGGGAACGTGGGCCACCTGGTAGTGATGTACAGCATCAACGTCTTTCTCACCTTTTCACTCTCGATGCTCGCGATGCTGCGCTTCTGGTATACCCACCGGCACCGCCGGCGGGAGTGGCGGACCCGGCTGGCCCTCTTTGCGGTGGGACTCGGACTCTGCGCAACGATCCTCATGGTCACCTTGTACGAGAAGTTCACTCACGGTGGATGGGTCACGGTGGTGATCACGACGCTCGTCATCGGGCTCTGCTTCGTGATCCGCCGGCACTATCGCTCGGTGAACACCCAGCTCGATGCGCTGTACCAGGAGCTGGGCGACCTCCCTCACCGGGCACCCTCGCGGGCCCCGGATTCGCTGGTAGAACCTGGCCCGCGTCAACCGATCGCTGCGGTGCTGGTGGGCTCCTACGGCGGGGTCGGGATTCACACCGTGCTCAACATCCTTCGCACCTTCCCGGGCCACTTCAAGGGCATCGTCTTCATCTCCGTGGGGGTGGTGGACTCGGGCGAGTTCAAGGGCGAGCACGCGGTAGAGGAGCTCGGGAAGCGCACCGCTGAGGTGCTCGCGCAGTACGTGAAGCTGGCCCACGATCTCGGTGTGCCGGCCACCGGCCGGAGTGGGATCGGCACCGAAGCGGTGGCCGAGGCGGAGCGGGTCTCCCTAAAGGTGGCCAGGGAGTTCCCCCACGCGGTGTTCTTCGCGGGCAAGATGATCTTCAAGCGGGAAAAGTGGTATCACCGGTTGCTGCACAACGAGACGGCGCTCGCGGTCGAGAAGCGGCTCCGCTGGGCGGGCAAGACTATGGTAACGATGCCGATAAGGGTGAGTGAGAGTCGGTAAGCGGTAATCAGCTCTCGATCAGCCGGCGAATGGCCCGTCCGGCGTAACGGCTGGAGATAAGCCGGCGGCCGTCCCGGAGGTAGACCACATAGCTCCCCTTGCCGTACGGCTCCAACGCGCTGATTGCCCGCGCGTTGACCAGCGCCGTCCGGCGGATCCGCACGAACCGTTCGCCAAGTCTCGCCGCCAACCCGGCCATAGTACGCCGCAATAGGTGCTCCTTGTCGCCCTGGTGCAGGCGCACATAGTTCCCCGCCGCCTCGATCCAATCCACTGACTCCACCGGCACGAACACGAGTCGTCCGCCGCCCCGGACCACGAACCGCTCGAGTGGGACCGACTCGCGTCCGACCAATGCGGCGACCCGCTTGTCGGGCTCATCGGTCTCCACGACGCGCTCGGCTGCCCGATGCCAGGCCTCACGAAAGCGATCCGGGTCGATCGGCTTGAGCAAATAGTCCACTGCGTGGGCCTCGAAAGCGCGCACCGCGTACCGGTCGAAGGCGGTGACGAAGACGATCGCGGGGACTGCGTCGGTGCCGACCCGCTCCAGCACCTCGAGCCCGCTCAACCCGCCCAGCTGCACGTCCAGAAAGAGCACATCGGGTGCGTGCCGGAGAATCGCCTCGATCGCCGAGGTGCCGTCGCCGCACTCGGCGACGATCTCCGCGTCGGGTACGCGGGAGAGGTGCTGGCGCAGCGCCAACCGGCCGGGCGGCTCGTCGTCCACCAGCACGACCCGCATCTTAGTGCCCGACCCGAAACGGAAGCTCGATGGTTACCACGGTTCCTCCATTTCTCGCTTCCAGCTCGAAGCGATGAGCCTGACCGTAGAGTCCCGCAAGGCGAGCCCGGGTATTCGCGAGTCCTATCCCATCACTGCTGCGCGTGGGGCCGGGACCGTTGTCGGCGATCTCGAGCTGGAGCGAATCCCCTGTCCGCGCCGCGCGAAGCCGCACCCGCGCGCCGTTCGACACTCGTGCCACGCCGTGCTCCACCGCATTCTCCACCAACGGCTGGAGCATGAGGGTGGGGACCAGCCCGGACGAGGCATCAGCGGGAACCTCGAGTTCGATGGAGAGCCGGTCACCGAAGCGAATCCGTTGGATCTCGAGATAGGGCGCCAACAGCTCCAGCTCCCGCGCCAGCGGCAGCTCGGCGGTTGTGCCACCATCGAGTGTCCGGCGGAGCAGCTCGCCCAGACGGGCGATCATGCGTCGGGCCCGCTCCGGATCGGACTCGATGAAAGCCGAGATGGCGTTGAGGGTATTAAAGAGGAAATGAGGATGCACCTGAAGCCGCAGCGCTTCGAGTCTGGCCTGGGTCAAGCGTCCCTCCAGCTCGGCGGAGGCGACCCGTTGCTCGTGGTACATGCGCTGGTAGGCGAATCCAGCCTGGATGCCCAGGATCAGCCAGTAGTACAGGAAGCCGGTGAGCGTCCCCCAGACGATCCCGCCATCGAGGCCGACCAGCCACTCGCCCAGCGTGACCGGCGGACGCTGCCCCAGGAGCGCGAGCCCGAGATAGTGCACCGTGTACGTGGTGACGATCTGTGCCGGAGCCAGTAGCGCCATGACGCCCAGATGGGGCGCCACGGTCCGCCACCTCGCACCCGCGCCGAGCCGCCATCGCCGGCCTGCTCCCAGGACCAGCGGGGTGAACGCGGCCCAGGTGAGCGCGTAGATGAACTCGTGGTAGACGCCCCACTGCCAGTCGAACGGGCGGTGCCGCGCGACGCCAACCAGCACGTTCTCCGCACTGAAGAACACCGCGACGGCGAGCCACGGTGCGACCAGTCGGAAGGCGGCAGATCTTGGTGCCGACATGTGATCATCTTCGCTTCGGAACCGACAACGGGCAACAGCACCAGAGGCGGAATGGACCTTCGGTCCCATTCGTCCCAGGCTGAGCCGCATTGGTCACATGAAGTGCACTCTCGGCCCCGATGTCGTTGGTTTGCTGCCCCACGCCGTGCAGTTTGAGTCTCCCTCTCACGATGAGATTCTGATGAAGAGCATCTTGCTTGGAGCGCTGCTGATCGGGGGAATTACACCTTCGATCCAAGCCCAGACCGCCGCTGATTCAGCCGCAATCCGTGCCACAGCATTGGACTACATCCAGGGCTGGTACACCAACGATGGCGCTCGGATGGAGCGGGCGCTGCACCCCCATCTGGCGAAGCGGCTGGTCTGGGCCGATTCGACTGGCAAGAGTCACCTGGTCGATCTCACCGCCCTCGAGCTGATCCAAGGCACCAAAGCTCATGCCCCTGTACCCGCGACGGAGCGGCGGCATGACCTGAGCATTCTCAGTACCTACGGGAACGTGGCGATGGTGCGGATCGAGGCATCGGACTGGGTGGACTTCCTGCAGGAGGTGAAATGGAACGGGAGCTGGAAGATCCTCAACGTGGTGTGGGAGAACCGGCCGGAGACGGCGGGGAGGATGGTGCGGCGGTAAGGCGTTTCTTGCCTGTACCAGAACCGCGGTGCATGGTACACCAGCACCCACCCGCGAGGTCCTT
This sequence comes from Gemmatimonadales bacterium, assembly GCA_035695405.1. Taxonomy (GTDB): domain Bacteria; phylum Gemmatimonadota; class Gemmatimonadetes; order Gemmatimonadales; family GWC2-71-9; genus CAVVWJ01. Next base: position 10,727 of record DASSED010000287.1, read on the forward strand.
CAATGCGCGCCAGCACATCGGTACATCTGGTACTCACCACTCTCGGAATCGCGGCCTGTCAGACTCCCCGCGACACCGTCGCCGCTCGCGACACCACGAAGGCCGGAGCCGACGCCAAGGTTGATAAGCAGGCCGAAGAGCAAGCCATCCGCGGCATGGAGAAGCGCTGGCGAGACGCCCTCGCGGCCAAGGACAGCGCGGCAATTGGCCGGTTTTATGCCGGAGATGCCTACTATCTCCCGCAGAACAGCGACGGATATCAGGGACCCGACAAGATCCGCGATCGCTGGGCGGGCGAGTTCACTGGGGGGAAGTTCGTGCTGGAGCGAAACCCCAAGAAAATCGAGGTGGCCGATGCCGGTGACATGGCCTATGAGGTGGGGACATACACGGTAAGCTGGGATAAACCCCGGCAGCACCAGAAGGGCCAGGGCGCCGGTAACTACGTCACGGTTTGGAAGAAGGACAATGGAGAGTGGAAGACCGTGGCCTACATCTGGAATCGCGGGGAGCAGCCTGAGAAGCGCTGAAGGTTGAGGGTTGGTCGGGTAGTGTCCGGCTTTGACTTGGTACAAAGGTAGGACTTAAGGGGTTGCGGTTGAGTGTCCGCAGGGGGGACCGGCTCACTCTCGGTCAGCTTTGATACTCGCCACCTAGCCCGCCTCGTCAATCCTCCCGATCATCCGGGCGACCCGGTACTCCGGCGACGGGGTTGCGAGGCCGCCGGCCTTCCCCCTTGGACGGCCAGAATCTAGAACCCCGGAGACGGTGATGATCGAGTAGCCCTCCGTAGGCTAAAGTCTCTCGGCAGGCTTACACATCAGCGCCTCCACCGCGAGCAGGAGGGCTTCGGCGGTGAAGTCCTCTGCCAAGGTGGGGACATCGGGCGGCATGGATTCCGGTACCGAGTTCCCGATGTGCAGCACTGGCATATTGGGACGCTGCTGCCGTACCGTCCGAATGAGTTCCCCGAGATCAATCCCCGTCCCGAAGGTGTTAAGCACCAACAGTTCGATGTCAGCCAGTTGCCCGCACAACTCCTCTGCGGCCAGCCCGTCATAGGCTTGGTACACTCTGTAGCCGCTCATGCGCAGTAGTCCCGTCACAGACTGGAGCAACTGGTTGTAGTCGCAAATGACGATGCGCCCTCCGTTCTTCGACGGTGGGGTTCGTAGCGCTGGCACTGTGGAATCCTATGGTCCGGCGGAGACGGCCGGCCTTGGCAGGCGAGAAGGAAGGACCATGCAAATTTACCACCCGTGGCCGGGGATTGATACCCCAACAGTTCTACTGCCCGGAGACCTGTTACGATGAAAACCAGACTCTACCCTTGGTCGAGCGAGTCTGGTGGTTGGCTGATACATTGCAGACGCCACCCCTTTCTCTCGGAGGCACCAATGGCAGCCAAGAAGGCGTCATCCCGAAAGAAGAGCCGCCGCAGATACAGCAAGGGCGCCAGTAAGAGCGTCGAGAGCGCCATGCGCCGCCGCAAGAAGGGCAGCCTGCGGCGGGGACAGTCGGGCCGCGGAGGCAAGGTGAGGAGCCGGGAGCAGGCCATCGCCATCGGACTGTCGGAAGCGCGAAAGAAGGGCGCCAAGGTTCCGCGGGCCCGGAAGAAATCCAGCTCGAGACGAAAGCGGAGATCGAAGTCTTCGTCCTGAAGCGTCGGGGTGTGACGACGCAGCCGCCGCCGAGGATCAGCTCGGCGGCGGTTCATTACGCCGGCCCTCCTCGTTACTTGGCCGTGGCGACGAAGAGCGCTCCGGTCAACTTCCCATCGGGGCCGGTGAGCGGCGCATAATCGGCATCGTACTTGTGGCCGAACACCTCCACCTCCCCTACGTAAGAGTGCTTCTTGAGCAACGCCTTGTAGGCCGGGGTGGAGTGGTCGAGCTTGGTGTTGACGGCCGACTTTCCGTCCTCAGTGACCAGAGTGGTCTTGGTCCTGGTGAAGTCCTTCCCGTCAAAGGAAAAGATGGTCGCCTCGAGTTTTTCTTCCGCTTGGGCGGCGACGGGCGACTGGCTGCCGCTGGTCAGAGCAATCAGCGCCACTACAAATGCCAGCCCGAGAACGATTGCAATTGACTTGCCAATCTGCCTTGCTGCCCACCGCTGCGCACGCATGACTTCCTCCTGTGAAGGATGTCGAACATTGGCCGGAATGCCCGAAGGTGAAGCCCGGTACCACGTCGGTCAAGACGGCCGAGAGAGTTAACTTTCCTCCATCTTCTACCCGACGGAGACCTCATGAGCTCCCCTGCCACGTCCGGCCGCGACGCCTCGGCTCCCCGCCGATCGCACGTCGAGCGACGCCAGCCTGAAACCCTTCGCCTTCGCTCCCTCACCCCCACCTTCACCGTCAACGACCTGGAGCGGAGCATCGCGTGGTACCAGAACGGCCTGGGCTTCTTCGTTGCGGAACGCTGGGAGGAGCAGGGCAAGTTGATGGGAGTAATGCTCCAGGCCGGCGCCTGTCAGCTGGGCCTCTCGCAGGATGATTTCGGTAAGGGCCGCGAACGAGCCAAGGGCATCGGTTTCCGGCTCTGGTGCGAGACCACTCAGGATATCGATGCCCTGGCGGAGCGGCTCCGCAAATCGGGCGGGCAGATCGCCGAGGAGCCGGGTGAGCGCTTCGGCAGCTACAGCTTCACGGTCCAGGACCCTGACGGGTTCAAGATCATGATCACGCGGCTGAGAGTACCTGAGTAAAGATGGGTGCGAACCTCATCCCGGCACCGAAGCGGCGGTCCGAGAACTTTTCGTTCCACGTAAGCGCCCGAACTCCTCATCCGAGTAAGCGCAGCGCGCGAGGGATCTGGCTGATGGGTATGAGGATTTAGCCGCCGGCGCAGAGATTCCGCTTGGCCTCCGCAGGGGCGGTGGGCGCCGCGGACAGGTAGGAGTGACGGCGAGGGCCTGACGTCTAACAATCGCATGCAGCTGGCGGGCGCTTCATGTTTGAGGAGCGTTAGGTAGTGTCCAACCAGGCGCGTCGCCGCAGCTGATCCGCGGTCCGTCAGACGGACGGACTTACAAGCTGAGATCATGTAAACCGATACCACTGGCCAATGAACCTCCACGGACAGCTGCCCGGAGTACTCCTGCTGGGTGCGTCACTAGCCGCGTTGTTCTATACGTTTCTCTGCCTCAGGGACGGAATTGTGCTAAATCGCGGCTTCATCGTTGACAGAGCGAGGAAGCCGAGACTTTACTGGCTCTTCATAGCACTGTATCTGGTGTTCTCGGCGATCCTCTTCCGAATGGCGTTAGCTGTGTTTCTGGGTGAAGTGTAGTCGAGCGGGTTTATCAGGCGCACGCCGCCTAACAGGCGCATGCAGCTGACGGCGCTTTACGTCTAAGGAACGTTAGATAGTGTCCCCACGAACCAGTCCCCGCAGCTGATGCGCAGGTCGTTAGCCAGCCGCCAATAACCGTCCTGTGGCATACGACGACTCTGCTTCTCCCGTTAAGGCGCTCATCGCCCTGAGCTGCATTGTGGCCGCCGTTGTCCTCGTGCTGCTCAACTGGCGAAACCCATTTCTGCGGCTCGAACCCGCTTATCTGAACAATGTGGTCTTCGGAGTCACCTGCCTGAGTCCATGGCTGGCTGTGTATCTGGTCGGCCGTTTGCGCCATGCCGCTGCGCGGATTGCGCTGCGCACGATACTTATTTGCGCAGGCGTTGTCCTGGTACCTCTCGCCATTGGGTCATTGATGGGATGGGGTTGGAGTGACCTCGGAACGATCGACACGGGTAAGCATATCGTTAAACTATACGAGACTGACTGTGGCGCTCCGTGCTCCTTTGGAGTAGCCGTTCGGCAGGAGAGGCGGCTTATCCCCGGAGTGGTGCTGGTCCGGGATCTTTACGGCTTTTACCCGGCCGACTCGCCGACATACACGGTGATTAACCCCGATTCGATCCGGCTGGAGGTACCCGCTTACGGCGATCGTGCTCCAGCGCGATCCCGTACATACCGACTGTATGACTTGCCGTAAGCGCTGCCTGACAAGCGTATGCAGCTGGCGGACGCTTCCGGTCGAAGGAGCGTTAGATAGTCCATAGGAACCAGTCGCCGCAGCTGATGCGCGGTCGGTTAGGCGGCGGCGTTCGACGCGGCCGACGACGAGCCGGGCGCCACGTCCACCGTGAACACGGAGACCACCAGTGAGCAACAACGGCGTGCTGAAGATCACGTCCCTCCTGTCGCTCCTCTTGCTCACGCTTCACGTGACCGACGACATCGTCCGCGGGATATCGAAGGCCGAGTCTTCAAATATTGCGCTGGGCGTCCTGGTGGTCCTCCTGTACGGCACGCTAGTGCTCGCCGAACAGCGATGGGGCCACGTCATCACGTTCGTCGTGGGGTTGTTCGCGACGGCCATCCCCGTCCTTCACATGAGGGGGGCACACTATCCCGAGATCGCCGCATCCCCCGGCGGCTTCTTCTTCGTCTGGACACTCTGGGCACTCGGCGGGCTCGGGGGCGTCACCATGATCCTCTCGGTGCGCGGACTGTGGAGCCTGCGACGGGGAGGCACACCTCCCTCCGTCCTCTAACCTCGTAGAGCATGGCCAAGACCACCGCAGTTGCTGACTACATAGCTAAGACTCCGCCGGCCACTCGCCGGGCACTCAAGCAACTCCGGACCGCCATTAAAGCGGCGGCTCCAGGCATCACGGAGCGGATTAGCTATCGCATCCCGACGTTCGAACTTAACGGCCGGTACCTTCTGTATATCGCGGCCTTCAAGGAACATGTCAGTGTTTATCCGGTCACTTCCGGGATGCTGGCCAGATATGGGAAAGCGATCGCACCTTATCGGGCGGGAAAGGGGACGCTCCGGTTCCCGCTCGACGCGCCGGTTCCAACCGACCTCGTTGCAAAGCTGGCGAAGGTACGAGTGAGCGAGCGGCGCAAGTCCTAGCCCAGCGCGTGTTAGAGGTTGCCACCCAACAATCCCATGCAGCTGACGGGCGCTTCTGTTCTAAGGAACGTAGGATCGTGCACAGGCTGAGCCGTCGTCGCAGCTGATGCACGGTCCGTGGATGCGAGCTCCTAATCGACACCCCGCAGTCTGCTCGCTGATGCCTGACCACGCCAGGAGCTGGGCATACGTCAAAAGGGCTACGATGTCGAGCCGGATGAGTCGCAGAGACTTCGCGAAATTCGTGGGGAGCACGGGGGTGACGCTCTCAGTGGGTGGGCTCGGCGTCCTTGGTTGTGCTCCCGCAGACCGCGTCGCACGTGCCCGTCGCCGAGTGGGCGTGATGGACGAGTCCGCGTTCCGCGAGTTCGCGGCGGGGTTCCACGGTTTCCTACTGCGCCCGTCCAGCCCCGAGTACGAATCAGCGCGGCGGATCTGGAATGCGCGCTTCGACCGGCATCCGACCCTCATCGCGCGCTGTGCCGACGCCACGGACGTACAACGTGCCGTCGACTTCGCTCGTGGGGAGAACCTGCTCGTGGCGGTGCGCGGAGGCGGCCACAGCTTCGCTGGCCACGGCGTGTGCGACGGCGGCCTAGTGCTGGATCTATCGCGGATGAAGGGATTGCAGATCAACAAGCAACAGCGGGTGATCCGCGCG
>DASSED010000288.1:0-8662 GCA_035695405.1 Gemmatimonadales bacterium
GGTTCGCCACCAAGGACATGCCCGCGCTGCTCAAGGAGGATGAGCTGATCCGGAAGTACCTCAAGACCCGGCTGGGCCACGCCGCCATCTCCGAGGTCCACATCGAACGCCGCCCGGGCAAGGTCACCATCACGGTGCACACCGGCCGTCCTGGGGTGGTCATCGGGAAGCGGGGGGCTGAAGTCGACAAGCTTCGGGATGAGCTGGCGCAGCTCACCGGGAAGGAAGCAGCCATCAATGTCGAAGAGATCAAGCGGCCCGAGCTGTCGGCTCAACTAGTCGCAGACAACATCGCCCACCAGCTCACTCAGCGGATCTCGTTCCGCCGCGCGATGAAGCGGGCCGTGCAGAGCGCCATGCGGATGGGGGCCCAAGGCATCAAAGTGCGAGCCTCGGGACGGTTGGGCGGCGCCGAGATCGCGCGGACCGAAGGCTACCATGAGGGACGAGTGCCGTTGCATACGCTGCGGGCGGAGATCGACTACGCCACCAGCACGGCCAAGACCACCTACGGTACCATCGGCATCAAGGTCTGGATCTTCAAGGGCGAGGTCATCGAAGACATGGCCGGCCGGACGTACAGCACGGGGGCCTAACCGATGCTCGCGCCGAAGCGGATCAAGTTCCGCAAGCAGTTCAAGGGACGAACCAAGGGGATCGCGACCCGGGGGAATACGGTGGCGTTCGGCGAGTTCGGGCTGATGAGCCTGGAGCCCGGCTGGATCACCAATCGGCAGATCGAGGCATCGCGCGTGGCGATGACCCGCGAGATGAAGCGCGGCGGCAAGGTCTGGATCCGGATCTTTCCCGACAAGCCGATCACGAAAAAGCCGGCCGAAACCCGCATGGGGAAGGGCAAGGGAAACCCAGAAGGCTGGGTTGCGGTGGTGAAGCCGGGTCGGGTGCTCTTCGAGATCGAGGGGATCAGTCAGGATCTGGCCCGGAAGGCATTGGCGCTGGCATCCGCCAAGCTACCGGTCCGGACCCGGTTCGTGAAACGGGAGGAGGTCTGACCGTGAAGCCGCAAGAGCTGCGGGAGATGTCGGTTGAGGATCTCGAGTCCAAGGTGAACGAGCTGACGGAGGAAAAATTCCGGCTGCGTTTCCGCTCGGCCACCGAATCGATCGAGAATCCCATTCGGTTTCGGACCATCCGCCGCGATATCGCGCGGATCAAGACGATTTTGAAGGAGAAGTCGGGAGTCGGGAGTCAGGAGTCAGGCGTCTCCGGCTCTACGTCCTGATTCCAGACTCCTGACTTTTGACTACAGGAACAAACATGCCTGAAGAGACCAAGACCTCGACCCGCACCAGCCGCAAGGTGCGCCAGGGAGTCGTGACGAGCGACAAGATGGATAAGACTGTGACGGTGTCGCTGGTACGCCGCTATGCCCATCCCGTGTACGGCAAGCAGGTCACCCGCACCAAGAAGGTGAAAGCGCGGAACGACCATGATGCCAAGATGGGTGATACAGTGCGGATCATGGAGACCAGGCCGCTGGCCAAGACGGTGTGCTGGCGAGTGACTGAGATAGTTGAGAGAGCCAAATAAATGGTTCAGCAAGAGTCGATTCTCCGCATCGCCGACAATTCGGGTGCCCGCCGCGCGCTGGTGATTCGCGTGCTCGGCGGCAGCAAGCGTCGGTACGCCGGTCTGGGCGACACGGTCGTGGTGGCCATCAAGGACGCGATCCCCACCGGGCAGGTGAAGAAAGGGGATGTCGCCAAGGCAGTGATCGTGCGGACCGCCAAAGAGACCCGGCGGAAGGATGGCTCCTACATCCGGTTCGACGAGAACGCGGCAGTCCTGATCAACGATGCGGGGGAGCCCCGAGCCACCCGCATCTTCGGACCGGTCGCCCGAGAGCTGCGCGAGAAGCGCTACATGAAGATCGTGTCACTGGCGCCGGAGGTGCTGTAAGCATGAAACCGCTCGTATTCAAGAAGGCCAAGCGGGTGCGACATCAGGCACCGAAGCGGGTGCGCCTGCATATCACCAAGGGCGATACGGTACAGGTCGTCTCCGGAGACGATAAAGGAAAGCAAGGTCGGGTGCTCCGGGTGCATCCCACCACCGGCCGGATCACGATCGAGGGCGTGAACGTGGTGAAGCGACATCGCCGGGCGACGCAGACCAGCGAGGGTGGCATCGTGGACTTCCCGGCGCCGATCCACCACTCCAAGGCGATGCTCATCGATCCCAAGAGCGGCGAACCCACGCGGGTACGGCGGCGGCGGGATGCAGATGGAACTGTCGAGCGCATCGCGGTCAAGTCAGATCAGCCGATCCCAAGGAACCGGTAAATGGCGGAAGAGACAGCAGAGGCCCCGAAGGCCGGAAAAGACGCCAAGGGCGGCAAGGCAAGTAAGCCGAGCTCCGGCAAGAGCGGTGCTCCAGCTCAGGGCGGAGCCAAGGGCAAGGACAAGGCCCAGGCCGGCTCGGTGGACCATGCGCCCAAGGCGGTCGAGGGAATACCACGGCTGCAAGAGTTTTACGAGAAGACGGTCCGCTCCCGGCTGGCCAAGGAGTTCGGTCTGAGCAACCCGAACCAGGTACCGCGGCTGGAGAAGATCGTGATCAATGTCGGGATGGGTGATGCGGGGAAGAATCCCAAGCAGCTGGAAGCGGCAGTCGAAGAGCTGGGATTGATCACCGGTCAAAAGGCGGTCGTGACCCGGGCCAAGAAGGCCATTGCAAATTTCGGCCTTCGGGCCGGCATGCCGGTGGGGTGTACGGTGACGCTCCGGGGAGCTCGGATGTATGAGTTTCTCGACCGCTTCATCAACCTGGCGGTCCCGCGGATCCGTGACTTTCGCGGGCTTCCCAATAGGAGCTTTGATGGTCGGGGGAACTACACCTTTGGCATCAAGGAGCAGATGATCTTCCCGGAGATCGACTTCGATCGGGTCGAAAAGATCCACGGGATGGATATCACCCTCGTGACGTCCGCCCACCGGGACGACCTGGCAATGGGACTCCTGCGAGAGCTGGGATGGCCGTTCAGGGGTGAGACACCGCAGAGAGTTGCGTGAGCGGTACGAGGTAAGCGGTAAGGGATGGAGACATATGGCGCGGTAAGGCAAAGCGGATGGGCCGGATGGCCCGCTGCCCGCTCACTGCTCACCGGTTACGCAGTTGAGGGAAACGATGGCCAAGACAGCATGGACTGAACGAGCCAAACGTACGCCGAAGTTCAAGGTCCGCACCGTGCGGCGCTGCCAGCGGTGCGGCCGTTCCCGGGCGGTGCTGAGAAAATTCGGCCTCTGCCGTATTTGTTTTCGCGAGCTCGCCTTGAAGGGGGAAATCCCGGGCGTGCGCAAGGCCAGTTGGTAGGGGGAACCAAGAAGCATGAGCCTGACAGACCCTGTAGCGGATATGCTGACCCGCATCCGGAACGCCTGCTCTGCGGGCCACCGGCGGGTGGATATGCCGGTCTCGAAGCTGAAGAGCGAGGTTGCTCGCCTGCTGCGGGACAACCACTACATCGCCGATTTCAAGGTGCTCGATGATGGTGCGCACGGCGTGTTGCGTTTGTATCTCAAGTACCACGACGAGACACCGGTCATTCGGGAGCTGCGCCGCGTCTCCACCCCAGGGCTTCGCCGGTACGTGAAGTGTCGCGAGTTGCCCCGGGTCAAGAACGGGCTCGGCATGGCCATCGTCTCCACTCCGAAAGGCCTCATGAGCGATCGTGAGGCCCGGACAGCAAACCTAGGCGGCGAGCTCCTCGCCGTCGTGTGGTAGGAGGCGGCATGTCTCGGATCGGCAAGAAGCCGGTGACCATTCCCAAGGGCGTCACCGTTCAGGTGCAGGAGAACACGGTCGCGGTCAAAGGACCGAAGGGGGAGCTCCGCCGAACCCTGCACGATGAGATGGCGGTGGCACTGGAGAAGGACCAGGTGACGGTCACCCGACCCAGCGACGAGCAGCGGCACCGTGCCCTGCATGGCCTCACCCGTACGCTGGTGCAGAATATGGTCGACGGGGTGTCCAAGGGTTTCAGCAAGAGTCTGGAGATCCAGGGCGTAGGCTACAAGGCCGAACCCAAGCCCTATGGTGTGAACCTGATCGTGGGGTACTCCCATCCGGTCAAATACGAGGCACCGAAGGGCATCAAGATCTCGGTGGACAACAACACCATGGTGAAGGTCGAAGGGGCCGACAAGGAACTGGTGGGCCAGGTTGCCGCCGAGCTGCGGTTGGTTCGCCCGCCCGAGCCCTACAAGGGGAAGGGCATCCGCTACGTCGGCGAGCACGTGCGCCGTAAAGCCGGCAAGACGGGAGCCAAGTAACTCATGCGCGCCATTCATGCACCCAAGTCGAGGCAGCAGCTCCGGTATCGGCGGCATCTCCGGGTTCGGAGGAAACTGTCCGGCACCGCTGAGCGGCCTCGATTGGTGGTCTACCGCTCCCTCAAACACATCTACGCCCAGCTGGTGGATGACGAGCGAGGGGTCACGCTGTTGGGGGTGAGCGACGGAAGCGAGGGTGTCCAGGTTGACGGCGCCGGGAAAGTGGGCCGCGCCAAGGGCACTGGAAAGCTGCTGGCAGAGCGGGCCAAGACGGCCGGCTTCACCAAGGTGGTGTTCGACCGGGCAGGTTACCGTTACCATGGTCGCGTGCAGGCCGTCGCCGACGGCGCCCGCGAAGGCGGATTGGAGTTCTAGATGGCGGACAATGAAGCCCCGCAGGAGAATGTGAACGCCGAGTCGCGGGAAACCGCCGCTCCGCCGGAGACCGAGCGCGAGCGCCCCTCGGGCGAGCGCGGAACGGCCGGCGATCGACCTCGCGGCCGCGGTCGTGGCGGTGAGCGCGGGGGACGAGGAGGTCCTCGACGCGATAGAGGTGACAAGGATCGCTCGAGCGACCACGTCGAGAACGTCATCGCCATCAACCGAGTCGCCAAGGTCGTCAAGGGTGGGCGTCGCTTCTCATTCAATGCGTTGGTGGCCGTAGGAGACGGTAAAGGCAAGGTGGGGATCGCTACCGGGAAGGCCAACGAGGTATCGGAGGCCGTTCGCAAGGCGGTCGACGCAGCCAAGCGCTCGATGATCGAGTTGCCCCGGACCGGTTCGACCATTCCGCATGAGGTGGTCGGCGAGCACGGTGCCGGGCGCGTGCTGCTCAAGCCTGCCGCGACCGGGACGGGGGTCATTGCCGGCGGCCCGGTTCGGGCCGTGCTCGAGTGCGCCGGGATCACGGACATCCTGACCAAGAGCCTGGGCTCGACCAACCCGCACAACATGGTACGGGCCACGATGCACGGTCTGGGCGCACTGGTCTCGGCCCGGCAGATCGCTCGCGAACGCGGCATCGAGGTCGATCAGATCGCGTACCGGGCGAGGCAGGAGGGCTGAGATGGGACGCAACCCGGCGGTTGGACGGCAAGGCCCTGGGCATCACGCTGCGACGATTCCCACGGAAGATGCCGCGAGTATGCTGGCGGTGAAGCAGATCCGATCGGCTATCGGTCACGCCGAGACCATGCGGCGGACATTGCGCGCGCTCGGACTCCGGCACCATCAGCAGACGGTGCGGCTTCGGAACACCGCGTCCGTGCGCGGCATGTTGACTAAAGTGCGGCACCTGGTTGAAGTGGCTGCTGCGGAGGAAGGCTGATGGTCGAAAAGAAATCGGCTCGGGCAGGATCGCCCCGCAAGGGTCAGACTCGTAGTCGGCGCAAACCCGCTGCTCGAGCAGCCGTCCAGCAGAGCGGGGTGGTTCCGCTGACCCTGTCGAGTCTCTCACCAACTGCGGGGTCCACCCAATCTCGTAAGCGGGTTGGCCGGGGCCCGGGCTCCGGTCTGGGAAAAACATCGGGCAAGGGCAACAAGGGCCACAAGGCTCGCACCGGCGGGTCTACCAACCCCGGGTTCGAAGGCGGCCAGATGCCCATGTACCGCCGCTTGCCGAAGCGCGGCTTCACCAACCCGTTCCGGGTGGAAACTCAGGTGGTGAACCTGGCAGATCTGAAGAAGGTGAGCGCCGCCGATGTCAGCCCCGAAACCCTGTATTCGGCAGGACTCATCGGAAAGCCTGATTCTCCTGTGAAGTTGCTCGGCACCGGCGACGCCGACCGGTCGTATACCGTCCGGGGGGTCACCCTATCCGCGTCGGCTCGCACCAAAATCGAGGCAGCCGGCGGCAAGATCGAGGCGTAAGTGTCCGCACCACGTGTTCCTAATCTGGCCATGGATGAGGAGCTGAAGCGCAAGCTTCTCTTCACTCTGTTGGCCCTGGTGATCTACCGGATCGGCGCTCACATCGCCGCCCCGGGGGTGAACGTCACCGCGCTCGCCGACTTCATCCGTAATTCTGCCGCTGCCGGGTTCTTCGGCCTGTACGATGCGCTGGGCGGAGGACTCTCCCGAGCCACTGTGTTTGCCCTCGGGATCATGCCCTATATCTCCGCGTCCATCATCTTCCAGCTGGCCGGCGGGGTTGCTCCGTCCATCGGCAAGATGCAAAAGGACGAAGAGGGAAAAAAGAAGATCACCCAGTGGACCCGGTACCTGACGGTGTTCATCTCGCTGTCTCAGGCCTACACCTTCGCACTCTTCACCGAATCCATACCGGGAGCCGTTCCTAACCCGGGATTCTGGTCCCGGCTGATCATGGTGGTCACCCTCACGACCGGGGCCATCTTCGTAATGTGGCTGGGTGAGCAGATCACCGAGCGGGGAATCGGTAACGGGATGAGCCTGCTCATCACCTTCTCCATTCTCGAGCGGCTTTGGCCCGGTACTCTCCACCTGATTCAGTTTATTCGCGGCGGCGTGGTCACGCCCCTCGGCGCGGTGCTGTTCCTCGCCATCCTGGTGGGGGTCGTCGCCGCCGTGGTTGCCATGACCATTGCCGCCCGGCGCATTCCCATTCAAATCCCGCGGAAGGTGATGGGCCGCGGGAGAATCAGAGAAGGACAGAAGACGTTCATTCCCATCCGGCTGATTACTGCGGGCGTGATGCCGATCATCTTCGCCCAGACTATCATCATCGTTCCCGGGACGCTGGCCAGCTTCACCAAGAATCCGATCCTGACCGAGATCGCCAGCTTCTTCAATCCTGGGAACCTGCCGTACGATCTGACGTTTGCGCTTCTGATCCTGGTGTTCAGCTACTTCTACACGTCCATCATCTTCAACTCGGTGGATCTGGCCGAGAACCTGAAGAAGCAGGGCGCTTTCATTCCGGGGGTGAAACCCGGCGCGAGCACCGCGGACTACATCGACCAGGTCTTGGCCCGGGTTACCCTGCCCGGTGGATTGTTCCTCGCGTTTGTCGCCCTGGTGCCAATTCTGGTGTCAAAGTGGGTACATGTGCCTTCGCAGTTTGGCGGCACGTCGGTGCTCATTGTGGTCGGGGTGCTGCTCGACACTATCGCCCAGGTTGAGCAGCATCGCACCCTGCGCAAGTATGATGGATTCATGAAGACCGGTCGGGTCAAGTTCCGGGGGCGGCAGCAGCGGTTCATGTAGGACAATAACGTAAGCGGTGAGCAGGAAGCGGTGAGCGGGGATGGCTGGCGGGGTTCCGTGAGTCGCCCCGCTTACCGTTCACCGCTTACCGCTTCGCTTTGATGGAGTCATATGGACATTCTTCTGATGGGGCCGCCGGGCGCGGGGAAGGGAACCCAGGGGGCGCTGCTGGCGGAACGCCGCGGCCTGCCCAAGTTTGCCACCGGAGACTTGTTGCGCGATGCGGTGAAGCGCCGGACACCGCTTGGCCTCAAGGCGCAGGCGGTAATGGAGGCCGGGCACCTGGTGAGTGACGATATCATCCTGGGCATTGTACGCGAGCAGCTGGCCAAGCCGGAGGCAGCCAAGGGCGTCATCTTCGATGGGGTGGTTCGAACTATTCCCCAGGCCGAGGGCGTGGATCACATCCTGCGGGAGCGCGGCCGGCGAATGGATGCCGTGCTCTTCTTCGACGTCACGGACCAGGAGATTCTCTCGCGATTGGCCAAGCGGCGCGCGATCGAGCAGCGAGCCGACGACGATCCTGAGGCTGTTGCCACCCGCCTCAGCGCGTACCGGAAGCAGACCGCTCCAGTTCTCGAATGGTACGAGTCACGCAATGTCTTGAGGCGCATTCCAGCGATCGGAGGAGTCGAGGAGATCGCGGAGCGGGTGCAGAAAACCCTTGACCAGTAGCATGATCACGTTGAAGTCTCCCCGGGAGATCGACATCATGAGCCGGGCCGGGCGGATCGTGGCTGGTACCCTGGCTCGCATCAGGGAGATTTTACGCCCGGGCCTGAGCACCGAGGATCTGGACGTCGAGGCCGAGCGGTTCATTCGGAGCCACGAGGGGGCGAGTCCTTCGTTCAAAGGGCTGTATGGCTTCCCCAAGACGCTCTGTACCTCGATCGATGAAGAGATCGTGCACGGTATACCTTCATCGAAGCGGGTGCTGAGCGAAGGCAGCATCGTGAGCGTGGATGTCGGCGTCCACCTGGAAGGGCTTCACGCGGATTCTGCCACCACACTGCCGGTGGGACGAGTCAGGCGGGAGACCGAGCATCTGCTCCGGGTCACTCAGGAATGTCTTAGCGCGGGCATCGCGCAGGCGAGGGTGGGCAACTATACCGGGGATATTGGACACGCAGTGCAGCGGGTGGCGGAAGAGGCCGGATACGGCGTAGTTCGCGAGCTGGTAGGTCACG
>DASSED010000289.1:0-3905 GCA_035695405.1 Gemmatimonadales bacterium
AAACTCGATCGTACTCGCTCTCAGCCATCTTATCGGTATCGACGTCATGCTGGCCGGTAACCCGGTTCCAGGCATCACGAACCGCATGCTTGATGCTGTCCCAGGTCGATCCGGCTCCGCTGCGGCCTTCGAACCGCTCCCACCCCGTCTTGAGATCGCTCTCTACGTCGTTCCAGTTCCGGCCCATGTGATGCTGTCCGGACTCGAAACCATACTGATAGGCGGGGCGGAACTCATCATACTTACGACCCGTGGCGTACGGCCGCGAGGTGAAGTTGTTGCGCCACCAGGTGTCCTCTTCATTCCAGGAATTGCTTGCCATTGTATTCCTCCATGACCATCGGGTGTCGCACTAAAGCACCCGTACACTAGTCCCTCACGAAGGCAGCGGGCGTGATCCTCGTCACCTCAGGCGCAACTGCAGCAGTCCTTGAAGCTGCTCTGCGAAGGAAGGCCCGGTTGGGCTGCCATCTTCATGTTTGAGAAACACATAGGCCTCATTCCAGGGCTGGGCTGTAATTCGTTGGGCCCACCCATCGAGCTGGCCCACGGCATAGTCGAGCCGCCGCAGTCGGAGATAACCCCACGACGCCGTGCTGACCAAAGGCGAACCCGCGCCCTCGCCCCCATCCACGGCAACCAGAGGTACGTCCCGGTCTCGTAGAAGCTGATAGATCTCATCATCGAACCAGGATTGGTGACGAAATTCCAGTGCGGCAGGCCATCGCGGCGGCAACCGGTTGAGGAAGGCGGTCAATCGATTCGCATCTTTCGTGAAGGTGGGTGGGAGCTGAAACAGCGTCGGACCCAGTTGTGGCCCTAGGGGGTTTACCGCTCGAAGAAAGTAGGCCAGGGAGTCGTCGGTATCGGCCAGGCGGCCGTTGTGGGTGATTCGACGAGATGCCTTGAGCACGAACCGGAACCCGGCTGGCACCTGTGCGGCCCATGCCGCGAGTACCGACTCCCGGGGAATCCGGTAAAACGAATTATTGACTTCGACAGTGCCGAACCGGGAGGCGTAATGCCGGAGCATGGCATCGGCCGGAAGCTTGGGAGGATAAAACGTTCCGCGCCACTCCTTGTACGACCAACCGCTGGTACCAACGTAGACCTTCATCTACAGAGGCGCTGATACTCCCGCAGATGGCGCAATGCAGCGTCACGGCGGCCCGCGAGCTCATACAGCCGCGAAACGTTGAAGTGGGCGTCAGCGAAGCCTGGATCCATACGGATGGCCTGAGAGTAGGCCGAGATGGCTTGAGCCCAGCGGCCAAGCTCCTCCAGCGCCGTACCCAGATTGAATGCAGCGGTGGGGTCCCCGCCTCTGCTGAGCGCCTCATGGTAGTGGTGGATGGCTTCTCCGGGGCGCCCAGCTAGCTGGTGTAGCCGTCCCAGATTCACCCGGGCATCCGACATGAGGGGATCGAGCTCAATCGCATGAGCATAGGCCACCATTGCTTTATCGGGAGCCGAGTCCTCGAGCGCCTCTCCCCGGTCAAACCATTGGGCAGCTGAGATTGGGTGGACTGAACGCTTGGAAACTTTGCTGTGCGAGAGTGCCACCCTACTCAGCCGGCTCGTGGGCGGGAGCGCGGCAAAGTCGATCTGGAGCTGCTCCGACTCCGCGTTCCACGCAGCTTCTCCTTCCTGGACCATCACTCGTCCGGCGTCGGCCATGATCCTGAGCTCGGTGAGAAACCTTCCAGAAGGTAGATGGCGGGCTAGTTTGCTGAGAGCACGCCTGATTCGGCGGGGAGGGACTCGAGCCCCTGCTAATTCGCGGACAGTGCGGAGTACCAGGAGGTCTTGAAAGGAGAAGCGGTACGAGTTGCGGGGGCCTCGGTCGGGAGTCAGGAATCCGGCACGAGCCTGGGAGCGAACCTGCGCTTCGGACAGGCCGAGCAGCCTGGCGACATCGCGGGTGGTATAGGACTCCATGAGTGCAACAATGTAGGACTTATCTCCTCCGCTGTCACCCGGAGCGGACCTTCCGCTTTCTGGGTGCTTCTACCTCCTCTTCTTCAGATTGTGGACTTATCCGAATCGCCGGCTTTTTGTCGTTGGCACCGGCACCGGTCTTGGCCAGACTGGCCTTCAATGCATCCATCAGATCGATGATCTTCGTTTCCGGCGGGGCGGCTTCGGCCGTAATCTCCTGGCCTTCCACCTTCTGCTGAATCGCTTCGAGTACTCGTTCGCGTACGGTGTCGTGGTACTTCTCGGGCTGAAACTCATCCGTGGACGTCTGCTGGATCAGGAGACGAGCCAGAGCCAGCTCCGTTTCCTTGACTGGAGTTTCCGGGTGAGGAACCTCCGAAGCCGGGCGAAGCTCGGCCGCGTAATGGAGCTGTTCCATGATCAACACGCCATCCAGTGGTCGGATGAGGACCAGGTGCTGCTTGCCTCGGGCGGAGTATTGCCCCAAAGCGGCTCGGCCCGTGTCCTTGAGGGCCTCGCCCAACAGCCGGTAGGCCCGATCTCCGCCCTTGTCAGGGCCGAGGTAATACACCTTGTCGAGGTAGATGCGGTCCACCGCCGTGAGAGGCACGAACTCCGCGATGTCGATGGAATTGGTGGCCTTCTCGTCCAAAGCCTTGATCTCCTCGGGCGAGAAGCGGACGTACTGACCCTTGGCGAACTCATAGCCCTTGGCCACGTCGTCCTTTTCGACCAGAGTCCCCTCCTGAGAGCAGACATACTGCTGCTTCAACCGGCTGCCACACTTCTTGTGCAGCATGTTGAAGCTGATCGTCGCGGACGATTCGCTGGCGGAGTAGAGCTGGACCGGGACAGACACCAGCCCGAAGGAGATGCTTGCGTTTCCTATTGATCGTGGAGGCATGACTCCATATACGGCGCAAATCTGAAGCCCGCAAGGATCTCACCGGACCAAGACTCGGAAGTGTTTGTACCGCACTTGTTTGACAAACCATACCGCGGCTTCTCGTGGCCGGGTTATCTCAGGCACAACGCGGGAGGTGGTGTAGATTCCCCGGTCGCTGTCGCTGACCATTTTTTATGCCTTCTCGAAAGCCGAACCCACTCGATTCCTATCGAGCGAAGCGCTCTCTCGAGCGTACTCCTGAGCCACCAGGCTCCTGGAATGAGAGCGCTACCCCCAGCGGCGGTTTGTTTGTCATTCACCAGCACGCCGCCAGACGACTCCATTTCGACCTCCGACTGGAGATGGAAGGGGTACTTCGCTCCTGGGCAGTACCCAAAGGGCCCTCTTACAACACCAGCGATAAACGATTGGCGGTCATGGTCGAGGACCACCCGCTCGAGTACGGCGACTTCGAAGGGATCATTCCAGAAGGAAACTACGGAGCCGGGGCAGTGATCGTGTGGGACCGGGGCCAATGGCTTCCGACCGGCGATCCCACGGAGGGTCTGGAGAGTGGAAAGCTCTTATTCGAGCTCCGCGGTATCAAGCTCCGGGGGATGTGGACCCTGGTGAAGCTCAAGAAGAGCCAGAACGACTGGCTGCTCATCAAAGAGCGCGACGAGTTTGCCAGCAGCTCCGGCGAGCCCGTTTCAGCCCAATCCGTGCTCTCAGGCCTCACCGTCGAGGAGCTCAAGGCTGGCCGCACCCCAGCGGCCAGCATCCGTTCAGAGCTGCAGCGCCTGAGTGCGACGGTGAAGGCGGTGCGGCCAGATGAGGTGAAGCTCATGCTGGCCGAGCCCCGCGATCGACCCTTCTCCGCTCCCGGCTGGGTCTTCGAGCTCAAGCTCGACGGTTATCGGGCCCTCGCCTCTCGCGAGAGCAAGCCTCGCCTCCTTTCGCGCAACAGGAACGATCTCTCAGACTGTTTCCCCGAGATCATCAAAGCATTGTCCGCACTGCCCTATGAGCGGCTCTTGCTCGATGGGGAGGTTGTCGCCTTGGACTCGTCCGGGCGGCCCAA